>JAJXUK010000050.1 GCA_021782915.1 Actinomycetes bacterium | reverse complement strand
CGGAAGATGCCGGGGAAGGCCAGCACGTTGTTGATCTGATTCGGCTCATCGCTGCGCCCGGTGGCCACGATGGCCGCGTGACGTCGCGCGATCGCCGGGTCGATCTCGGGCACCGGGTTGGCCAGGGCGAAGACGATGGCGTCGTGGCCCATCGACATGATCTGCTCCTCGCTGACCAGGTCCGGACCGGAGACGCCGATGAAGACGTCCGCGCCGCGCAGGGCATCGCCGAGGCCCCCGCGCCGATGGGTCTTGTTGGTGTTGGCGGCCAGCCAACGCCGCGGCTCGTCGAGGCGCGTGTCAGCCGGATCGATGATGCCCTGCCGGTTCACCCCGATGATGTCGCCCACACCCTCAGCCATCAGCAGCTTGGAGATGGCCACGCCGGCCGCCCCCACGCCCAGCATCACGACCGTGACGTCCGACATCGCCTTGCCCACGACGCGCAGCGCGTTGATCAGGGCCGCGTAGACGACGACGGCGGTGCCGTGCTGGTCGTCGTGGAACACCGGGATGTCGAGGCGCTCGCGCAGGCGCTCTTCGATCTCGAAGCAGCGCGGCGCGGCGATGTCTTCCAGGTTGATGCCCCCGTAGACCGGGGCGATCGCCTCGACGATGCGCACGATCTCGTCGGTGTCCTGGGTGTCGAGGCACACCGGCCAGGCGTCCACGCCAGCGAAGCGCTTGAAGAGCAGGGCCTTGCCCTCCATGACCGGCAGGGCCGCGGCGGCGCCGATGTTGCCCAGTCCGAGCACCGCGGAGCCGTCGGTGACCACCGCGACAGTGTTGCGCTTGATGGTCAGGTTGCGCGCGCTCGAGGGGTCCTTGGCGATGGCGCTGCAGATGCGGGCCACCCCCGGGGTGTAGGCCATCGAGAGGTCGTCGCGAGTCTTGAGGGCCACCTTGGGCTCGACCGCGATGGTGCCGCCCAAGTGCAGCAGGAACGTGCGGTCGCTGACGGCCACCACGCGCGCGCCCACGAGGGCCTCGACGGCACTGCGGAGCCGGTCGGCGTGCTCGTCGTCGCTGGCGTTGCAGGTCAGGTCCACGATCATGCGCCCACCGATGGGCTCGATCACGTCGAGGGCCGTCACCAGACCCCCGGCCTCGGCCACCGCAGCCGAGGCCGCGGCAATGTCGCTGGCGCTGTTCAGCTCCACGCGCATGGTCACCGAATATGACGCACTGGGGGCACTCATGTCACTCTCCTCGGGTGCCGCCACGCAGCGGGACCCTGGAGTCGATGCTACCCAGCCCCTCTCGGCGTCTCTCTCGCAGACCTAGAGGACTTCGACTCGATCGCGCCCGTTCTCCTTGGCCACGTAGAGCGCGCGGTCGGCGCGCTCGACGAGGGCCTCCACCCCCTCACCGGGCGAGCGGTGGGCGACGCCGACGCTGACGCTCACGGCCAGCCCGTCCTCAACGGCCACCGCGACCCGGGCCCGAATGCGCTCGGCGGCCCGACGCGCGGTCGTCTCGTCCACGGCGCTCATCAGCACCAGGAACTCCTCGCCGCCGTAGCGGAAGACGAAGTCACTCGGGCGCACCGAGTCCACGATTGCTTGCGCCACGCTCGTGAGCACCCGATCCCCGATCACGTGCCCGTAGGTGTCGTTGACCACCTTGAAGTAGTCGATGTCGATCATCAGCGCCGCCACGTGTGGCTCGGCACCCAGGTCGTCGCCCTCCAGCATCGATCGGGCCGCCTCGATGAGTGAGGCCCGATTTCGCAGCCCGGTCAGGGTGTCGAGCACCGCGCGCTCACGCCAGTTCTCCATCTCCAGGTGCGTCGAGCGACGCAGGACCTCGCGCTCAAGACCCACACCCACCAAACCGATGAGTTGGCGCACCACGTCCAGGATCGCCGGGTCAAGCTCGACGGGCTGCGGGTAGCGCAGGATCACAACGCCCTCGATGCGCGAGATCTCTGGGGTGAGGATGGGCACCATCACCCACTCACCGCTCTCGGGCGTCTCGCCGGCCAGCACGGCGCGCACCGCGCCGGGCGGCTCCTCGAGGCGCCCGGCGAAACCGTCGCTCGCGTCGAAACGCAGCAGCGCTCCGGGCGTGCCAGCCCAGAGCTCGAGGCCGATCGCTCCGGTCGTGCGCCGGGCGAGCTCTTCGAGATAGGCCACGACGTCAGCGAAGCTCTGCTCGTGCACCAGCGCGTCGGCCACTCGCGAGATGATGCGATTGGCCCCCAGCACGAAGCGCAGGTTGTCGTCGATGCCCCGCAGCGTGGCCAGGCCGACCTCCAGGCGCTCGAGACGCGCCACGAGGCCCTCGAAGAGCTCACCGCGCACGAGCTGGCCCCGGTGCGGGGCGACCAGGCGCACCGGCAGGCCCCGCACCTGTCTCAACGCGTGTGAGAGAACGTCGCGCCCGGGCACGTAGTGCTGGTGGTAGGGCTTGATCGCTTTGTAGTAGTCGAGTGAGTCGGCCACGAGGCTCTCGCCCGAGCTCTGGCCCCCGAAGAGGCTCGAGGAGAAGAGGGTTCCACTCGCCTCGTCGAAGCTGGCGAAGGCTCCCACGCTCGGCACGTAGGGAAGCCAGATGAAGCGCAGAGTGCGATCCTGCAGCACGAGGCGTGCGTCCTCGCTCTCGGCCAGGCGCACGGGCAAAGTGAGGCCGGTGGAGGTCAGAGAGAGCTGGTTGTGCCAGCTCGTGACGATATGCACCTCAGGATGCAGCCCCGCGGCCTCGAGCGCGCTCAGAGATCCGACGACGTCGGCCTCGGCGGTGGAGCAGACGAGCCAGCGTACGTTGCGAAGTCCCACGACCTCCTCGACGTTCTCGAGCACCGCTCCAGCCACCAGGGCCGAGCCGGGATCGATGATCACCGACTGCTCACCCTGTTCGATCAGATAGACGTGGCACTGGAACTCGACGCCGTCCAGTACCTCACTCACCCACCAGACGCGCGGGGCGATCTCGACGGGGTCCGTCAGGCGCTGACGCGTGCCCCCACTCATGCGCGTCGCCCCGTATCTGCCACCAGTCCTGTTTCTAGTACGCAGCGGCCCTCACTCGGTGCCAGACGTCGCGGCGTCCTCGACGGATTCGACCACTCCGCGCAGCTCAGCCAGCATCGAGGTCACGTCGCTCGCCGGCACCGCCGGCGAGAAGAGGAAGCCCTGAGTGATCTCGCAGCCGAATCGCCGAAGGCGCCCGAGCTGCTCACTGGTCTCGATACCCTCGGCCAGGATTGTCAGATCGAGCTTGTTGCCCAGGTTCACGATTGACTCGAGTAGGGCGTCGCTGTAGAGCGCGTCCACCGCCGGGCGCGCGAAGGCCTGATCGATCTTGATGTAGCGCGGGCGCAGACGCATCAGGTACGACAGGGACGCAAAGCCCGCGCCGAAGTTGTCCAGAGCCACGCCTACGCCCCGCTGGCTAAGGGCATCCATTGTGCGCACCGCGCCCACTACGTCCGAGAGAGCAACTCGCTCGGGCACCTCGATCACCAGACGCGCCGGGTCGAGGTGACTCTCTTCGAGCGCCGCGTCCACCAGGGCGACCAGCCCGGGATCTCGGAACTGCTGGGCCGAGACGTTCACGCTGACGTAGGGCCGGTGCCCGGAGGCACCCGGCTCCCAGGCGCTGGCTGCCAGGACCGCCTCGCGCAGCGTGAAGGCGCCGAGCTCGACGATGACTCCGCTCGACTCGGCCTGGGGCAAAAAGTCCAGCGGTGGCACCCAGCCGCGCTCGGGATGCTGCCAGCGCATGAGCGCCTCGAATCCCACGACTTCGGACGTCGCGGTGTCCACCACCGGCTGATAGTGCATCGAGATCTCCCCGAACTGCAGGGCCCGGCGCAACTCCTGGGCCATATTCACGTGCTGTAGGGCGCGGTCGTACATTTCGGGGTTGTAGACGGCGAAGCGGTTCTTGCCGCGACGCTTGGCCTCGTAGAGGGCCACGTCGGCTTGCTCGACGACCTGGTCGCGATCGGGCGACTCCGCGCCCCAAACCACGACACCGACGCTGGCGTGCTGAACGATATGCGCGCCCGCGATCACGAAAGGCTCGACCAGCTCACCCAGCAGGCGCGCGGCGACGACTTGGGCATCCTCGGGCTGATTCAGACCCTCGGCCAGATAGAGGAACTCGTCTCCCCCAAAGCGGCACAGCGTGTCTGTCGTCCTCGTCACCCGCTCCAAACGCTGGGCCACGTCGATCAGGAGCTGATCACCCACGAGGTGCCCGTGCGCGTCGTTGACACTCTTGAAGTCGTCGAGGTCGAAGAGCAACACGGCGGCAAAACCCGAGCCGCGCAGCACCCGGGCCCGAGCGCGCTCCAACCGATCCTCGATCAGGGCCCGGTTGGCCAGGCCGGTCAGAGGGTCGTGGAGGGCCTGATAGGACAGCTGGTTTGTCAGGGCGCGCTCCTCGGTGATGTCGCGCTCGCTGATCACGTGGTAGAGGATGTTGCCCGCTTCGTCGCGTGCCGGAGCTCGCGAGACTTCCACCAACAGCGTGCGCCCATCACGATGTCGGTAGTGCTTGACGTAGCGCGCCGAGCCGACCGCACCGCTGTGCAGACGTCGGTGCGCGGCCTCGGTGATGCCGACGTCCTCGGGCGAAGTGAAGAGCGTCGAGTCGTGACCGATGAGTTCGGCGCGCGAGTAGCCGACCATCTGGCAGAAGGCGTCGTTGGCCGCGACGATGCGGTCCTCAAGGTCGGTGAAGATGATCGGCGCGACCGAGTTCTCGAACGCCAGTTGGAAGCGCTGCTCCATCTCGAGGTGTCGCGCGGCCGCCTCGTGCTCGTCGGTCACGTCGCGCACGGTGGCGATGGCCCACACCTCGGCGCCGACCGAGATCGGCGCCAGGGTGACGTCGATAGCGATCTCGGTGCCGTCGCCTCGACGCAGGCTCACGTCGTCCACGCTCACGAGACCGTGACCCACGGGGTCGGCGAAGAAGTCGAGGAGAAACTGGCCGTACTGGGCTCGGACGTCAGCGTTGAAGAGGCGTCCCAGAGTCAGTCCGGCCAGGCCCCCGGGCTGATCGGCCATGTGCTCCAGGCGCGAGTTCGTACCCCGGATCACGAACTGCGGATCCATGACCAGCAGTCCGTCCGGCACGGCCTCGGCGAAGGCGCGCCAGTCGGGGTAACTCTCCTCCAACGGCCCGAGCGACGACGCGTCAGCCACGCTCAAGTGTACGACCGTCTACCTCCGACGATGGCTCATCCGGCGCCCACGGCGCACTCGAGCGCTCCATGGGCGCCGACGGGCTCGCGAAGGAGAATCCGGCTTCGAAGATACCGATGCAGTGGCGCACGACTTCAGCGTCGTAGAGGTCCCCCGCCATCTGGTGGACCTCGTCCAGCGCCGCCTCGATCGAGCGCAGCTCGCGGTAGGGCCGATGGCTGGTCATCGCCTCGACGGCGTCGGCGACCGCGACGATGCGCGCGGGCAGGATGATCTCGCTGCCCGTGAGGCCGAGAGGATAGCCGGAGCCGTTGAGGCGCTCGTGGTGCTGCAGGGCCACCTCGGCGATGGGCCACGGCAGATGCGCTTGGGCCAGGACGTCGGCGCCGAACTCGGTGTGGCGCTGCACCAGGCGAAACTCCAGCTCGGTCAGCCGCCCGGGCTTGGTCAAGATCTCCGGGGCGATCATCATCTTGCCTACGTCGTGCACCTCGCCCGCTCGGTGGATCAAGCCGACGGTCGTCTCGTCCATGCCCATGTGAGCGGCAATAGCGGATGCGAGATCTCCCACCTTGGACTGATGACCCGCCGTGTAGGGGTCGCGCGTCTCGGTCAAGCGCGAGAGCGCGGCCAACGTACCGTCCAGGGCGAGGCTGAGCTGGGTGCGTGACTGGATGTGCGCCAGACCCGCCTCCACCTCGCGCACGAGGGCTTCCAGACCCTCGACCAGGGCGGGCACGAAGGTCCCCACGCCGCCCGAGTACACGCTGAGGCATGCGCGTTGGCCCAAGGGCGAAAAGGGAATCGCGACAGATGAGTAAAGACCAAAATCGCGAGCTCGCTCGCGCCACGGCTCGTACAGCGCCTGGGTCGTCAGGTCATCAACAACCTGAACGCGACGGGTACGCAGACAGGTACCCGCAGGGCCAAGACCATTGGCCTTGGATCCGGACCAGGAGACCATGCCAGTCTTCACATAGTCCGTGCGACCCGCGGCGAACGTGCTCTCTACACGAGCGTCTGCATCAGGCAGTCCGAGCCCAATCCAAGCCAAGGCGTAGCCCATCTCATCGACGAGGTACCGACAGAGATGACGCTGGACGTCGTCTATGTCATTCGACTGCATGGCGAAGCGACCGACGTCGCCAACCGCGGTCAGTGACGTCTCGCGAATAAGCGCCTCGGTTCGATCCATGAACGAGCAAACGACGCCCTGTATCGAACCTCCAACGACTACGGGATAGGCGTTGACGTGGAAGCGTCGACGTCGTCGGTCCGCGGTGGTGAGACTCAAGGACACGCCCTGTCGGGTCCGACCATCTCGCACGGTCTCCTGGTGGGGCTGCCCAAACATCTCGAGCGTTCCACCTGTACCCTCGGGTTCCCACTCCGGACCAAAGAGCCTCTGCTTAGCCGGACCTCCAAGATCGAGTCCAAAGACGAGACGCGCCCGCTCATTAGCGTCAACTACCGCGCCGTCGACGTCGAACAGGACAAAGGCCACCACCGAGGCGTCGAGGAATCCAATGTGACCCATCGCTTCGTCGAGCGACCAGCCAGAAAGTGCCGCGGATGACATCAGCCCCATGAGCCTCCCGTCCTCAGAGTAGCGAGCCGATCCCATCAAAGGACTGAGGACGTGTCACGAACCTGCGACGACTCCGCCGGTTCGCCAACACGTCGAATCCGCCACAACGGCTCAGACGCGAGCATCAGTCCTGAACAGACCAGGATGACCTGCCAGAGCCACAGGGGACCAGCCATGACGATGGGGGATTTCGAGTGCATGCCGATCAGCATTGTGGCACTCACAATGACAAGGTAGGCAAGCCACGTCCACTCAATGCGATGGCGACTTAACTGAAGAAGAACCACACAAACCCCTGCTGCGGCCAAGAACATCGGCACGATCGACACTGCGAACATGGCCCATGTGCCACCTTGACTGTAGGCACCGATATCGAACTGGGAGTACACGACTGCTTCGAGCATCAGCCACGCTGCGACCGTGCCGCGGAATCGACGCTGCATCACTTCGAGTATGACGAGGCCAACTGCGAGGGCCAAGAAGTAGTAGCCGAAGAGGTTCACTTCGAAGACGAGACGCAGCCCCAGCGTCACGATAATGAGCGACGTCAGTTCAAGGGTCGCAAGCTGTGCGTGTCGGCGGCGCATTACCCAGGCCAAGGCGAACGCGGCCAGGATCGGTGCTCCGCGAGCGATCACACCTGACGTGTGAATGGACAGGTGCAATTCTCCGACAAGTGTCGACCGTACGCCCTGAGGAATCGACGATCCAGCGATGATGTTGCGCCACGATCCGCCATCCTGGAGAACGATGAAGGGAGCCACCACGGCGCTCACAGTCAGAAGGAAAGCCGCGAGGATCCGCCACTTGGCCTGCCATGGAGAGATAACGAGGACTACGACGAGAACCACCACGGCGAGTTGATGCGCCACGAAAGCGAGACCCAGGACGCTACCGGCCACCCACCATCGCCGGCGCACGACCGGCCGAATGGCGAGCAAGATCAGACCCAGTCCGAGCGCATCCTCCGGATGAAAGTAGTGAATCATCGCGTCGAGGAGGGGGAAGCTCAAACCCACCACTCCTAGGCCCACCAACTCCCAACGTCCGAGCGGATACGACGCCAGCGAGATTGTGGATAAATAGCCAGCAATCAAGACGATCCACATGAGGAATCCGAGTTCCACGGTCGGCGTGGTCACGCGAGTGATTCCGGCCCAGGAGTGCATGGCGGCAAGCGCATTGCCACAGTGAGGACCCATAGCCAGGGACGTTGGGAACGCCGCCCTCGCGCCCAATCCCAGCAGGGCGGAGAGTGCGCCGGCCACGAGCGGGTACAGCGGTGCGATGTAAGAATATGGCCGATCGGGCACGGGAAGTCCCGCGAAGTGCTGTGGTGGGTACGCGCATGCGAACTGGCCGTGAGCCACCGCCCACGTGGTGTAGTACGAGAATGCGGCGTCTCCGTAGTCGGGCACATTCGACCACTTCCCAACACCCGTCAGCGCCCAGAACACGACGCCGGCGAATGCGAACCCAATCGCCACCCAGGTCACCATGCGCCATCGAGCCCGTATCGGCGCGTCGAAGAAGTCACCCAAGATTCGTCGCCCGCCAAGTACGGCCGAAACTCGCCCAGATTCCGCCGGGTCCGGTGACGCCACAGTTCTGATCTAGGACCTTGTAAGGAGATAGCGATTCAACGCATCGAGCGTTGCCTTGGCCGCAGCGGCAAACTCGTCATCGGAGCGTGCGACACCATAGCGGTCAGGACCCTCGCCGAGGGGGCGCAATACGACGATGACCGGCCAATCTCGTATCACTGACACACCAGTCACTGACTGGAGTGTGAAGGGGACCTCGTAGCCCAGGTCTGCCAATGCGGCCAGCGTCGCACTCGCTCCACCGATCAGCGCGCCGCTCACCACAGTGCCGACACCATTGCGTCCCCGATGCTGCAGTTCAACCTCGCAATGTCCACGTGCCGCATCGAACTCCGCGCGGACCAACTGCACACGCCCCAACGACTCGACCGGGCGGACGGCCTGATTCGCGTCCTCGACAACGATCTCGGCTCCAGGAAAGTAGAGGTTGGCGATTTGATGGGCTACCGCGTGAGTCTCTGGCGCGTTGGGTCCGTAAACCACGAGAGTGACGGTGTCGATGTCGCCACGCTCATCATGGCCGACGGCGACATTGAGAACCCCCGGCAGACTACGCAGCTCAAGCTCGAAGTCTTCCTCGGTGCTGGAAATCATAAGATGCGAATGCCCTTTCGCTCGTAGAGTCGCGCGTCGGCGATGCGGACCAGTTCGGCCGGGTCCGTCGAATCCCTCGGTGAGGTGGCCGTGCCCATCGTGAAGTCCACCAGGTCTCCCGTTGCCTTCAGGTGCGTACGCAAACGGTCTACGAAGCCGACCGCCTCAGTGCCCTCAGCGTTCGACAGGATGACCGCGAACTCGTCCCCTCCCAGTCGGGCTGCAGTGTCGCCGTGACGCAGTGCGTGGCGCAGCGCAAAGCCGAATTGGCGCAGGACGTAGTCGCCGAATTCGTGCCCAGCTCGATCATTGACGGCTTTGAAGTCGTCGAGATCCAGGATCACGAGCGAGAATGCCCAGCCGTAACGAGCACTACGGGCGGCGGCGATACGAAGCGCCTCGTCGAAGCTGCGTCGATTCGAGATGTTCGTCAAAGGGTCGTGCGCGGCCCCGAAGCGCGCTACGTGCAGTGAGAGGGCGAGTTGGCACACGGTCTGAACCGCATCGCTCTCGATGGCGGGCACCGAGTCGGGCTGACAGTGGAGTCCCGACTCGCCGCCCAGCTGCCCTAAGAGACTCCTGGCAACGCTGAGTTGGTGGAGACGAAAGGACTGAGCGCCCAACGTCTCGTCGTGCAGAACGAGGATGGCGTCATGGAGGCCATGGCGCTCGGCGAGGCGCTCGAGGGTGGAATAGATGAAGCCAAGTCCGAGGCTGCCCGAGGCCAAATTCTCACGCATCGTCTCAAAGAGCCACCCGTCGCCGCGCACGTCCTCGAGTTCAGTGAGGGGATCGATCGCGCTCACGACGCGTCGGCGAGGGAACTCATCACCGAACCGCTGCGCAGCAACTCTTCTGAAGCCGCGCCGGCCTCGAGGAGGACCGCGAGGTCGCGAGAGGGCACCGGGACCGAGATGAGGTAGCCCTGGCCCCGGTGACAGCCGAGCTCGAGGAGCTTGTCGACGATCACGCTGGACTCGATGCCCTCAGCGATGATCTCTAAGTTCAGCGCCTCGCCCAGGCGGATGATGGACTCGACGATGGCCCGGTCGAAGACGTCCGTCGCGACGCCGCGCACGAAGCTCATGTCCAACTTGAGCAAATCGACCGGCAGGTGCTTGAGCTCGGTCATCGAGCCAAATCCCGTGCCAAAGTCGTCGAGGGCGATCTCGACC
>JAJXUK010000019.1 GCA_021782915.1 Actinomycetes bacterium | reverse complement strand
CCTTGTCCTGGCGGCCCTTTCGGACCAGCTGTGCAATCGTGGGCACGCGGAACCTCTTCTACTGTTCGTTACTGCGATCGTCGGGCGCACCGCCAGGGCGCGCGGAGAGTCAATTCTACGGCATAAGAGCCCGGGAGGGCAACCCGGCGGCCGGCCCTAGAGGGCCTGGCCGCCGATCTCGTCCTCCGGGTGCACCGCGTCCTCCTCGGGCAGGCCCGCGGGGTCGTAGCTGGCCCCGATGTTCTGGAAGGCCGCCAGGTCGGCGCTGAAGGAGTCATCCTCGGAGGTCTCGCCCAGCAGCCCGGCCAGGTCGAAGTCCTCCTCGTTGCTCTGGGCCCAGGCCGGCAGCATCTCGGCGCCGGGCATGTCCAGGCGCAGGTTGGAGCGGTTGTAGTACTCCAGGCCCGAGCCCGCCGGGATCAGCTTGCCGATGATGATGTTCTCCTTCAGGCCCACCAGGTGGTCGCGCTTGCCCTCGATGGCCGCCTCGGTCAGCACCCGGGTGGTCTCCTGGAAGGAGGCCGCCGAGAGCCAGGAGTCGGTGGCCAGGGAGGCCTTGGTGATGCCCATGAGCTGGGCCCGCCCGTCGGCCGCCTCGGCCCCGCGCGCCTCGATCTCGTCGTTGGTGTCGTTGAAGACCTTCACGTCGACCATCGCGCCCGGCAGCCACGAGGAGTCCCCGGCGTCCACGACCTGCACGCGGCGCGTCATCTGACGCACGATCAGCTCGATGTGCTTGTCGTGGATCGACACACCCTGGTCGCGGTAGACGTTCTGGACCTCCTCGACCAGGTACTGCTGGGTCTCGCGGGTGCCGCGGAACTTCATCATGAGCTTCGGGTCCAGCGGGCCGTCGTGCAGCGGGGTGCCGACCTCGACCTCCTGGCCGTCCTCGACCAGCAGGTGCCGGGCGATGGAGATGGACTCCTCCTGGACCTCGCCGTCGTTGCCCACGATGGTGACCTTGCGCTCGCGCCCGATCAGCTCGACGCGCACGACGCCGGTGTGCTCGGCCACCTTGGCCGCGCCCTTGGGGGTGCGGGCCTCGAAGAGCTCGACCACGCGCGGCAGCCCGTGGGTGATGTCGCTCTCGGTCACACCACCGGAGTGGAAGGTGCGCATCGTCAGCTGGGTGCCCGGCTCGCCGATGGACTGGGCCGCGATGACCCCGACCGCCTCGCCCAGCTCGACGAGCTGGTGGGTGGCCAGGCTCAGCCCGTAGCAGGCCGCGCACACGCCCTGGTTGGCGTCGCAGGTCAGCGTGGTGCGCACCCGCACGCGCGTGACGGACGCGTCCTCGCGCAGGCGCTCGACGTCCTCGGTCAGCAGCATCGTGCCGCTGGCGAGCACGGAGGCGTCCGAGAACGTCACGTCCTCGGCCAGCACGCGGCCCCAGAGCTTGGTCTCCAGGTGCGAGCGGCGCCGCGCGGTGTCGGGCGCGACGTGCTCGATCCACATGCCGCGGCTCGTGCCGCAGTCGAACTCCTTGACGATGAGCTCCTGGGCCACGTCGACCAGGCGCCGGGTCAAATAGCCCGAGTCCGCGGTGCGCAGGGCGGTGTCGCCCAGGCCCTTGCGGGTGCCGTGGGTGGAGATGAAGTACTCCAGGACCGAGAGGCCCTCGCGGAACGAGGACTTGATCGGTCGCGGGATCATCTCACCGCGCGGGTTGGACACCAGGCCCTTCATCGAGGCGATCTGGCGGATCTGCTGGGTGTTGCCACGCGCGCCCGAGTCCACCATCATGCGGATCGGGTTGTCGAGGCTCTCGTTCATGGCGCGGTCCGTCGCGTCACCGAGCTCCTTGTTGGCGTTGGTCCAGATCTCGATCTCCTGCTGGCGCCGCTCGTCGTCGACGATCACGCCGCGCCGGTAGTTCGTCTCGACCTTGGCCGCCTGCTCCTCGTACTTGTTGAGGATGGCGATCTTCTCGGACGAGGTCACGATGTCGTCGATGGAGATCGTCAGGCCCGACTGGGTCGCGAAGCGAAAGCCCAGCGACTTGATCTTGTCCAGCGAGTCGGCCACGCCCTTGCGGCTGTAGCCCCCGGAGATCTCCTCGACGATCGTGCCGATCGGCGTGGCGCTCTTGGAGATGAGCTCGTTGACGTAGCGGAAGCCCTCGGGCAGCGCCTCGTTGAACAGGACCCGTCCGGGCGTGGTCACCAGGCGCCGGCTCGCGCCGCTGACCTCGACGCCGGCCGCGCTCAGTCGCGCGTCCAGGCTCGAGCCGGCCAGCGGGCGCAGCTCGATCGGCGTGCGCAGCCCGACGGCCTTGTCGCCCAGCGCGCCCTCGACCTCGTAGACGTGGCGGAAGACGCGCGGGTTCTCGATCGCGACCTCGGCCGGCAGGGTCAGGTAGTACGCGCCGAAGACCATGTCCTGGCTCGGCTCGGTGATGGGCCGTCCGGTCGCCGGGGTGAAGATGTTGTTGGTCGAGAGCATCAGCACGCGCGCCTCGGCCTGGGCCTCGGCCGACAGCGGCACGTGCACGGCCATCTGGTCGCCGTCGAAGTCGGCGTTGAAGGCCTTGCAGACCAGTGGGTGGATCTGCACGGCCTTGCCGTCCACCAGCACCGGCTCGAAGGCCTGGATGCCCAGGCGGTGCAGCGTCGGCGCGCGGTTCAACAGCACCGGGTGCTCGCGGATGACCTCGTCGAGCACGTCCCAGACGACCGACTTGCGTCGCTCGACCATGCGCTTGGCGCTCTTGATGTTCTGGGCCACCTGGGTCTCGATCAGGCGCTTCATGACGAAGGGCTTGAAGAGCTCCAGGGCCATCATCTTGGGCAGGCCGCACTGGTGCAGCTTGAGCTGGGGCCCGACCACGATGACCGAGCGGCCCGAGTAGTCCACGCGCTTGCCCAGCAGGTTCTGGCGGAAGCGGCCCTGCTTGCCCTTGAGCATGTCCGAGAGGCTCTTGAGCGGCCGGCCGCTCTGGCCGGCCACCGGCCGGCCCCGCCGACCGTTGTCGAACAGGGCGTCCACGGCCTCCTGGAGCATGCGCTTCTCGTTGTTGACGATGATGTCGGGCGCGCCCAGGTCCAGCAGTCGCTTGAGGCGGTTGTTGCGGTTGATGACGCGTCGGTACAGGTCGTTCAGGTCGCTGGTGGCAAAGCGCCCGCCGTCGAGCTGGACCATCGGGCGCAGGTCCGGCGGGATCACCGGCACGGCCTCGAGGATCATGGCGCGCGGGTCGTTCAGACGCCGGCCCTGGGCGTCGCGACGGTTGAAGGACTGCACGATGGCCAGGCGCTTGAGGAACTTCGCGTGGCGCTGCGCGCTCAGGGGCTTGCGCCCGTCCTTGGCGTCGATCATCTCGCGCATGACGCGCTCTTCCTCGTCCAGGTCCATCCGGTCGATCAGGCCCAGGATGGCGTCGGCGCCCATGCCGCCCTCGAAGTACTCGCCGTAGCGGAACTCCATCTCGCGATACAGCACCTCGTCTTCGATGATCTGGCGGCTGTGCAGGCCCTCGAAGGTGTCAAAGGCCGCCTGGGCCAGGTCGCGCTCCTCGGCGAAGCGCGCGCGCACGGCGTCCAGGTCCTTCTCGGTGCTGCGCTGCAGGGCGCGCAGCTCGGACTCCTTGGCCCCCTCGGCCTCGAGCTTCTCCGCGCGCGCCTCGAGCTCCTTGAGCTTGGCCTCCAGGGCCTTGGCCTCGCGCTCGGCGATCTCGAGCATCTCCTCGCTCAGGGACTGGCGCAGCTCGGACAGCTCGGCGTGGCGACGCTCGACGTCCACGTGGGTGACCATGTGGGCGGCGAAGTAGATGACCTTCTCGAGCTGCTTGGCCTTGAGCTCCTCCTTGGGCGCCGTGCCCATGAGCAGGTAGGCCAGCCACGAGCGCGTCCCGCGCAGGTACCAGATGTGCACCACCGGCGCGGACAGGGCGATGTGGCCCATGCGCTCGCGGCGCACCTTGTCGCTGGTGACCTCCACGCCGCAGCGCTCGCAGACGATGCCCTTGAAGCGCACGCGCTTGTACTTGCCGCACGCGCACTCCCAGGCCTTCTGGGGCCCGAAGATCTTCTCGCAGAACAGCCCGTCCTTCTCGGGACGCAGCGTGCGGTAGTTGATCGTCTCGGGCTTCTTGACCTCACCGGAGGACCAGCTGCGGATGTTCTGGGCCGTGGCCAGGCCGATGGACAGCTCCTGGAACTGGTTGACGTCGAGGGGACTCATGACAACTTCCTTTCGGCGGCACGGCGGGCGTCTTCCTCATCGCTGCCGCGCTCGGGCCGACTGATGTCGATGCCCAGCTCGCGCGTGACCGAGAAGAAGTCCTCCTCGGTGTCAGCCAGATCCACGTGCACGCCCACCTTGTCGCGCACCTCCACGTTGAGACACAGCGACTGCATCTCCTTGATCAGGACCTTGAAGGACTCCGGGATGCCCGGCTCGGGCAGGTTCTGACCCTTGACGATGGCCTCGTAGGCGCGCTCGCGCCCGCGCATGTCGTCGCTCTTGACCGTGAGCAGCTCCTGCAGGGCGTAGGCGGCGCCGTAGGCCTCCAGGGCCCAGACCTCCATCTCGCCGAAGCGCTGGCCGCCGAACTGGGCCTTGCCGCCCAGGGGCTGGGCCGTGATCATCGAGTACGGGCCCGTGGAGCGCGCGTGGATCTTGTCGTCCACCATGTGGGCCAGCTTGAGGATGTAGGCGTAGCCCACCGAGACCGGGTTGTCGTAGGACTCCCCGGTGCGCCCGTTGAACAGGGTCACCTTGCCGTCCAGGTCCCCGGCGAGCAGGCGCTTGCCGTTGGCCCCGTCGACGTTGAGGCTCGCGAAGGTCTGCTGGATCGTCGGCTTGTCCTTGGCCCGCTCGACCTCGTCCCAGTGGGCGCCGTCAAAGGACGGCGTGGCCACGTAGACGGCCGGCTCCAGGCGCGGACGCGTCTTGCGGTAGGGCCGCCGGGCCGGGTCGGCCTGGTCCTCCAGGCCCGAGGTGCCCACCAGCGGGCTGACCTCGACGCCGGACCAGCCGTGGCGCGCGGCGTAGCCCAGGTGGCTCTCGAGCACCTGGCCCACGTTCATGCGGCTCGGCACCCCCAGGGGCGACAGGATGATGTCCACCGGGGTCCCGTCGGCCAGGAACGGCATGTCCTCTTCGGGCAGGATCTTGGAGATCACGCCCTTGTTGCCGTGACGTCCGGCGAGCTTGTCGCCCTCGGAGATCTTGCGCTTCTGGGCCACGTAGACCTTGACCAGCTGGTTCACGCCCGGCTGCATCTCGTGGTCCTCGTCGCGGCTGTAGACCTTGACGTCGATGACCTTGCCCGACTCGCCGTGGGGCACCTTGAGCGACGTGTCGCGCACCTCGCGGGCCTTCTCGCCGAAGATCGCGCGCAGCAGGCGCTCCTCGGGGCTCTGCTCGGTCTCGCCCTTGGGCGTCACCTTGCCCACCAGGATGTCCCCGGGCTCGACCTCGGCGCCGATGCGCACGATGCCCCGGTCGTCCAGGTCCGCCAGGATGTCGTCGGGCAGGTTCGGGATGTCCCGCGTGATCTCCTCGGCGCCCAGCTTGGTGTCGCGCGCGTCGATCTCGTACTCCTTGACGTGGATCGAGGTCAGCACGTCGTCGCGCACCAGGCGCTCGTTCAGGATGATCGCGTCCTCGTAGTTGTAGCCCTCCCACGGCATGTAGGCCACCAGCAGGTTCTTGCCCAGGGCCAGCTCGCCGCGCGAGGTGCTCGTCCCGTCGGCCAGCAGGTCACCGGAGGAGACCACCTCGCCGCCCACCACGAGGGGCTTCTGGTTGATCGAGGTGTCCTGGTTGGAGCGGCGGAACTTGTTGAGGTTGTACTGCTTCTTGCCCAGAGCGACGCCGTAGCGGTCGGTCGCGCCCTTGTCGTACTCGACGACGATGCGGTCCCCGGAGACCGAGCGCACCACGCCGTCGCCCTCGGCGATCAGCACGTCGCCCGAGTCCAGCGCGGCGCGCGCCTCCATGCCGGTGCCCACGAAGGGGGCCTCGGGCATGATCAGGGGCACGGCCTGCTTCTGCATGTTGGCGCCCATCAGGGCCCGCTGGGCGTCGTCGTGCTCGACGAAGGGGATCAGCGAGGTGGCCACCGAGATGACCTGTTTTGTCGACACGTCCATCAGCTCGACTTCCTCGGGCTTGACGAAGTCGATCTCCGAGGTCGTGGACGAGGAGCGGTTCGACGAGCCCACGCGCAGCCCGGTGCCCACCGGCCCGCGACGCACCAGGACGCGCTCGGCCTTGATGAGCCCGCTCTCGTCGAGCTCGGTGTTGGCCTGGGCGATGACGAAGCGCTCCTCCTCGTCGGCGGTGAAGTAGCGCACCTCGCCGGTGACGCGCCCGCCCTCGACGACGCGGTAGGGCGTCTCGATGAAGCCGTACTCGTTGATGCGCGCGTAGTTGGCCAGGTACCCGATGAGCCCGACGTTCGGGCCCTCGGGGGTCTCGATCGGGCACATGCGCCCGTAGTGCGAGGAGTGCACGTCGCGCACCTCGAGCCCGGCGCGCTCGCGCGACAGGCCGCCCGGGCCCAGGGCCGAGAGGCGCCGCTTGTGCGTCAGGCCCGAGAGCGGGTTGTTCTGGTCCATGAACTGGCTCAGCTGCGAGGTCGCGAAGAACTCCTTGATCGCCGACATCACCGGGCGGATGTTGATCAGGGTCTGGGGCGCGATGGCCTCGACGTCCTGGGTGTTCATCCGCTCGCGCACGACGCGCTCCATGCGGCTGAGCCCGGTGCGCAGGGCGTTCTGGATCAGCTCGCCCACGCTGCGGATGCGTCGGTTGGCGAAGTGGTCCTGGTCGTCGATGTGGTACGTGGTGACCTTGGCCGTGCGGTCGCGGGCCAGGTTGAGCAGGTAGGTCGCCGTGGCCAGGACCTCGGCCTTGCTCAGCACGTGCAGGTCCGACGTCGGCCGATCCAGCAGGTCCCCGAAGAGCTCGACGTTGCGCTCGATCTCGGTGCCGAGCTTGCGGTCCAGCTTGTAGCGGCCCACGCGGCTCAGGTCGTAGCGCTTCTCGGAGAAGAAGGCGCCCTCGAAGTACTGGCGTGCGGCCTCGACGGTCTGGACCTCACCCGGGCGCGCGCGCCGGTAGATCTCCAGCCACGCCGTCTCCTGGGAGGCGCGCGAGAAGCTCTCGGGCGAGTCCTCGAAGGAGTACTTCTCCATGTGGCGCAGGATCTCGGCGTGGGCCTTCTTCCAGTCGGCGTGGAACTGGTCCTCGAGGAAGTCGAAGTGCGCGACGAACCTCTCGAAGAAGGCCTCGTCCATCGACGTGTCCAGCGCGCGCAGCAGCGTGAAGATCGACACGCGGCGCTTGCGCGCGATGCGCGCGCCGGCGTTGGCCGAGCGGTTGCGCTTCTCTTCCAGGTCCACCTGCAGCCACTCGCCGCGGCTCGGGTGGATGGTCCCCTCGAAGGCCACCTTCTCGTCCTTGCCGGGCTGGAAGAGCACGCCGGGCGAGCGCACGAGCTGGCTGACCACGACGCGCTCGGTGCCGTTGATGATGAAGGTCCCCTGCTCGGTCATGATGGGAAAGTCGCCCATGAAGACCGTCTGCTCCTTGATCTCGCCGGTCTCGGCGTTCAGGAAGCGAGCGCGCACGAAGATCGGCTGGGAGTAGGTGGTCGCGCGCTGGCGGCACTCCTCGACCGTGAACTTCGGGGGGCTCTTGAGGTCCGGGTCGTCCGGGTCGAACTCCAGCTCGAGCGAGAGCTTGCCCGTGAAGTCCGAGATCGGCGAGATCGCCTCGAAGGCCTCGCGCAGGCCCTGGCGCATGAACAGGTCAAAGCTGTCGCGCTGGATCTCCAGCAGGTTGGGCAGCGGGTGTGCTTCGCCCAGCGCCGAGAAGTTAAAGCGTTCCGGACTAATGGACCGAGACGTCAACGGTCAAACCTCCGAGTAGGTGGGCGGCTAGGACAGGCGGAATCCGCGACGTTGCGGCACAGCGACGCAGAGGGACGACGAGGCGGAACGCAGGGGCACGGTCATTCGACTCTAGCGGGAGAATCAGCAGACGCGCAAGTGGCGCACCCGAACGGATGCGCTACCGCGGAGCGGTCTGGCTCACC
Organism: Actinomycetes bacterium; assembly: GCA_021782915.1. Classification (GTDB taxonomy): domain Bacteria; phylum Actinomycetota; class Acidimicrobiia; order Acidimicrobiales; family RAAP-2; genus RAAP-2. The sequence continues at coordinate 31,473 of JAJXUK010000019.1, read as the reverse complement.
ATACGCCAGGCCCGCCACGCGGTCAAGTACCGGGCCGACCCGTTCACCCCGGCGCCTCGTGGAGCCGGGGTGAACAGGCCGAACGCCCGACACGTGGCGACTACTTGACCTCGACGGTCGCGCCGGCGCCCTCGAGGGCGGCCTTGGCCTTCTCCGCGTCGGCCTTGGAGACGCGCTCCAGCACCGGCTTGGGAGCGCCGTCGACCAGGTCCTTGGCCTCCTTGAGGCCCAGGTTGGTCAGCGCGCGGACCTCCTTGATGACCTGGATCTTCTTGTCGCCGCCGCCGGTGAGGATGACGTCGAACTCGCTCTTCTCCTCGGCCTCGGGCTCGGCCGCGCCGGCGCTCGGCGCGACGGCCACGGCCATCGGGGCCGCCGCGGTGACGCCAAACTTCTCCTCGAACTCCTTCAAGAGCTCGCTCAGCTCAATGACGGTGAGAGCCGCGATCCCGTCGAGGATCTGCTCCTTGGTCAGTGCAGCCATGATGATTCCTTCCTGTTGTTGACTGTGTTGGGACTATTCGGCCGGTTCGCTGGACGCCTCAGTGGGCGCCTCGGTCTCGGCGACGGGCTCGGCGATAGCCTCCTCCGACGCCACGACACCCTCGGCCTCGGCCGCGGTGTCCTCGCTCGCCTCTTCGGCGTCCTCGACCCCGGCCGGAGTCTCGGCGCCCGTCGTGCCCTCGACCGGGGCGCCGCCCCGGGCATCAAGCAGGGCCGACAGGCCATAGGCGAAGTTCTGCGGGACGGCCTTGAGCAGCCCGGCCATGGTGCGCAGCGGGCTGGCCAGCAGACCGGCCAGCTGGGCCAGGAGCACGTCGCGGCTGGGCAGCTCGGCCAGCGCGCTCAGCTCGGCGCTCGAGAGGGAGCGCCCGTCCAGCACCCCACCCTTGACGATCAGGGCCGGGCTCTCCTTGGTGAAGTCGCGCAGCGCCTTGGCGACCGCCGAGACGTCCCCGTCGATGAAGGCGATGGCCGTCGGCCCGTCGAGGAACTCGCTCAGCGGCTCGACCGAGGTGCCCGAGATGGCCCGGCGCACGAGGGTGTTCTTGAAGACCTTGTAGTCCGCGCCCAGGGCGCGCAGGCGCCGGCGCAGGGTCGAGATCTGTGCGACGGTCATGCCGCGGTACTCGGTGACGACCGCGGTCGAGGTCGTGGCGACGCGCTCGGCGACCTCGTCGATGACGGCCACCTTCTCGGGGCGTACTTTCATCTCTCTCCTTCACCGGATGCCGCCCGGTACGGGCCAAGACATCCCAGCGAACGAGCCAGTGGCTCGAACTCCTCGTCAGGCGGACTTTCGTCCCTTAGGCGGCGAACCGCACCGGATGTCTTCGGCGTTCTACGACTGTGGCACGAGACGTGCGAAGGGCCAATGCTAGCGGGCCGCGCGTCGGGCCGTCAACTCAGGCGCCGGCCAGGATCTCGTCGTGCTCGCGGGCGTGGGCCGGGTCGATCTTGACCCCGGGGCCCATCGTCGAAGAGAGCGTGACACTGAGCAGGTAGCGGCCCTTGGCGCTCGAGGGCTTGACGCGCACGATCTCGTCGATCACGGCGTGCACGTTCAGCATCAGGTCCTCGCGGCTGAAGCTGACCTTGCCCACGCGCAGCTGCACGTTGCCGATCTTGTCGGTGCGGTACTCGACGCGCCCGCCCTTGAACTCGCTCACCGCCTTGGCCACGTCCATGGTCACGGTCCCGGTCTTGGGGTTGGGCATCAGACCCCGCGGCCCGAGCACGCGGCCCAGGCCACCGACCTGGCCCATCAGCTCCGGAGAGGCGATGGCCACGTCGAAGTCGAGGAAGCCCCCGGCGACCCTGGCCACCAGGTCCTCGGCACCCACGACGTCGGCGCCGGCCTCGCGCGCGGCCGCGGCGGCCTCGCCGGCCGCGAAGACGGCCACGCGGTTGGTCTTGCCCGTGCCGGCGGGCAGCGAGAGGGTGCCGCGCACGATCTGCTCGGCCCGACGCGGGTCGACCCCGAGGCGCAGGGCCAGCTCGACGGTCTCATCGAACTTGGCGCTGGCCAGGGCCTTGACCTTGTCGACGGCCTCGCCGACGCTCAGCAGCGCCTCGCGGTCGACCTGGGCCAGGGCGTTGACGTAGTTCTTGCCGTGCTTCATGGTTCGTTGTCTCCTAGCCCGCCACGGAGATGCCCATGGAGCGGGCGGTGCCCGCCACCTGGAGCTTGGCCATCTCGAGGTCGTCGGTGTTGAGGTCCTTCAGCTTGGTCTTGGCGATCTCCTCGACCTGGTCCATGCTGACCGAGGCCACGGTCTCGCGACCCGCGGTGTGCGCGCCCTTGGGGATGCCCGCGGCCTGGCGCAGCAGCACCGGGGTGGGCGGGGTCTTGAGCACGAACGTGAAGGTGCGGTCCTCGTAGATGGTGATCTCCACGGGGATGACCGTGCCCTTCATGGCCTCGGTCGCCGCGTTGTACTGCTTGCAGAACTCCATCGTCTGGATGCCGTGGGGCCCCAGCGCGGTGCCCACCGGCGGGGCGGGTGTCGCCCCGCCCGCGTCCAGCTGGATCTTGACGACGGCGGTGATTCTCTTGGCCATGGCTATCCTCCTAGAGCTTCGTGACCTGCGTGAAGTCCAGCTCCACGGGGGTCTCGCGCCCGAATATGTCGACCAGCACCTTGACCTTGAGCTGGTCCTCGTTGATCTCGGCGACGTGGCCGGAGAAGGTGGCGAAGGGTCCCGACTTGATCTGGACCGTGTCGTTGACCTCGAACTCGTGCGTGGGCATGCGCCGCTTGGCCACCGGGGCCTCGGCGCCCTCGACGTGCGGGCGGATGATGTTGTCCACCTCACGGCGCGTCAGGGCCGTCGGGCGCGTCTTCTCGGCGCCCACGAAGCCGGTCACCCCGGGCGTGGAGCCGATGACGTAGAAGATCTCCGGGTCCGGCTCGCAGCGCACCAGCAGGTAGCTGGGGAACATGCGCTTGGAGACGGTGACCTTCTTGCCGGACTTGAACTCGGTCACGTCCTCTTCGGGCAGGTAGATCTCGTAGATCTGCTCGCCCAGGTCGCGGCTCTTGATGATGTTGTTCAGCGCCGAGATGACCTTCTGCTCGTGGCCGGCGAAGGTGTGCACGATGTACCAGCGCCCGGGCCGGTCGAAGGCGCTCTCGGCGACGGGCGCCTCGGGCTCGTCCAGGATGGTGACGTCAGTCACGTCGTCGTCGTGCATCGGGGCGTCGTCGGTCTCGCTCATCATGATCTACTTCTGGAACAGGAACGTCACGAACTTGGAGAAGGCCGCGCCCAGGCCGAAGATCAGCGAGGTCATGATCACCAGGACCGCCACGACGATGCCCGTGTAGTTGATCACCTCGGGTCGCGTGGGCCAGGCGACCTGGCGCATCTCCTCGCGGACCTCCTTGAAGAACTGCTTGATGCCCGTGCGCGGCCCGCGGCGCCGAGCCAGGTCCTGGGACGTGGTGCGTCGTGTCGCGGCACCGTCGGTGCCGACCTGACCCTGTCGCTGCAGCAAACGCTTCTGTTCGCGGTTCATCTCACGTCTTCTATCTGGGTACTTCGTTGCCCCGAGCAGGGCAGGAGGGACTCGAACCCCCAACCCCCGGTTTTGGAGACCGGTGCTCTACCAATTGAGCCACTGCCCTTCGACCACCGTCACGATGGAGTGAAAAGCCTACCACTCCCCCGCGCGCGTGGCCCTAGCGGGTCTCCTTGTGCATGGTGTGGTGCCGGTCCCACTGGCAGTACTTCTTCATCTCGATGCGCTCACGGTCGTTGACCTTGTTCTTCATCGTGATGTAGTTGCGCCGCTTGCAGACCTCGCAGGCCAGCGTGACCTGCACCCGCTTCTCGTTCTTGGCCATATCCTCTTCCTTCTCCTGGCCCCGGGGCCTGCCTGGTAGCGGCGGCGGGAGTCGAACCCGCGACACCACGATTATGAGCCGTGTGCTCTAACCACCTGAGCTACGCCGCCTGGCGAGCCCTCTGTCGGGATTGAACCGACGACCCCTTCCTTACCATGGAAGTGCTCTACCACTGAGCTAAGAGGGCAGCGTCAATGACGCGAGGGTCAAGTGTACAACGCGCCCCGGCGAGCCTGCCACCCCGGGGCCCCGTACGGGCTCGTCTAGCCTGACGTCATGCGGACCCGCCTGGTCGAGATCGAGGACGCCGCGGCCCTCATGGGCATCTACAACCCCGAGGTCCTCGAGACCACGGTCACCTTCGACCTGGTGCCGCGCAGCCTGGGCGAGCAGGAGGCCTGGATCCTCCAGCACCGATCGACGCACCCGTGCCTGGTGGCGCTGAACGAGCAGGACGAGCTCGGCGAGCTCGGCGCGCGCGGCGAGCGGATCCTCGGCTTCGCGCTGGTCTCGCCGTTTCGCGACCGGCCGGCCTACGCGACGACGGTGGAGAACTCGGTCTACGTGCATCGCGCCGCGCGCGGGCGCGGCGTGGGCGAGACCCTGCTGCGCGAGCTGATCGCCACGGCCAGCGAGTCGGGCTTTCACACCCTGATCGCGCGCATCGTCGGGGAGAACGAGGGCTCGATCCGCCTCCACGAGAAGTGCGGGTTCAGCCTGGTGGGAACGGAGATCGAGGTCGGACGCAAGCACGGGCGCTGGCTCGACGTGGTCGAGTACCAGTTCGTCACGCGCGCGCGCTAGGCCGCCACGCGATCCTCGGGCCAGGACCACTGGGTCCAGCGCCCCATCGGCAGCACCAGCACCCCGCCGAGGATCGCCACGGCCACCGCGATCAGCAGCGGGTTGGCGTGCACCAGGCCGTTCAGCAGGGTGCGTCCCCCGGGCAGGCCGATGAAGGGGCCCACGATCGACAGCGCCAGCAGCCAGAAGTGCTCGCGGCCCCGATAGCTCGCCGCCAGCAGCACCAGGCCCCAGGAGAAGTACCAGGGCTGCACGACCGGGCCCAGCACCACCAGCCAGACCAGGGCCAGGCCGAGGGAGCGCACCCAGCCGCGCGACTCGGCGCGCAGCAGCAGCCACGCCGCGGCCCCCGCGGCCGTGGCGAAGCCCAAGAAGCGCGTCACCGAGAGCACCGAGGCCACGCTCACCTGCAGCCCGATCAGCTGGATCACGCGGGCGACCACCATGCCCACCGCGGTGGCCGGGGCGGCCCAGCTGCGCACGGTGCCGTTGGACAGCAGGTTGCCGACCCAGCCGAAGCCGAAGCCCGCCAGCAGGGTCCACACCCCCAGCACGCCCAGCGTGACCAGCACGGCGACGCCGATGGGTCGTAGGCGCTGTCTGAACCGCGCCTGGGGACCGAGCCAGGTCCAGGAGATGAAGGCGAGCCCGTAGGCCGCCGGGGCCTTGATGGCCGCGGCGCAGGCGCACAGCACCAGGCTCGCCACGAAGCGCCGACGCACCGCCAGGGCGACGCCGATGACCAGCAGGCCGGTCATGATCGCGTCGTTGTGGGCCCCGCCGATCAGGGTCAGCAGCACCAGGGGGTTCATCGCCGCGAGCACGAAGGCCTCACCCGGGTCCCGGCCCAGGCCCTCGGCCAGGCGCGCGACGCCCCAGCCGATCAGGCCCACGGCCACGACCTCGAGCAGGCGCAGCACCGCCACGGTCGCCAGATGGTTGTGGAAGGTCAGCTTGGCGATCGAGCCGTCGAGGAAGAGGAACAGGGGCCCGTAGGGCGCCGGCGCGTTCTGCCAGAGCGGGTCGACCCCGTTCTGGTACGGGCTCGCGCCCAGGGTGTAGGGCCCCAGGATGTAGGGGCTCAGGTGATGGCTCGTCATCTCGCCCTGGGCCGCGTAGCTGAAGACGTCGCGGCTGAACAGCGGCGGTGCGACGATCATCGGCGTCGCCCAGAGCCCGAGCATCCACCAGAGGCGCCGCACCGGCGCACCGGCGTGGATCTTGAGGACTTCGGCCAGGCGCAGCCAGACGCGCATGAGCAGCAGCAGCCCGCCGTAGACCAGCACGATCGACAACAGGAGCTTGGTCTGACTCGGCGAGCCGACGGGGTTGGCGGCGGGCTCGCCGAAGAACCACGTCCCCGTGGAGTTGAACTTGAAGGGCGAGTTGGTGAAGGAGCCCCCGGCCAGGATCAGGCCCGTGGCCACGAGGCCCAGCAGGGCCGGCTGCCAGAGGAACGACCAGCTCTCGAAGGGTCCCGGGCTGAAGCGCCCCAGCGGCGTGTAGCGCCGCTCGAGCATCTGCACGCCCGCCTCGAGCTCGCCCATGGCGCGCTCGTAGAGGTGTCGCAGGCCGTGGCCCCACGCCGTCACTCGCGCCACCGCGCCGCTCCTCGTCGCCTCAGGTGCTGAAACCGTGCTGCCCCCTAACGGACGCGACCCACCCAACCGACACGGTGGAGTGGGTAGTGGTGGGCCGGGAGGGATTTGAACCCCCGTAGGCTAAGCCGTCTGGTTTACAGCCAGATCCCATTGTCCGCTCGGGCACCGACCCGCGTGAGATCCTAGCCACTCTCAGCGGGCCGCGGCCAGGCGAGCGCGTCGTAGCATCGGATCATGCCCACATTCGACGTCGTCTCGGAGATCGACCTGCAGGAGGTGCGCAACGCCGTGGACCAGGCCAACCGCGAGGCCGGCACGCGCTTTGACTTCAAGAACACGAACGCCCACGTCGAGTTCGCCGAGAAGGAGCTCACGCTGACGGCCTCCACCGAGGACCGCCTGCGCGCGCTCTACCAGCTCTTGGAGGAGAAACTGGTCAAGCGCCAGGTCTCGCTCAAGTCCCTGGAGCCCGGCAAGCTTGAGGAGGCCAGCGGGGGCAGCGCGCGCCAGAAGGTCTCGCTGCGCGCCGGCATCTCCCAGGAGGTCGGCAAGCAGATCAACCGCCTCGTCAAGGACGCCGGTTTCAAGGGCGTGTCCTCCTCGATCCAGGGAGACCAGGTGCGCGTCACGGGCAAGCAGCGCGACGACCTGCAGCGGGTGATCGGCCTGCTCAAGGAGGCCGACGTCACGGTGCCCCTGCAGTTCACCAACTTCCGAGACTGAGTCAGATTCGCTCGGAGCGCGTCTCCTCCACGCGCAGGTGATCCTCGATCTCCTCGAGGGTGTGCACGCGAAAGATCCGGTTGAACACGATCATCTTGAGGATCCAGAAGAGGCCGAAGCTGGCCAGATTGGTGAAGGACACGAGCATCGTGTTCACCAGGTGGCTCCAGTGGTGGCTCTTGACGAGGGCCTTGGCTCCCGTGGCCCCCAGCATCGAGACGGCGATGCCCAGGAACGACATGCTCCAGAACGGCACGATCTCGCGGCGGAAGTGGCTGCGCCCGCGCTTGCCCCACGTCCAGGTCCGGTTGAGGTAGTACGAGGGCAACGTGGCGATGAGGTTGCCGGTCACGGTGGCCCAGATGATGCCCTTGATGAAGTGGAACCCGTAGAGCACCGAGATCGACGTGAAGGACACCAGCGTCGAGATCACCGACACCGAGGTGAAGCGGATGACCTTGCGCCCCTGATGTGAGTGGGCCCACACCCAGAGAGCTCTCAGTCGGCCAGGCACGGGTGCCAGCCTACCGTGGGCCACGCACCGAACGCTGGCTGCCACAATGGACAGGTGTCCGAAGCCCTTGACCTGCTGGTGCAGCTGCTCGACCTCGAGCCCATCGAGGTCAACGTCTACCGCGGCCAGCACCCCGCGGACTCCCAGGAGCGCCAGCGCACCTTCGGCGGTCAGGTCGCGGCCCAGGCCCTGATGGCCGCGGGGCGCACCGTCGAGCACGGACGCGCGCACTCGCTGCACTCGTACTTCCTGCGCCCGGGTGACCCCCAGGCCCCGATCCTCTACGAGGTGGACCGCATACGCGACGGGCGCAGCTTCACCACCCGGCGCGTGGTGGCCGTCCAGCACGGACGGGCGATCTTCAACTTGGAGGCCAGCTTCCACTCCGACGAGGTCAGCCTCGAGCACCAGGTCGCCATGCCCGAGGTGCCCGGTCCCGAGACGATCGCCCCTCTCGTCGAGCGCGTGCGCGACGAGTGGGGCGACGTGGACGAGTGGTTCAAGCGCCAGCACCCGATCGACCAGCGCTTCATCGGCGAGCTGCCCTGGAGCCCCCAGCGCGCCAAGGAGCCCTATCAGCGCCTGTGGATCCGCGCCGACGGCCAGCTGAGCGACGACGCGCTGCTGCACGCCTGCGTGATCACCTACGCCAGCGACATGAGCCTCTTCGACGCCATCCTCGGCCCGCACAGCGTTCGCTGGGACGACGGGACCTTCATGGGCGCCAGCCTGGACCACTGCATGTGGTTCCACCGCGACGTGCGCGCCGACGAGTGGCTGCTCTACGACACCGACTCGCCGATCGCCCACGGCGGGCGCGGCCTGGCGCGAGGCTTCCTCTTCGACGAGTCCGGACGGCTCTGCGTCTCGATGGTCCAGGAGGGCCTGACCCGGGTGATCAGCCCCTCGGGCGCCACCACGGCCTCCTAGACTTCGCCCATGGAGCTAGCCGACGCCGTGGCCGAGTACCGCCGAGCCACCCAGGAGTTCCTCGACGCCGCCGCCCTGGCCGACGAGGCGAGCCTGGACCGGCACGCCGAGCACGCCTGGAGCGCGCGACAGGTGATCCATCACCTGGCCGACGCCGAGGCCCAGTCCTACGCGCGCCTGCGGCGCCTGCTCGCCGAGCCCGGGACCGTGATCCAGGGCTACGACGAGGCGGCCTGGGCCGAGTGCGACGCGCTCGGCTACCGCGAGCTGGGCGTCGAGCACGCCCTGGGCGTCTTTGCGGCCGTGCGCGCGGCCTCGGCCGACGTGTTGGGGCGCATCGAGCCCGCCGACCTTGAGCGCCAGGGCGTGCACAGCGAGTCGGGCTCCTACAGCCTCGCCCAGTGGCTCGAGATCTACACGCGCCACCCGCGCGATCACGCCCGCCAGCTGCGCGAGGCCCTGGCCAGCTAGGCGCGCTGGGTCATCGGCACGAAGTCGCGCGACTCGGGCCCGATGTAGAGCTGGCGCGGGCGCGTGATCTTCAGGTTCTGCTCGAGCAGCTCCTGGAAGTGCGCGAGCCAGCCCGAGGTGCGCGGGATCGCGAAGAGCACCGTGAACATCTCGGTCGGAAAGCCCATCGCCTGGTAGATGAGCCCCGAGTAGAAGTCGACGTTCGGGTAGAGCTTGCGCGAGATGAAGTAGTCGTCCTGCAGGGCGACCTCCTCGAGCTTCAGCGCGATGTCCAGCAGCGGGTTCTTGCCGGTCACGGCGAAGACCTGGTCGGCGGTGTGCTTGATGATCTTGGCCCGCGGGTCGTAGTTCTTGTACACGCGATGCCCGAAGCCCTCGAGCAGGGTCTTGCCGGCCTTGACCGTCTCGATGAAGGCCGGGACGTTGTCGATCGAGCCGATCTTGTTGAGCATCTTCAGGACCGCCTCGTTGGCCCCGCCGTGGCGGGGTCCGTAGAGCGCGGCCGTGGCCGCGGCCGTGGCCACGTAGGGGTCCCCGTGCGAGGAGGCCACGGTGCGCATCGCGGTGGTGCCGCAGTTCTGCTCGTGGTCCGCGTGCAGGATGAAGAGGATCTCGAGCGCCCGGGAGAGCACCGGATCGGCCTCGTAGCGCGGCTCGGCCACCTTCCACATCATCGACAGGAAGTTCTGGGTGTAGCTGAGCGTGTTGTCCGGGTACACGAAGGGCATGCCCACGCTGAAGCGGTGTGCCGCGGCGGCCAGCGTCGGCATCTTGGCGATCAGGCGCACGACCTGCTTGTGCAGGATCTCCGGATCGCCGATGATCTTGGCCTCCTTGTAGTAGGTGGACAGGGCGGCGATCGCCGAGACCAGCATGCCCATCGGGTGTGCGTCGTAGTTGAAGCCCTCCAGGAAGCGCTTGCGCACGTTCTCGTGGATGAAGGTGTGGTAGGTGATCTCACGCTGCCAGGCGTCGAACTGAGCCTGGTTGGGCAGCTCGCCGTAGTTGAGCAGGTAGGCCACCTCGAGGTAGCTCGCGTGCTCGGCGAGCTGCTCGATCGGGTAGCCGCGGTAGCGCAGGATGCCCGCGTCGCCGTCCAGGTAGGTGATGGACGACTCGGCCGCGGCGGTGGCCATGAAGCCCGGGTCGAAGAACCATACGCCCGGCACCGCCTGCGTAAAGTCCCTGGCCGCGACGCCCCCGTTGACGATGGGAATCTCTCGCGACTCGCCCGAGCGGTTATCGGTAACGGTAATTGACTGCGTCACGATGTCCTCGCTTCGTTTGTGGCTGCAATGCCATCGTAGGGCCTGGCTCGAGGGGGCTTCCGTCGACTATCCCTGACCCGAGGGCGCGAGCACGACCCGATACGTGCGCGACAGGCTGGCGCCCTTGGCCGCCGGTGCGCCGCTGAGGGACACGACGAGGCTCGCGTGCTCGGTCGGGCTCGTGCGCAGCGGATTCGGGTCGAAGGCGAAGGACGCGTCGGGGCCGAGGTTGACGTGCGTGACCTGTCGCTGGGTGAGACCCCCCGGCGAGGTGAAGCTCACGGAGATCGTGACCGGCTGGATGCAGTAGGCGTGATTCGTCACCGACACGCCGAGCTGGATCGTGCTCGCGGGAGGCAGCAGGATCTCGCCGACCGGTGCGGGCAGCGGCGACGGGGACACCGACACCGCGCTGATGCCCACGCCGCGAACGAGCGTCAGGCCCGGCGCGTTGGCCAGGTTGGCCAGCGTCGCGCGCAGGTCCAGGTGCGCCAGCGCGGACTGGGCCGACACGAGCAGCTCACGTCCGGGCTCTCTGACCAGCGAGTACCTCGCGTAGTCCCACGCGGCGACCGCCGAGGTCAGACTCGACTGGGCCGGGCCGAGCGCCGGGGGGCTCGCCGTCTGACCGGGCAGGCTCAGCGAGGAGCGCGCGACCCCGATGACGACCGACTCACTGGCGACCCACGTCTTGAGAAGCGTCACCGCGTCGCGCTGGACGTGATGGGCCAGCACCGGACGGTGCAGCAGGGCCGCGTCGCGCAGAAGTCCCGGCAGTTGCTGGGCGACCTGGTCCAACCGGGCCGCGAAGACGGGCCGGCTGAGCCTCGCTCCGTGGCCCAGGAGGTAGGCGAGGCGCTGATCGAGAAGGTTCTCCTGGGTGATGAGACGATCGGCCATCTGGGCGAAGCTGCGATTCTCGCTGCGCCGTGGCCCGGTCGACTCGTGGGCGGCTCGGCTGACGTCGTGCACGAAGATCACGACGAGAAGGGTGACGAGGGCGGCAACGACCAGCAGGGCGGAGCGCCGGCGCCGCTGAGCGCGAGTGCGTGGCACGACTGACCAATGTAGTCAGGACCGAGCCGGCGCCGTCAGTCCCCCTCGGACGCCACGTCCAGCACGTCGTCGGCGCCGGGTTCGAGCGCGCCGGGCTCCGCGCCCCACAGAGCCGCGTTGGGCTGCACGCTCTGATGGCTCAACTCGCCAATCTCGGCCAGCTCCTCCGTGCTCGCGCCGTACTCGCGCAGGTCTCGGGCGGCCGGCAGCAGCCGTGACTCCAGCGAGCGCACCATCCGGTTGTACTGCTCGACGCTGCGATTCAGCGACTCGCCCATCTTGGCGACCGGCTCAAAGACCCGGGCCAGACGCTCGTAGATCTGCCCGGCGCGCTTGAGGAGCCGCTCCTGGTTGAGCACCGCGCCGTGTTGGCGCACCACCGCCGCGACCGACCAGAGCAGGCCGAGCAGGTTGGTCGGCCCGCTGATGAGAACGCGTTGCGCGCTCGCGTACTCCACCAGATCGGGATCGGCCTCCAGGGCGGCGCTGATGGCGAAGTCGCTGGGCACGAAGCAGACCACGAACTGCGGTGCGGGCACGATCCCCTCCCAGTAGGCCTTCTGGCCCAGGGCTCGCACGTGGCCGCGCAGCGCCCGCGCGTGCTCGGCGAAGAGGCTGCGCCGCTCGACGCCATCCGTGGCGGCCAGGGCCCGCTCGAAGCTGTCGAAGGGAAACTTGGCGTCCAGGGCGAGGCGCCAGCCACCGGGAGCGTTGACCACGCAGTCGGGTCGCACGACGCGCGACTCACTGGCGCTGGTCACCTGGGTCGTGTAGTCGATCCCCTCGCGCAGTCCCGAGCGCTCCAGCACGTTGGCCAGCTGGATCTCCCCCCAGCGCCCGCGCTGGTCCGATCGGCCCAGGATCTGATTCAGACGTCCCGTCTCTTCCTGGGTGCGCCGCTGGGCCTCCAGCAGATCTAGCGCCCGACGCTTGACGTCCTCCAGGGCCAGGGCGTGATCCCGGCCGAACTCGGCCAGGTTCTTCTCGTACTGGCTCAGCAGCGCGGTCAGGGGCTGCAGCGTCAGGCCGAGCTTCTCGTCGCGCTCGCGCTGCACGTCGCTCTGGCGCCGTGAGAAGTCCTCGATCTGGGCGGCCAGGACGCGATTAGACAGGTTCTCGAAGGTGACGCCGAGGCTCTCGATCGCCGACTCGTGCTCGGCCTGCACGCGCACCAGGTCTTGGCGGGCCTGGGCCAGCTCGACCTCACGCACCGCGAGCGCGGCGCGTGCGCCGGCCTCGGCCTCGGCCAGCACCCGCTGGCGTCGCTGGGACAGCACCCCGGCGAGCAGGAATCCCACCAGCACCCCGGCGAGCGCCACGATCACGACCACGACCACGAGCCCTCCCTGTCGACCTGGCGCCACCCTAGCCAGGACCCGTCACACGCGAGGGCGCCGCGCGGGAGTCCCGCGCGGCGCCGTCTATGCGTCGAGGTCTGCTAGAGGTACAGGGTGCGCGTCCAGCCGGCCGGACAGCGCGGGTTGTAGTTGCTCACCCACCTCGTCGTTCCCGAGAAGCCCTTGCGGCACAGCGCCGAGTGCATCACCCGGGACGTGCCCGTGGCCGGCCAGCTCGGCAGGCTCGCGAAGGCCGTACGGCTCAACGAGGAGAAGCCGGAGAAGTTCGCAACCACGGACACGCCGTAGGCGGTTCCCGGGTCCAGGTTCAGGAACGAGCAGGTCGTGCCCGACGTGCTCGTTTGGAAGCTCGACGTCGTGGCGAAGCCGTACAGGAGCGTGCACGTGTAGCCCGACGCGCCCGGGGCGGCACTCCAGCGAGCGGTGAGCATCTGGCGAGGCGCCGTGCCCGGCCCGTAGAGCGAACCCGCCGCCGTCAGGCTCGTCAGTCCGCCGCCCACGGGCACCACCGCGGTCGTGAACATGATGTCCACGGGCAGGGTGAAGTACTCACTCTGAGACAGGTCCGTGTAGAGGCTGCCGCCCGCGACGTAGACCTCGTCGGCCGTGCCCGGCAGGAATCCCGTGGGCGTCACGTCCACGCGCGCGCCAGCCGCGTTGAGCTGATAGATCGTCCCGGTGCCCGACTCATCAGCCACGAACACGTTGCCCGCTCCGTCCACCGCGATCGACTCCGGCTGAATCCAGCCCGTGCCGAAGGCCGACGTGGTGCCAGTGACGATCTGCCAGACCGCACCCGAGCAGTAGTCGACGACGTAGATCGTGCCGCTGGGCGCCACCGCGATGGAGTTGGCGTCGCAGGTGCCCGCGATGGTGCCCTTCACGCTGAGCATGCCCCCGCTGATCTCGTAGATCGTCGTCGGGCTGTTGCCGCTGGCGACGAAGACGTTGCCCGCGCCGTCCACGGTGATCGGCCCGGGCGGCACCGACGAGTTGAGCAGTGCCACCACGCCCGAGCGAGATATCTCATAGAGGCCGCTGCTCAGGGAGAAGTAGGCGTTGCCGACCGCGTCCACCGCGAAGCCGGCGTAGCCAAAGTCCAGCAGGCCCCCGGAGTAGATCGTCTGGATCGCGCCCGTGGAAAGCGTGTAGCGGATCAGGGCATGGTGTGAGCCGCTGGTGTTCACGTAGTAGATGTTGCCGCTGGCGTCGGCGGCGAACTCGTTGCTGTTGTCGTTGTCCGGCATCCGAAAGCTCAGGTTCGTCGACGTCCACGACGTCGTGGACGCCGCACCAGCCGGCGCGCTCGATCCCACGAGCCCCACGCCCGTCAGCGTGCTCGCCGCGAGCGCGACCAGGCCGAGGGCTGTTCGGCGCGCCCTCATCATCATCCGTGTCATCTGCTGTCTGCTTTCCACCGGGGCGCACAACACCAGAGCGTCGTCGTCACATCGGTCGTAGAACTCCAGCGGAACGCTAGCAAACGCCCCCGGCGACCGTCGTGACCGGGGAATCTACACTGAGATCCACCATGCCCTCGTCTCCCCTGCGCCCTCGCCGATCACCGTCGGCCCGCCGCTCCCCGCTCGAGCCCGTGCGCACGCACTCGATCGTCGTGGGTCAGGTCCGCGGGCCGACCGTGCGCGTGTTCGCCCTCGTGGGAGAGGCGATCGCCGGGGCCACGCACGCCCTGCTCGCCGGGGATCGCGACCTCGCCAAGCACGTGGTGGACAGCGACGCCGTCATCGACGAGCTCATCAGCGAGATCGTGGCCGAGGCCGAGCGAGAGCTGATCTCGGACGCCCCACTCGATCGCAACTCACGCCAGAACCTGCTCACCCTGCTGCGCGTGCTCCCCGAGGTCGAGCGCAGCGGGGATCTCGCCGAGCACATCGCCCGGCGCGCCGCGCGCGGACTCGGTCGCGAGATGTCCCCGCGCAGCCGCGGACTGGTCGAGCGCATGGGAGAGGTGGCCTCGACGATCTGGCGCGAGGCCACGGACGTGATCCTGGACGGCAAGGTGGAGACCGCGGGAGCCATCGAGGACATCGACGACGAACTCGACGAGTTGCACGTGGCGCTCACGGCCGAGCTCACCTCGGGCTCGATGTCCGTGCCCGTCGCGGTCGAAGTCGCCCTGCTGGCTCGCTTCTACGAGCGCTTCGGGGATCACTGCGTCAACCTGTCGCGGCGTCAGGCGGGACGCAGCGACGCCGACTGACTAGGCGCGCCGCTCCGCCAGCGCCTCGGCGATCTGGACCGCGTTCAGCGCGGCGCCCTTGCGCAGGTTGTCGTTGCTCACGAAGAGCAGCAGGCCGTTCTCGACGCTCTCGGCGCGGCGCACCCGACCGACGTAGGACGGGTCCTTGCCGGCGGCCAGGCGTGGCGTGGGCATCTCGTGCACCACGACGCCCGGGGCGTCGGCCAGGGCCGCCAGCGCGGCCTCGGGCGTGAGCTCGCGCGCGAAGCCGGCCGTGATGGCCAGCGAGTGACCGGTGAAGACGGGCACGCGCACGCACGTCGCGTCCACGGCCAATGTCGGCAGCTCGAGGATCTTGCGGCTCTCCTCACGCAGCTTGCGCTCCTCGCCGGTCTCGCGGGAGCCGTCCTCGAGGAGCGAGCCCGCCAGGGGGATCACGTTGTGGGCGATGGAGGTCGGGAACTTCGCGCCGGGCTCGAGATCGAAGGCCTCGCCGTCGAAGGTGAGCACTCGCACGTCACGTCGCAGGGTCGCCTCGAGCTGGCCGGCCAGCTCGTCGACGCCCTCGCGGCCGGCGCCGCTGACGGCCTGGTAGGTGGCCACGCTCAGCGAGCGCAGCCCGGCGAGCACGTCGAGGGGCTTGAGCACCGGCATCGCCGCCATGGTCGTGCAGTTCGGATTCGCGACGATCCCCTTGGGGATGAGGTCCAGGGCGTGCGCATTGACCTCGGCGACCACCAGGGGCACCGCGGGATCCATCCGCCAGGCCGAGGAGTTGTCCACCACGATGGCCCCGGCGCCCGCCAGTCGCGGCGCGAGGACCTTGGACGCGCTCGCACCGGCCGACATCAGGGCGATGTCGATGCCCGTGAAGTCCGCCGTGTCCGCGTCCTCGACCGGCACCGCGACCCCGTTCCAGTCCAGAGTCGAGCCCGCTGAACGCGCCGAGGCGAAGAGGCGAAGGCCGTCCACCGGGAAGCGCCGCTCGCGCAGGATGGCGCGCATGACGGTGCCGACCTGGCCGGTGGCGCCCACGATTGCGATGTTCATGGCGAGGAGTCTAGGACTGCACCGCGTCGAGCCCGAAGGCCGTGTGCAGGCAGCGCACGGCGTCACCCACTCGATCCGCGCGCACAACGCAGGAGATGCGAATCGAGCTCGTCGAGATCATCTCGATGTTGATGCCGTTGTCCGAGAGCGTCTCGAACATGAGTGCGGTCACGCCGGGTGAGGACTTCATCCCCGCACCCACGATGGACACCCGGCCGATCGCGTCGTCCGTGCTGACCTGCGCGGCGTTGATCTCGTCCTTGATGGCCAGGCACTTCTCGCGCGCGGCGCCCAGGTCCGTCTTGGCCACGGTGAAGGAGATGTCCGTCATGCCGTTGGCCCCGGTGTTCTGCACGATCATGTCGACGTTGATGCCGGCCTCGGCCAGGGCACGAAACAGCCGTGCCGCCACGCCCGGCCGGTCCGGGACACCGCCCACGGTGACCTTGGCCTCGGATGTGTCGTCGGTGATGGCCGAGACGACGGCTTCTTCCATGGTGGGATCCTCCTCCACGATCCAGGTACCTGGCTCCCAGGTGAAACTCGAGCGCACCACCAGCGGCACGCCGTGGCGACGCGCGAACTCCACCGAGCGCAGCATCAGCACGCGTCCTCCCGTGGCCGCGATCTCCATCATCTCGTCAAAGGAGACCCGACTCAGTCGGCGCGCCCTGGGCGCCACGCGCGGATCCGCCGAGAAGACACCCGTGACGTCCGTGTAGATCTCGCAGACGTCGGCGCCCAGCGCCGCGGCCAGGGCCACGGCCGTCACGTCCGAGCCACCCCGACCGAGGGTGGTGATGTCCCGCTCCGTCGACACGCCCTGGAAGCCCGCCACGACGGCGACCTGGCCGACCTCGAGCGCCTCACGAATCCGCTCCGGGCGCATCTCGAGGATCTTGGCCCGGGTGTGGTCGGTGTCCGTGATGATCCCCGCCTGGGACCCCGTGAAGGACGCCGCCTCGACACCCAGGTCGGCCAAGGCCATGCTGACCAGGGCCATCGAAATGCGCTCGCCCGCGGTCAGGAGCATGTCCAGCTCGCGCGGCGGACGCGTCGCGGAGACCGCATCGGCCATGCGCAGCAGCTCGTCGGTGAACTTGCCCATCGCCGAGACCACGACGACGACGTCGTTGCCGGCGGCGCGGGTACGAGCGATGTGCTCGGCCACCGCGCGGATTCGCTCCGGGTCCCCGACGGATGTGCCACCGTATTTTTGAACGACGAGGGCCACGCGACAACGCTACCCGACGCCCAGACGGGCCTAGCCGGGCCGCTAGTGTCGCACCCATGGCAACTCCGAAGCGTGAACGGCAGAAGGCGGCCCGACGCCAGAAGATCGAGCAGATGCAGCGCGCGGCCAAGCGGCGCCAGACGGTGCGCCGCGTGGCCATCGTGGCCACGGTGGCCGTCGTGGTCGTCGTCTCGGCGGCCTGGATCTTCTCCAGTCACTCCAACTCGCCGAGTGCCACCACGAGCACGCTCGCGTCGGCCTCGAGCACCACGACGGTGCCGAGCAGTGCGAGCACGACGGTGCCGACCAAGCCGGTGAGCTTCGCCAAGGTCACCTCGCCCTCGCCCGCCGGCACCTGGGGCAAGCAGCCCACGGTCATCGTGCCGGCGGGCAAGCCGCCGACCCAGATGGAGGTCTCGGACCTGATCAAGGGGACCGGACCCGTCGCCAAGATCGGCTCGACGCTCGAGGTGCAGTACGTGCTGGCCACCTACTCCTCGCGCAAGGTCATTCAGGCCTCGTGGACCTCCTCGACCGGGCCGTTCAGCTTCGTGCTCGGCGCGGGCCGAGTCATCCCGGGCTGGGACGAGGGTCTGGTCGGCATGCACGTGGGTGGGCGGCGCGAGCTCATCATCCCGCCCGCGCTCGGCTACGGCGCGAGCTCGCCGGGTGCGGGCATCGCGGCCAATGACACCCTCGTCTTCGTGGTCGACCTGCTGAAAGTGAGCTGAGATGGACCTACCCAACCCCGACGGCACCAGCGAGCAGCGCCAGCGCTTCAGCGAGGCGCCCCCGATGATCCTCGACGCCGAGAAGACCTACTCGGCCACGATGGTCACGTCCAAGGGAACCCTCGAGATCCTCCTCGACCACCACGGCGCGCCCGTCACGGTGAACAGCTTCGTCTTCCTGGCGCGCTGGCACTACTTCGACGGGATCGTCTTTCACCGAGTGATCCCGGGCTTCGTGCTCCAGGGTGGGGACCCCACCGGCACGGGAACCGGCGGGCCGGGCTACCGCTTCGACGACGAGCTGCCCAAGCCCGGTCGCTACGAGCTCGGATCGCTGGCCATGGCCAACGCCGGGCCCAACACGAACGGCTCGCAGTTCTTCATCATCTCCGGCTCCGACGGCGTGCGCCTGCCGCCGCTGTACGCACTCTTCGGCAAGGTCGTCAAGGGCCTGGACGTCGTCAGCGCCATCAACGACATCGGCACCTCCTCCGGCACGCCCAAGGAGCGCGTCGTCATCGAGTCAGTGACGATTCACGAGTCCTAGAGACTCGCCGGCTCCACGCCGCGGCTCACCTGCACCTCACCGGCCACGACGCGCCACGTCGTGTCGTGGCCCGCGACGATCCCCGAGTCACCCAGCACGACCAACGGGTGTGTCGCGCCGAGCAGGGCGCGCGTGCGCGTGAGCTGATCCCTCGGCGCCGGTCGGGTGAGCACCAGGTCGTGGCGATAGCCCAGGCCCGAGGTGGGCGCGCCGCCTCGCGGGTCCACCATGACGTCAAAGAGCGCGGAGCCCGTCTCGCCGATCGCGATCAGCTGGTGGGCCCGTGCGATGGCCGCGCCCACGGGGCTCTCGCGCCACACGCTGCGCGCGTGCAGGGCCGAGCCGTCAGCGAGCACCACCAGGTCGGCCTCGGCCACCCGACGCGCGGGGTACTCGGCCTGGGCCCCGGTCCGGTCCGTGACCATCAGGACCTCTCCTCGCGCGTAGGGCTCCACCACGTCCAGCAGCTCGAGGCCCGCCCGCCTCGGCCCGACGAAGGCCGCCGCGGTCGGCAGCAGCACCACGTCGGCCCCCTCGTCGAGCTCGACCAGCCCGGGCGTGGCCAGCGCCACGCCCAGTGAACTCAGGGATCCGACGAGGACGCTCGCGTCGTGCACGGGCCAAGTCTCTCATTCGCATACCAGGTCCCCCACTAGTGTTCGGAGATGGAGTTTCAGAGCGTCGGCGTGCTCGGCTCAGGCATCATGGGCAGCGGCATCGCCGAGGTGGTGGCGGCCAACGGGGCCCACGTGATCGTGCGCAGCCGCACCATGGCCTCGGCCGAGGCGATGCTGGCCGGCCTCGAGAAGTCCCTCGCACGCCAGGTCGAGCGCGGCAAGCGCTCGGCCGAGGACGCCGACGCCCTGCGCGCGAGGGTCGACGCCACCTCCAGCCTCGCCGACCTCGCGGACTGCGACCTCGTGATCGAGTCCGTGGTCGAGGACATGGACGTCAAGAAGACGATCTTCAACGAGCTCGACCGCTCCGTGCGCCACGACGCGGTGCTGGCCACGAACACCTCGACGCTGTCGGTCATCGAGATCGCCATGGAGACCTCGCGGCCCGAGCGCGTGTGCGGCATCCACTTCTTCAACCCCGCGCCGCTCATGCCGCTCGTGGAGGTGGTGCGCCCACTCTCGGCCAGTGACGAGACGATCGAGTCGGTCGTGCAGTTCGTGCGCCAGTGCGGCAAGGACCCCGTCGAGGTCGCCGACCGCGCGGGCTTCGTGGTCAACGCCCTGCTCTTTCCGTACCTCAACGACGCGATCCGTCTCTACGAGCGCGGCGTGGCCAGCCTGGAGGGCATCGACACCGCGATGAAGGGAGGCTGCGGCTTCCCGATGGGACCCTTCGCCCTGCTCGACCTGGTCGGCCTGGACACGAGCCTGGCGATCCTGAGCGCGCTGCACGCCGAGTCGGGCGACCCGCACCACGCCCCGGCGGCGGCGCTGCGGCGCCTGGTGAGCGCCGGGCGCCTCGGTCGCAAGTCGGGCCACGGCTTCTACGACTACCGTCACTAGACGCGAGGGGGTGCCATGGCGCGAGCCACACCGTGGGTGATGCGAACCTATTCGGGCCACTCCAGCGCCGCGGCCTCCAACGCCCTGTACCGTGAGAACCTGACGCGCGGCCAGACGGGGCTCTCGATCGCCTTCGACCTGCCGACCCAGACCGGCTACGACCCCGACGAGGCGGCGGCGTCCGGCGAGGTGGGCAAGGTCGGAGTGCCGGTCGCGCACCTGGGCCACATGCGCGAGCTGCTCGAGGGAATACCCCTGGGTGAGATGAACACCTCGATGACCATCAACGCGACGGCCGCCTGGATCTGGGGGCTGTACCTGGCCCTGGCCGACGAGCAGGGCGTCGCGCGCGAGCGCCTCACGGGAACGACCCAGAACGACATCGTCAAGGAGTACCTCTCGCGGGGCACCTACATCTTCGGCCCCGAGCCCTCACGCCGACTCACCGTGGACCTGATCGCCTACGCGCTGGTCCAGACGCCCAAGTGGAACCCCATCAACGTCTGCAGCTATCACCTGCAGGAGGCCGGCGCCACCCCGGTCCAGGAGATCGCCTACGCGCTGGCCACGGCGATCGACGTCCTGGACGCCGTGGCGGCCTCGGGCAAGGTGGCCCCCACGGCCATGGCCCAGGTCGTCGGACGCATCTCCTTCTTCGTCAACGCCGGCGTGCGCTTCATCGAGGAGGTCGCCAAGATGCGCGCCTTCACGGCCATGTGGGACGAGATCTGTCGCACCCGCTACCACGTCGACGACCCGTCGCTGCGACGCTTCCGCTACGGCGTGCAGGTCAACTCCCTGGGCCTGACCGAACAGCAGCCCGAGAACAACGTGATCCGCATCGTGCTCGAGATGCTGGGCGTGACCCTGTCGGCCGACGCGCGAGCGCGCGCGCTGCAGCTGCCGGCCTGGAACGAGGCCCTCGGCCTGCCGCGCCCGTGGGACCAGCAGTGGAGTCTGCGCGCCCAGCAGGTGCTGGCCTTCGAGAGCGACCTGCTGGAGTACCCCGACGTCTTCGCCGGCTCCAAGGTCATGGAGCAGAAGGTGCACGAGCTCGTCAGCGCGGCGCGCGCCGAGCTCGATGACGTGCTCGAACGTGGGGGCGCCTTCGCGGCCATCGACGAGCTCAAGGCTCGCCTGGTTGCCAGCCAGGCCGCGCGCGTGGCGCGCATCGAGTCCGGCGAGCAGGTGGTCGTGGGCGTGAACCGCTTCACCGAGAGCGCGTCGTCCCCGCTGACCGGCGACGACGCGGTGGGTGCGGTGCTGCGCGTCGACGCGCGCCTGGAGCGAGCCATCGCCGAGGGCGTGCGCGCCTGGCGACAGGCGCGCGACGAGGGTGCCGTGGCGGCCGCGCTCGCCGAGCTGGCGCGCGTGGCCGCCAGCGCGGCGCCGGCCGACAACATCATGGAGCCCACGATCGCCCTGGCCAAGGCCGGCGGCACGACCGGTGAGTGGGCGCGCACCCTGCGCGAGGTCTTCGGCGAGTACCGCGCGCCCACCGGCGTCGCCGGCGCGCACGCCGCACGCAGCCACGCCTTCGACGAGCTCGTCACGCGCAGTCGCGCCTTCGCTCAGACCCGCGGCGCGCCACCCCGGCTACTCGTGGCCAAGCCCGGCCTGGACGGGCACTCCAACGGCGCCGAGCAGATTGCCGTCGCGGCGCGCGACGCCGGCTTCGAGGTCATCTACCAGGGGATCCGCCTGAGTCCCGAGCAGATCGTGGCGGCCGCGCGCGACGAGGACGTGGACGTGGTGGGCCTGTCGATCCTCTCCGGTTCGCACCTGGAGCTGGTGCCCCGGGTGCTCGAGGGTCTGCGCGCCGCGGGCCTGGACGCGCCCGTCGTCGTCGGCGGCATCGTGCCCGAGGCCGACGCCGTGGCGCTGCGCGAGCGCGGCGTGGCCGCGATCTACACGCCCAAGGACTTCTCGCTCGCTGAGATCATGGCCGACCTGCTGGAGCTGCTGGGCGCCTAGCGACGCGGGCGTCGCATCTCGAAGGGCCCGTGGTGGAACCAGCGACCCGAGAAGCGCCAGGGCGGCGTCGACTCCTCGAGCCTCGCGGGGCGCTCGAGCTGGCCCAGCAGCACCACGACCAGCGCGACGTCCTCGGGATGCACCGGGCGTGCGGGCAGGGCGTGGCTCACAGTGGGACGTTCCCGTGCTTGCGCTTGGGCAGGTCCTCGCGCTTGGAGCGCAGCAGGTCCAGACTCCGGATCAGGACGCGACGCGTGTCGGCCGGGTCGATCACGTCGTCGATGAAGCCGCGCTCGGCCGCGATGTAGGGCGTCGCGTAGCGCTCCTCGTACTGCTCGATGAGGTTGGCGCGTAGCGCCGTCGGGTCCTCGGCGCCCAGCAGGTCGCGCCGGTGCACGATCTCCACCGCGCCCGAGGAGCCCATCACCGCCAGCTCGGCGCTGGGCCAGGCGAAGGCGAAGTCCGCCCCGATGGACTTGGAGTTCATGACCACGTAGGCCCCGCCGTAGGCCTTGCGCGTGATGACCGAGATGCGCGGCACGCTGGCCTCGCAGAAGGCGTACAGGAGCTTCGCGCCGTGGCGGATGATCCCCCCGTACTCCTGGTCCACGCCGGGCATGAAGCCGGGCACGTCGACGAAGGAGACGATGGGCACGTTGAAGGCGTCGCACGTGCGCACGAATCGTGCGGCCTTCTCGCTCGAGGCGATGTCCAGCACCCCCGCCAGGGTCTGGGGCTGGTTGGCCACGATGCCCACCGCGTGACCGTCCAGGCGCGCGAAGCCGCAGGTGATCTGCTGGGCGTAGGTGGCGTGCACCTCCATGTAGTCGCCGTCGTCCACGACCGCGCTGATCACCCGCTTCATGTCGTAGGGCTGATTCGGCGAGGCCGGCAGCACGTCGAGCAGGCTCTCGCAGCGCCGCGCGGGGTCGTCGCCCGTGACGATGCGCGGCGCCACCTCCATGTTGTTCGACGGCAGGAAGCTGAGCAGGTAGCGCACCTCGTCGAGGGCGGACTTCTCATCGGCCAGCACGAAGTTGGCCACGCCCGACTTGGTCGCGTGCGTCTGCGCGCCGCCTAGCTCCTCGAGGGTCACGTCCTCACCGGTGACGGTCTTGACCACGTCGGGCCCGGTGATGAACATGTGACTGGTGTCCTTGACCATGAAGATGAAGTCGGTCAGGGCCGGCGAGTAGACCGCCCCACCGGCGCAGGGGCCCATGATCACCGAGATCTGGGGCACCACACCCGAGGCCTGGGCGTTGCGTCGGAAGATGCCCCCGTAGGCGTTCAGGGCCGCCACGCCCTCCTGGATCCGGGCGCCGGCCCCGTCGTTCAGCCCGACGATGGGCAGGCCCATCGAGGTGGCCACGTCCATGATCTTGTGGATCTTGGCCCCGTGGGTCTCGCCGACCGCGCCGCCGAAGACCGTGAAGTCCTGGGAGTAGACGCAGACCTTGCGCCCGTCGATCGTGCCGAAGCCGGTGATCACCCCGTCGGTGTAGGGCCGCGAGTCCTCCAGGCCCATCCCCGAGGAGACGTGCCGGGTGAGCATGTCCATCTCCTGGAACGAGCCCTCGTCGAGCAGGTACTCGACGCGCTCGCGCGCGGTCATCTTGCCGCGCCCGTGGTGGCGCTCGATGGCGGCCTCTCCGCCGGCCTGACGGGCCTCGGCCTTGCGGCGCTGCAGATCGGCGACGCGCTCGTTCATGGCGTGATCCATGGCCACAGCCTACAAGTCCCCATCGAGACGGGCCCTAGTGTGCCGGACCCTCCTCAACCAGCTCGATCAGCGTGCCCCCGATGGTCTTGGGGTGCACGAAGGCCACGGTGGTGCCCCGCGAGCCCGCCCGCGGCACCTGGTCGATCAAGCGCCCACCGGCGGCGCGCACCGCCTCGAGGGCGGCCGCGCAGTCAGCCACGCGAAAGCCGACGTGGTGCAGGCCCTCGCCGCGCGTGGCGAGGAACTTGGCCACCGGCGAGTCCGGCGTCGTCGGCGTGAGCAGCTGCACGTAGGACTCGGCCACCGCGATGAGGGCCTCTTCAACCCCGTCGCTGGCCACGACCTCGCGGTGCACGACCCGCGCGCCCAGCACTGACTCGTACCAGGCGATCGTGGCCGCCAGGTCGTTGACGGCGATGGCCACGTGGTCGATCTCCGTGAGCTGGCTCACGAGCCAGCTCCGTGACGCCGGAAGACACTCAGACGCGCCTCGCCGACCCGCGCGCGAGTCTCGTGATCCGTGATGCCGAGGCCCTCGGCCTCGGCCACGCACAGGATGCCGATCTTGCCCTCGTGGCGGTTGTGGTGCATCTCGTAGGTGGCCTCGCCCGCCTGCTCGAGCGCGAAGACCGCCGACAGGGGGGGCACGACCTTGCCGTCGATCAGGGTCTGGTTCGCCGCCCACGCCTCGCGGTAGTTCGAGAAGTGCGAGCCCTTGATCGTCTTGAGCTTCATCCACAGGTGGCGGTTGTCGTACTCGATCATGTAGCCGCTGGTGGCCGCGCAGGTCACGATGGTGCCTCCGCGCTTGGCCACGAAGACGCTCGCGCCCATGGTGGAGCGGCCCGGGTGCTCGAAGACGATGTCGGGGTCCTCACCGACCAGGGACCGGATGTCGCGTCCCAGGCGCCGCCACTCGGACTCGTCCTGGGTGTGCTCGTCCTTCCAGAACCGGTAGCCCTTGTCGGCTCGATCGATGACGTGCTCGCAGCCGAGCTCGCGCAGGATCGCGGCCTTCTCCGGGCTCGAGACGACGCCGATGGGCACGCCCCCGGAGTTGAGCACGTGCTGCACGGCGAAGGAGCCGATGCCGCCCGAGGCGCCCCAGATGAGCACCTTGTCACCCTGGGTCACCGGCGCACCGTTGCGCGAGACGAGCATGCGATACGAGGTCGAGTTGCACAGGGCGTTGACCGCCGCCTCCTCCCAGCTCAGGTGGGCCGGCTTGGGCATGAGCTGATTGGCCTTGACCAGGGTCACGTCGGCCAGGCCGCCGAAGTTCGTCTCGAAGCCCCAGATCCGCTGGTTGTTGGCCAGCATCGAGTCGTCGTGGCTGGAGGGGTCCTGGTCGTCGACGTGGTTGCAGTGGATGGTGACCTCGTCGGCGACCTTCCAGCCGCGCACGGCGGAGCCCACGCGCACGATGACCCCGGAGGCGTCCGAGCCCACGACGTGGTAGTCGCGCGCGTGGCGCGCTCCCCAGATCGACTCACGGCCCAGGCGGTCGAGGAAGCCGAAGGTCGACACCGGCTCGAAGATGCTCGTCCACACGGTGTTGAAGTTGATGGAGGAGGCCATGACGGCGACCAGGACCTCGTCGGGGGCCATCTCGGGCAGCTCGAACTCCTGCAGGTGCAGGCTGCGTCGGGGGTCCTTCTCTCGCGATGGCATCCCCGCGAACATGTCCATGTCCTCGCGACGCACCACCACACCGCGCACCGTGGCGGGCAGGGGGGTCGCGGACAGGACGTCGGCCGATGCGCCCGCGCGCACCGCGTCGAGGAGCTCGCTCATCTTCGAGACACTACCGTCTGACCCTCCGAAGCTCGCCCGGAGCAAGTGGGTCTATCGTGGCGGAGTCGCCTCGACGTCAGGAGAGTCATGCCACGCAGCGTCATCGTCGCCGGACAGCGCACCCCCATCGGCAAGTTGTCGGGTGCCCTCAGCGCCCTGAGCGCCCAGGACCTGGGAGGCGTGGCCATCAAGGCCGTGCTCGAGCAGACCGGGATCGACCCGGCGAGCATCGACGCGGTCCTCATGGGCCAGGTTCTCCAGGCCGGCCAGGGCCAGATCACGGCCCGCCAGGCGGCCCAGCGCGCCGGCATCCCGATGAGCGTGCACGCGACCACCATCAACAAGGTCTGCCTGTCCGGGCTGCAGAGCCTGCACCTGGCCGACCTGATGATCCGCGCCGGGGAGGCCGAGATCGTCGTGGCCGGGGGAATGGAGTCGATGACCAACGCGCCCTACCTGCTTCCCGGGGCGCGCGCGGGCTACCGCCTCGGCGACGCCAACGTCGTGGACTCGATGATGTTCGACGGGCTCACCTGCGCCTTCGACCACTGCGCGATGGGCCTGTCCACGGAGCGCTACAACGCCGGCTCGCTCAGCCGCGAGCGACAGGACGCCTTCTCGGCCCAGTCGCACCAGCGCGCCGCGGCGGCCATCGCGGCCGGTCGTCTGGCCGAGGAGATCGCGCCGGTCTCGGTCCCCCAGCGCCGGGGCGATCCGCTCGTCGTGGACACGGACGAGGGCGTGCGCGCGGACACCACCGCCGACTCGCTGGGCGCGCTGCGTCCGGCCTTCGAGCGTGACGGCACCATCACCGCCGGCAACGCCTCGCAGATCTCAGACGGCGCGGCCGCGTTGCTGGTGATGAGCGAGGAGCGCTGCGAGGCCCTCGGGCTCAGCCCGCTCGGCACGATCCTCAGCTACGGCGAGGTGGCCGGGCCCGACACCTCGCTGCTGCACCAGCCCTCGCACGCCATCGCCACGGCCGCGGCCAAGCTCGGCCTCGACCCGTCCTCCTTCGATCTCTACGAGATCAACGAGGCCTTCGCGGCCGTCAGCCTGGCCTCGATGGACGACCTGGGCATCGACGAGGACCGCGTCAACGTCAACGGCGGGGCCGTAGCCCTCGGGCACCCGATCGGCATGTCCGGCGCGCGCCTGGCCCTCACGGCGCTCTACGAGCTGGCCCGACGCGGCGGCGGCACGGCGGCCGTGGCCCTGTGCGGCGGCGGCGGCCAGGGCGACGCGGCGATCCTGCGCACCCTCTAGTCGCGACGTCCCCTCAGTCGGGCCGGTAGGCCGCCACGGCGCGGTAGCGCTTGAGGCCCACCGGCTCGTCCTCGGCCAGGCCCAGCACGAGGGTGCCGGCCTTGGGCAGGTGCCCGCGCGAGAGCGGCTCGGGCACCTCGATGGCCAGCGCGTCCACCAGCTCGCGCAGCGTCGGGTTGTGGCCCACGACGAGCAGCGAGCTCGTCACCGGATCGATGGCCGCCAGCTCGAGGAGCACGTCCTCGGCGCTGACGTCGCGGCGCCCGTTGTAGATCAGATCGCTGTACTCGACGCGCTGGACGAAGTCGAGCCCCTCGAAGGACTCGGAGAAGGTCTGGCGCGTGCGCGCCGCGCCACTGACCAGGGCCGTGACCGGCCCGTACGCGCCGAGGGCGTGCGGATCCGCGGCCAGGGCGCGCAGGCTCGCGCACTGACGTCGCCCGCGCGCCGTGAGGGCCCGGTCGTAGTCGCGTCCCGAGCGGGCCGCATCCTCGGCTTCGGCGTGTCGCACGATGCTCAGGTAGCGCACAGCGCAGTCTCGCACGCCACGAGTGCCATCGTCTAACGTGCCAGCGTGCCCGCGCCGATCACCGACCTGCAGGCCATCATCCTCGGCCTGCTCCAGGGCATCTCCGAGCTCTTTCCGGTCTCGAGCCTCGGCCATGGAGTGATCGCGCCCGCGCTGCTGGGCTGGCACGACCTGGTCAGGGCCCAGAGCGAGCATCACTCGTTCTTCCTCAGCTTCCTCGTCGGACTGCACGTGGGCACCGCGGTTGGCCTGCTCGCCTACTACTGGCGCACCTGGGCGTCCTTCGCGCGCGCCCTCGGACGACGGCTGGGCGGCGTGCCACGTCGCGGGCTGTCCTCGCTGTGGCGCCTCAACGCGCCCGACGTGGACCCGGACTACCGCCTGCTCGCGCTGCTGGTGGTGGCCACCATCCCGGTGGGCCTGGCCGGCGTGGCCTTCGACGCGACGCTGCGCGTCCTGTTCGCCAAGCCGCTGGCGGCCTCGATCTTCTTGATCCTCAACGGCCTGCTCCTCAGCCTGGGCGAGGCGCTGCGCCGCCCGGGCGGGCGACACCACCGCCGGCCCCGTCTCGAGACCCTCTCGGTGTCCCAGGCCCTGGCCATCGGCGCCAGTCAGAGCCTGGCTCTGTTTGCCGGCATCTCGCGATCGGGCGTCTCGATGGTGACGGGCCTGCTCGGCGGGCTGGACCACGAGGACGCCGCGCAGTTCTCGTTCCTGCTCGCGACCCCGGTCATCCTGCTCGCCGGGATCTACAAGCTGCCCGAGCTGCTCGGCACCACGGGTGCCGGCGTGCGCACGCCGGCGCTGATCGGCGCGGCCTGCGCCGCGCTGACCGCGTACGCCTCAGTTCGCTTCCTCGTGCGCTGGTTCTCCACGCGCACGCTGGCGCCCTTCGCGCTCTACAGCGCGGCCCTGGGGCTCTTCGGCGTCATCTACTTCGCCTAGCTCAGGACCCGGCGCCCGTCCAGGGCCCGCCCGAGCGTCAGGTCGTCGGCGAACTCCAGGTCGCCCCCGACCGGCAGGCCGCTCGCGGGCTGGGAGACGACCAGGCCCGGCGCGCCCAGCAGGCGGCTCAGGTACATCGCGGTCGCGTCGCCCTCGACGTTGGAGTTAAAGCACAGGATCACCTCGTGCACGCTCGCGTCCAGGCGCCGCACGAGCTCCTGGATGCGCAGCCGGTCCGGCGTGACGCCCTCGAGGGGATTGAGCACGCCGTGCAGCACGTGGTACGTGCCACGGAAGGCGCCCGAGCGCTCCACCGCCGCGACGTCCGGTGGGCTCTCCACCACGCAGATGATGGACGAGTCCCGACGCGCGTCGGCGCAGATCGGACAGAGGTCGCCCGCCTCAGCGATGTTGCAGCAGCGCTCACAGAACGTCAGCTTGCTGGCCATGTCCTCGAGCGCCGCCGCCAGTCGACCCACGTCCTCGCGGGGCTGGCGCATCAGCCAGAAGGCGATGCGCTGGGCGGACTTGGGCCCCACGCCGGGGAAGCGGCCCAACTCGTCGACGACGGCCTGCAGGGCCGGCGGGTAGCTCACGGTATCTCCTGCGCGCCGGGAAACATCTCGGTGATGAGATGCTCGGCCACCGAATCCACGATGACGACGGTCTCCTCACCCGGCTCCGATGTCGTCACGACGTCCTCCACGTCGCCCGCCGGGGCGCTCCTGCGCCTCGCCGGGGCCGATGGCGTCGCGGGCGCACCGAGGCCCGGGTCCACGACCCACTCGAGCGCGTACACGGAGCGGAACTCGTGCTCGATGGCCGAGCGCAGACCCGGTGTGATGAGCTCCGAGCTGTTGCGCGCGCCCTCGCTGGACACGGCCAGAACCACGCGACCCGCACTCACCTCGCGCACCTGGGCCCCGCGCAGCACGAGCTGGGCGGAGCGAGCCGTGCGTGGCACGACGCGGGCGGCGAATCGCTCGCGGAACTCCTCGAGCGACACCGGAGCCCCCGGGTCCAGCGACGGGCCCGCCTCCGCGATCTCGGATGTCGTGGGTGGCGTTGACTCCAGCACCGACGCAGCGCTCGGGGGCCCCGTCGGCGTCGGCGTCTCACGAGCCGAGCCGATGGGACGTCGCGGAGTGACGGGCGCCGGTGCCGTCTCCGGCTCGGGACGCGGCCCGTGGCGCTCGAGGCGCGTAACCCGCTCCGCGAGGGCCTCAACCGTGCTGTCCAAGTCCGGCCGCGTCAAACGCACGAGGGCCACCTCGAGCGCAACGGTCTTCTCCGGCGCGCCGCGCATCTCGCGCAGCGTGCGGCCCAGGGTCTCGAGGGACCTCACGGTGCGCGCGAGACCCAGCCGCTCACCCCAGCGTGCGAGACGCTCCCGGTCCACGTCCAACGCACCCGACACCTCGGGCGCGACCTGCAACAGGAACGCCTGACGCAACTCGGCGATGAAGGACTCGGCGAGCTGCTCGGGATCCCAACCCTGATTCGCCAGCTCGGCGAGTCCGCGCAGCGCCGCCGACGCGTCGGACTCGACCAGGGCGTCAAAGAGCACGTCGAACTGCGGACGCGTCTCAGACACGGGCCCGGTCGCGAGCAGCTGGTCGAGCGCGCTCAAGGCATCGCGCGCGGAGCCACGTCCCTGGCGCACCGCCGCCTCGATGGTGGCCTCGTCAGCCCCGAGGGCCGCCGCACCGCTCACGTCGCGCAGCAGCCCGCCCAGCACGTCGGCGCCGAAGAGTCGGAACTCGAGGTGCTGCGTACGTGAGCGAATCGTCGGCAGGACCTTGTGTGGGTCGGTCGTCGCCAGCACGAAGATGACGTGCGGCGGTGGCTCCTCCAGCGTCTTGAGCAGCGCGGCGGACGCCGGCTTGGACAACTGATGGACTTCGTCGAAGATGTAGACCTTCCATCGCCCCGGCGTGCCGTGCCAGGCGCTCGCGATGATCTCGCGCACGTCATCGACTCCGTTGTTGGACGCCGCGTCGAGCTCGGTCACGTCTAGAGACGCGCCCCGCGTGATGGCCACACAGCTGGCGCACTCGTTGCAGGCGTCACCGTCGCGCGGACTCTCGCAGTTAAGCGCCTTGGCCAGGATGCGCGCGGCGGTCGTCTTGCCCGTGCCGCGCGGGCCGGAGAAGAGGTACGCGTGCACGACACGGCCACTGGCCACGGCGCCCTGCAGGGCCCGCACCACGTGGTCCTGACCGCGCAGCTCGGCGAAGCGACCGGGTCGGAATCGCCGGTAGAGGGCGGTGACTCCCTCGAGGGAGGTGGGCAGGGGCTGCTCGGCCATGCCCGAATGCTAACGGCGCCCTGTGAGACGCCGAGGCCCAGAGCGGTAGCCAGGCGATCCGTGGCACCCGGCACGACCCGCTGAGAGCTGCTGGCTTCCACCCCTGACTCGGTTCACGAACGACCGTCGCACGGGACCCGGCTGCCGCTCTGGACCTCAGCCCATTCAGGCTAGCGCGCCACGAATCTCCCGGCTCGGGTAGCCTTGCCACCCGGGCCGTTGCAGCCCGTGGAGGAGTGCGAGAGCGGCCGAATCGGCACGATTGGAAATCGTGTGTGGGGCAACCCACCGTGGGTTCAAATCCCACCTCCTCCGCCATGGGGTCTTGACGAAAGTCGGACCCACACGGTGACGAAAGTCGTGGCGGGACGGCCCGGCGACCTGCCGAGGGCTCTGGAGACGTCGGCGGGCGGTGCCGGCGAGTTCAGCGGTGCGCGGCGGCGTCAGGAGAGTCGCACGAGACCCGCGAGAGCCTCGTCGGACGTGTCAGGTCCCGCGAGGCTCAGATCGGCGGTAAGGACGGGCTAGCTGCCCGGTGGGCTGAGGTCGTCCGGCGACGCGACGCGGACGTTACCCTCGGCGTCGATCTCCTCGACGCCGACGTCCTCGGGGAAGGGCTCGTGGAGCGGATCGGAGTTCTCGCCCGTGGCCCTGGCCCACTCGCGCACCAGGCGCAGGTTGGCGGCCATCACCTCGAAAGCAAGCATCAGGGTCGTCTTGATCAGACCCATGACGCGACAGAGGCCGCGCCGGATGTTCTGGGTGCTCGGGTCGGGCAAGTTCCCGAAGATGCTCTCGACGTGGGCCCGTCGGCCGTACGAGGCCTGCCACTCGGGGCTGCCCCGTAGTCGCGCTGGGCGAGCTTGATGAGCGCGGCGCCGTCGACGACTCTCGTCGCCTGTGAGCATGAAGCCGGAAGGTAGGGACCGCTCGGCGGATTAGCGATGACGGGCAACCCTTCCGGGTAGTCCGCCGCGTAGGGGCACAGCGCACACTGGAGCTTTCCCGCCCGACCCGCGCAGATGTACTGCGCCTTCGCCTGATCCTTGGCGCCCTCGGGAGCCCCCTGGTTTCGCACC
>JAJXUK010000018.1 GCA_021782915.1 Actinomycetes bacterium | reverse complement strand
CGTGCTCGAGATGATCGCGCACGCGGTCGAGGTGCTGGACGCCTCGCTCGCCCAGTCCCGTCCGCGCTACTTCGGCTTCATCGGCTCGAGTGGTCTCGAGGTGGGCGCGCTGGCGGACCTGCTCGCCCACTCCTACGACATCAACCTGGCCGTCGAGGCCAGGGCTGCGACCCAGCTGGAGTGGCAGGCGGTGCACTGGCTCGCCGAGTTCCTGGGCTTTCCGGCCGAGACCGGCACCTTCACCAGCGGCGGCACCATCAGCAACATCACCGCGCTCGCCTCGGCGCGCGAGGCGGCCCTGCCCGGCTCGCGCCATCGCGGCCTGGCCGGCGTGCGTCCCGCCATCTACTGCTCGAGCGAGGCGCACTACTCCATCACGCGCGCGGCCGAGGTCCTGGGCATCGGCAGTCAGAGCGTGCGGGCCATCGAGATCGACGACGAGCGGCGCATGCGGGCGGATCGACTGGCCGAGGCGCTGGCGGCCGACGTGGCCGAGGGGGTGACCCCGGTGGCCGTCGTGGCCACCGCCGGCACCACGCTGACCGGGGCGGTGGACCCGATCGACGCGTTGGCCGACGTGGCCGCGCAGTTCGGGGTCTGGCTGCACGTCGATGGCGCCTACGGCTTGCCGGCAGCGACGGTGCCGAGCCGGCGGCACCTCTTCAGCGGGCTCGAGCGGGTCGACTCGCTCACCGTGGACTGTCACAAGTGGATGTTCGTGCCCAAGGCGTGCAGCGCCGTGCTCGTGCGTGAGGTGGGAACCCTCGTGCGCGCCTTCTCGCACGACGAGGCCTACATGCCCCACGAGGGCGAGCAGTTCAATGCGGTGGACATCACGCTGGAGTACTCGCGGCCCTTTCGGGCCTTGAAGCTCTGGCTGGCCCTCGCCACGCACGGCGCGGGCGCGCTGCGCCGGGCCGTGGCACGCAACTGCGAGCAGGCCGAGCTGCTCTACGACCTCGTCGCTCGCCACGACCAGCTGGAGGGCCTGGCCAACCGCCCGCAGCTGTCGATCAGCCCGTTTCGCGTGCTGGTGGAGGGCTGCGAGGATCCGAACGCGCACAACGACGCCCTCTGTGCGGCGCTGCAGGCCGACGGGCGCGTCTTCGTCTCACCGGCCACGATCGACTCTCGCACCTGGCTGCGGCCCTGCTTCACCAACTTCCGCACGCGAGACGACGACGTGCGCGTGCTCGTGGACGTCGTGCTCGAGCTCGGCCTGGGCTGCGGGGACCTGCACGGCTGAGGCCCCGGTGGGCCCGGGGCCTCAGCGCGGGCGTCCCGGAGCCGGCCGAGGCGTCAGAGACCCGGAGACGTGGCGCCCACGAGGCCGAGCGTGCGCTCGAAGAGTGCGCTCGCCAGGGCGCTGTCGCGCGCCCGGCGCGCCGGGCGCTCCAGGCGGGCGGGCCCGAAGAGCAGGTAGCGCGCGCCGACGTACGTGCCGCCGGCCAGCTCGGGGTCCAGCGCCGCGCGCAGCATCGGCGCGGCACCTCGTGACACTCCCTGGAGCACGTGGGGGGCGACGTGGCGCATCAGGGCGTTGACCAGCCCGGAGCCCTCGTGGCCGAGGTTCGTCGCGCTGGCCCCGGGGTGCGCGGCCAGCGATCGAACGGGACTGCCGACGCGGCGCAGACGGCGATCGAGCTCGAGGGCGAAGAGCAGGTTCGCCAGCTTGGACTGGGCGTAGGCCGCGCTGGGCCGATAGGCCCGGCGCTCGAAGTTCAGGTCCTCGAGATCCACGCGACCCGCCCAGTGCACGATGCTCGACATGCTCGTCACGCGTGGAGTGTCGCCTCGCCCGAGCAGATCGAGCAGGCCCAGGCTCAACGCTGCCGGGCCGAGGTGGTTCGTGGCCAGTGTCAGCTCGAAGCCGTCCGCGCTGCGCGCCTCGTCGATGGCCATCACCCCGGCGTTGTTGATGAGAACGTCCAGGCCCTCGAGGCGCGCCGTGAGGCGGGCCGCGAAGTCGCGCACCGAGTCGAGTTCGGCGAGGTCGAGGGACTCAACCTGCAGCGACGCGTTCGTCACCTCGCGACGCAGCTCCCGCGCGACCGCCTCACCCTTGTGCGGCGAGCGACAGGCCATGATCACGTGGGCCCCACGCGCGCTGAGCACTCGCGTGATCTCTCGACCCAGACCCGACGTGGCCCCGGTGACGACGACGCGACGGCCCCCAAGGTCCCCGGTGCGCCAGTCCGCCACGCCGGCCAGTCTGTCAGGCGAGAGAGTGGGCCCCACCCCTAGGGTGAGGCCATGGCTCGCGTGAGCCCGTTCCTGTGGATCAGTCACGACGCCGAGGCCGCCCTCGCGCTCTACGAGCGCGTCTTCGCGCGCTCGGGGGTGAGGGTGTCGCGCTCCTCGGACCCGGCTGGCGCGCTGCAGATCGGCACGCTGGAGATCGGGTCCTCACGCGTCATGGTGTTCAACGGCGAGGCCCACGGCGTCTTCTCCTTCACTGAGGCGCTGTCGCTGTACGTGAGCTGTGAGGACCAGGACGAGGTCGATCGCATCTGGGACGGGCTGTGCGAGGGCGGTCGTCCGGGCGTCTGCGGCTGGCTCGTGGACCGCTTCGGCGTCTCGTGGCAGGTCGTGCCGCGCTGCTTCGAGGAGATGATGGCCGGTGAGAACGACGCCGCCCGAACACGCGCGATCGAGGCCATGCTGAGCATGAGCAAGCTCGACTGCGACGCTCTGCACGCGGCCTATGACGGCGCGCCCTAGGCCCGACGTGGCTCGCACCCACGTCGCCCTGCTGCGCGGCATCAACGTCTCGGGGCATAACCGCCTGGCGATGAGAGGGCTGCGCGAGACGCTGGACGAGCTCGGGTTCGAGGATGTCCTCACGTACCTGCAGTCGGGCAACGCCGTCTTCCGCGCCGGCCCCCTCGCCGAGGAGGCCTCGCTCGCCGAGTCGATCGGCGAGGCGCTGCACCGGCAGCGGGGCCTACGTGTCGGAGTCGTCGTGCGCGAGCGCGCCGCCTTTGAGCGAGTCCTCGAAGCGAATCCGTTCGCCGAGGTCTCCGAGGGCGCGAGCGTGCACGTGGTCCTGTTTCGGAACGGCGTGGACGACGACGTGCGCGAGCGAGTTGAACGAGCGCAGGCCGTGCTCGCCGAAACCGGCGAGCCCGACGAGGTCCGGATCGTGTCGCGGGCGCTGTACCTGTGGACTCCCGGGGGCTTCGCCCACAGTCGCCTCGTGCGTGCGTTGGGCTCCGGCGGGGCACGCTCGGCTCTCAGCCGGGGCACGGCGCGCAACTGGACCACGGCACGAGCCCTGGGGGACCTGCTGGCCGAGTGAGCCCCGGCGCGCTCGGGGCGGTGCCCTGGGTAGTCTTCACCAGGTGAGACGCGCCGCGACCTTCGACAATCCCTACCGCCTGAGCCCGCACGTGACCCCGCGGGCCTACCGACTGCACCTGGAGCCGGACATCGAGGCCGCTCGCTTCACGGGTCGCGTCGAGATCGATCTCGAACTCACCGAGGCGACGTCGGCGATCACCCTCAACGCTCTGGACCTGGACATCCAGCCGGGCTCTCTGCGCGTGGGCCCCGAGGTCCTCACCTCGGCGCCCGTATCGCGTGACGCCGACTACGAGACGGTCACCTTCGACTTCTCGCGCAGTGTGCCCGCGGGGCCGGTGAGCCTGAGCGTCGAGTTCGCGGGGGTTCTCAACGACCAGCTGCACGGCTTCTATCGCTCGAGCTACGTCGACGCGCACGGCGTGACGCGCACTATCGCCACGACGCAGTTCGAGTCCACCGACGCGCGTCGGGCCTTCCCGTGCTTTGACGATCCGGCCCAGAAGGCGACCTTCGAGATCACCTTGGTGGTGCCGGGCGACATGGGCGCCTTCTCCAACAGCGCCGAGGTCGCCTCCCGTGAACTTGCCGACGGGCGGCGCGAGGTGCGCTTCGCGCCCACGATGGTGATGTCGACGTACCTGGTCGCCTTCGTGGTGGGACCCTTCGAGGCCACGGCCGAGCGTCTCGTGCTCGGTGTGCCGACGCGCGTCGTGCACCCAGTGGGCAAGGGCCACCTGAGCGGCTTCGCGCTCGAGCTGCTCGAGCACGCCCTGGTCTTCTTCAGCGAGTACTTCGACCGGCCATATCCGGGGGACAAGATCGATCTGGTGGCCGTGCCCGACTTCGCCGCGGGAGCCATGGAGAACCTCGGCTGTGTCACGTTCCGTGAGGAGTACCTCCTCATCGATCCGGCCGTGGCCACGGATGCCGAGATGCGCCAGGTGGCCCTCGTGGTGAACCACGAGGTTGCCCACATGTGGTTCGGGGACCTGGTGACGATGGAGTGGTGGGAGGGGATCTGGCTCAATGAGGCCTTCGCGACCTTCATGGAGGCGATCTGCTCGGATCACTTCCGTCCCGACTGGCGCCGCTGGGTCAACTTCACCCGCGAGCGCGACGCGGCCTTCGCCGTGGACGCTCAGCACACGACGCGTCCCGTTGAGTACCGTGTCGTCTCGCCGAACGAGTGCCGGGGCATGTTCGACGTGCTGACCTACGAGAAGGGCTGCTCGGTGCTGCGCATGCTCGAGCAGTACCTGGGTGCGGAGACCTTCCGCGACGGCATCCGGCTCTACCTGCGCCGTCACGCCTATGACAACGCGATCACGGCTGAGCTGTGGTCGGCCCTCGAGACGGCCTCGGGCGAGCCGGTGGGCGCGATCATGGACACCTGGATCCTCCAGGGCGGCTTCCCGCTGCTGAGCCTCGAGGCGACGAGCCTGTCCCAGGCGCCGTTCAGCTTCCGCGCTCCTCGCGGGTCGTCCAACATCGGAGCGAGCTGGAAGGTGCCGGTGCTCGTGCGTGCCCTCGGCGCGGATGACGTCGAGCGGGTCCTGCTCGAGGATGAGCCGGTGACGCTGTCGCTCGAGGCACCGGTCGTGGTCAACGCCGGCGGCTCGGGCTTCTATCGCACCGCCTACGACTCCGCGCAACTCGCCGGGCTCGCCGAGCGCCTCCAGGATCTGGACGAGAGCGAGCGCGCGGTGCTGGTGTCAGACACCTGGGCCTCGATCCTGCTGGGGCGACTCGGACTGGGTGACCTGCTCACTCTGGCGCGCGGGCTGGGGGGCTTTGACGAGCCCACCCCGTGGAGCGTCGTCCTGCGGGGCCTGGCCATGGTCGATCGCCTGGGCGACGACGCGAGTCGCGAGGTCCTCGCGCGCGTGGTGCGCGAGCTGCTGGCCCCGCTGCACGCGCGCCTGGGCTGGGAGCCGCGCGAGAAGGAGAGCGCCGAGGCCGCGACGTTGCGCGCGAGCGTGCTGCAGTACCTGGGCACGCTCGGGCGTGACCCGGACGTCGCCGCCGAGGCCGCCCGGCGCTTCGACGCCAATGAGCTGGAGGGCAATCTCGCCGACGCCATCGTGACGATCACGATGCATCAGAGCCGTCCCGGGGACGCCGACACCTGCCGGAGCCGACGCCTGAACGCGCCCACTCCCCAGGAGGAGATGCGCTACCTGTTCGCTCCCGCGGCCTCGCGGGAGCCGAGCGTCGTGCTCGACGCCTTCGAGGCCGCCTTCTCCGAGGTGCGTACCCAAGACGCCCCGTACGTGATCATGGCCCTCATGGGCAACCTGCGGGCCGGGCCCGAGGTGTGGCGCCGGCTCAGCGCGCGCTGGGACGAGGCACTGGAGCGCTTCCCGGAGTCCTCGCATCACCGCATGGTGAGCTCAGTCTCCACGTTCTTTACCGACGCGGACCTGGCCGGATCGGTGCGCGACTTCCTCGAGTCCCACCCGGTGCCCACTTCACAGCTCTCGGTGGCCCAGCACCTGGACATCCTGGACGTGAACCTGGCCTGGGCCGAGCGCACGTCGCCGAGCCTGGCGGCAGTGCTGAACGGATTTCTCGGGGCGTGAGCGAGGCGATACTGCAGCGCGCGCCGGTGCGCCGCGTGCGCGCCGCACTCGAGGCGGCGGGCGTGCACGGTGAGATCCGAGCCCTGGCCGACTCGACGCGCACCGCGGCCGAGGCCGCCGCGGCCCTCGACGTGGGCGTCGGCCAGATCGCCTCGTCCCTCGTCTTCCGGCGCCCCGATGATGAGCCCGTGCTCATCATCACGAGCGGCGCGCATCGCGTGGACGCCGAGCTGGTCGCCCGCGAGATCGGCGAGGCTCACCTTGCCCGCGTGGACGCCGAGTACGTCAAGTCTCGCAGCGGTTTCTCCATCGGGGGAGTGGCGCCGCTGGGCTGGGAGGGTGACACGCGCGCGCTGACGGTGCTGATCGACGAGGATCTGGCTGGCTACGACGTCATCTGGGCGGCGGCTGGGCACCCGCACGCGGTCTTTCCCACCACCTTCGAGGAGCTGGCCGCGGCGAGCGGGGCGCGGGCGCTGCGCGTCGCGACGAGCTGAGAGCGACGTACGCTCACGTCGTGAGTTCAAAGTGGGTGGCCTGGCACGAGCCCTACGAGGATCCTGACTCGTACCTGTCCGCTCGCCTGGCCGAGGTCCAGCGCCAGCTCGCGCGCGCCCTCGAGGAGTGCGCGCCGGGGCCCATCGGCGTGCTGTCGCTCTGCGCCGGCCAGGGCCGGGACCTGCTGGGCGTGTTGAGCGATCACCCGCGCGCGGGAGACGTCTCGGCCCGCCTGGTCGAGCTGGATGCGCACAACGCGGCCTTCGCACGAGCGCTCGCCGCTCGTCTGGGGTTGGTCGGCGTACAGGTCCTCGAGGCCGACGCGGGCAACTCGGACGCCTTCGAGGGCGCGGTGCCGGCCGACATCGTGATGGTGTGCGGCGTCTTCGGCAACATCAGCGAGAACGACATCGCACGCACCATCTCCTTCCTGCCGACGCTCTGCGCTGAGGGTGCGCGCGTGATCTGGACGCGTCATCGTCGTGAGCCCGACGCGACGTCGGCGATGCGCGCGGCCTTCGAGCGCGTGGGATTCGTCGAGGAGGAGTGGAGCGCGCCGTCGGGCTTCTCCTACGGGGTGGGCACGCACCGCCTGGCAAGCGCTCCCGGGCACTTCGTCGCGGGACGGCGCCTCTTCGCGTTTCTTGACGAACCGGGCAGCGCGACGTGAGCGAGCACCCCGAGCCCGTGCCGCGTCTGGAGGATCTCACGGACTCCCTCGGCGGGCTCGGAGGGGACGCGGCGTGCTGGGCGCACCTGCTGTGTGAGGAGTGCGGCATCTTCCTCAACGAGCGCGGTGAGCACCGAGCGGGCTGCAGCAAGCCCCGGGGCCAGCGCTGAGTCCGAAGCCACCTACACTGAGACGGGTTTGACGAGCGCCACACCGCGAGGTTGGGAATGGACAAGCGCGAGGGCAGCGAGCGCCAGCGGGTGCCGCAGCCACTCATCAAGAAGCGCATCGCCTCCGGGCGTGGCGCCACCGAGCAGCCCAACGCCACCGGGGACGAGCACGCGGCCCTGAACGGACCCTTCTGGATCGCCCTCGTGCTGACCGGGGTGCTGACCGGGGGTCTCGGAGCATTCCTGATGTGGGTGCTGTACCTGGCGGAGAACGCCGCCTTTAACTACCACTCGGGCAGCTACCAGGCGGCCGTGGCCGCGGTTTCGGGTGAGCGCCGCGTGATCAGCCTGGTGCTGGCCAGCCTCCTCGGCTCCCTCGGGTGGTACCTCATTCGTCGCTTCATGAAGAACCGACGCGCCGAGATCGACGACGCCCTCTGGAGGGGCGACGGCAACCTGTCCTTCTCGCGCAGCATCTTGACCTCACTCGTCTCCGAGCTCGTGATCGGCATGGGCGCCTCCATCGGTCGCGAGGCGGCCCCGAAGCTCATGGGCGGGGCCTCGGGCAGCGTGTTCGGCCGCTGGCTGGGGCTGAGCCCGGCTCAAGTGCGCCTGCTCGTGGCCTGCGGGGGCGGCGCGGGACTCGCCGCGGTGTACAACGTGCCCCTGGGCGGCGCGCTCTTCACCGCCGAGGTCCTCTACGGCTCGCTGAGCCTGCCGGTGGTCGCGCCGGCCCTGGTGTGCACGGGCCTGGCCACCTTCGTCGGCTGGCTCTACCTGCCCGGCGGGGCGACCTACGCGGACATCCGGGACTACCACTTCAGCGCCTCGATCATGGCCTTCTCACTGGTGGCCGGTCTCGTGGTGGGCCTCGTCGCCGTCGTCTACGTGCGCGCGGTGGGCTGGGCGTCGCACCACCGCGCCAGTGGTGTGCACCTCTTCTGGGCCATGCCCCTGACCTTCCTCGGCGTGGGCGCCCTGGGGATCTGGTACCCGCAGCTCTTCGGCAACGGCAAGGACATGGCGCATCAGGCGTTCCTCGGCGTGGGCGGCGCCGGGCTGCTCTTCGCCCTCTTCGCCCTCAAGCCCCTGGTCACGTCCTTCACCCTGGCCAGCGGCGCCGCGGGTGGTGTCTTCACGCCGTTTCTCTCCACGGGCGCCGTGCTCGGCGGCTGGCTCGGCCTGGTGTGGGTGCACGTGTGGCCCGGTTCGTCGGTGGGCGCCTACGCCCTAGTGGGCGCGGCCGCCATGATCGGGGCCTCGATGCAGGCCCCGCTGGCGGGTCTGGCGCTGGTCATGGAGATGACGCACTCGGGGCTCAACATCATGGTGCCCATGATCGTGGCCACGGCGATCGCCACGATGTTCGTGCGCTACGTGGACGGCTACTCGATGTACTCGGCCCGTCTGCCACAGCGCGAACCAGAGTAGGAGGCCCAGCGTGTACAACCCCGCGCACTTCGCCTTGTCCGAGGACGAGGCCTGGCGGGCCCTGGCTCGCGCGGGCCTGGTAAGCCTGGTGGCCACGGGTCCCACGGGCCTGGTCAGCGCGTTGGTGCCAACCCTGGCCGAGGCCCCGAGCGCCCTGCACGCGCACGTCGCGCGGGCGAACCCCTTCTGGCGCGAGGCGGGCGAGGGCGCTGAGGTGCTGGCCCTGGCGGTACTGGCCGACGGGTACATCTCGCCGCGTGACTACCCCTCGACCCGTGAGAACCCGGCGGCCGTGCCCACGTGGAACTACGTCGCGATCGAGGTTCACGGTCAGCTGCACCTGCACGAGGAGGACGAGTGGGTCGAGTCGTGCGTGCGTCGACTCGCCGAGCGCTTCGAGGCGGGCCGCGATGACGCCTGGCGTGTGGCCGAGGCACCCGAGGAGTACCTGGCGCGCATGCGACGCGCCGTGGTGGGCCTTGAGATCCAGGTGCGCCAGATCGAGGGCAAGGCCAAGTACTCCCAGAACCGCAGCGCGCAGGACGTCGCGGGCATGCGAGCGGCACTGGCGTCCGGCTCGCTGGCCCAGCGCGCGCTGGCCGAGGAGATCGCCCGATGGAGCTGAGCGTGCGCCGGGCCGGGCCCGAGGAGGCCGAGACGCTGCGCGCCATCCGTCTCGAGGCCCTCTCCGACTCGCCCGGGGCCTACGGCACGACCTACGACGACGTGATCGGCTGGAGCCTCGAGCAGTGGGCCGCGAGGCTGAGCGGCACGCCACACTTCTTTGGGCTGCGGGACTCTCGCGTGCGGGGCTTGGCGGTCGGCGGCACCCACGATCGATTCCCGGGCACGCTCTGGCTCTTCGGCATGTACGTGGGCCCGGACGCGCGCGGCACGGGACTGGCTGAGGCACTGGTGCGAGCAGTCGAGGCGTGGGCGGCCGAGTCGGGTGCGCACGAGCTGCACCTATCGGTCGTGCTCAGCCAGCAGCGTGCGGTGGCCTTCTATCGGCGTCTGGGCTACGTCGAGGTCGGCGAGGTGCGCGCGATGCACCGCGACGCGAACGCGCCGATACAGACGATGGTGCGCCGGCTTGACTGAGGCCTTCACCGTTGCCGCCGTGGCGCCGCGTGAGCTCTACGAGCTGCGCCGGCGCGTGCTGCGCGCCGGACGCGCGGACGCGGTGGTGGCTCATCCGGCCGACGACGCGATCGGCACGCTCCACTTCGCCGGACGCCTCGGTGCCCAGATCGTCGTGAGCGCCTCGTTCTTCGTCGCGCCCGGTCCGCGCGAGGCGACGCACCAGCTGCGCTACATGGCCACCGAGCCCGCGGTGCAAGGTCGCGGCTTCGGGCGCCGCGTGCTGGTCGTCGCCGAGACCACCCTGGCCAGCGTCGGGGTGCGTCGCGTCTGGGCCAACGCGCGCGACTCGGCGCTCGGCTTCTACCGGGCCTGCGGCTGGAGCGTCCTGGAGGGCAGCGAGCACCTCAGTGCCGAGACCCAGATCCCCCACACGGTGATCCTCAAGGACCTCGGCCCCGCGCCGTCCTGAGGGCCCGTTGCCGGCGCCGTTTACTACATTGGGCGAATGCGCCGCGTCCTGCTCGTCCTGCTCGTCCTCGTCCTGGCTGCGGGGGCGGCCGTGGCGGCCAAGGTCCTTCGGCACACCTCGTCGAGCTCCCCGGGATCCGCGGCGGGCGCGACAAGCACGACCAGCACCACGACTGCGCACAGCTACGCCACCGCGCCGCTAACCGGACTGGCCGATCCCAGCGGGCTGTCGGCGACGCGCCCGGCGCTGACCATCAAGATAGAGAACACCCCGGAGGCGCTGCCCCAATGGGGCATCGACCAGGCCGACGTGGTCTACGAGGAGATCGTCAACGGCGGCATCACGCGCCTGGCGGCGGTCTTCAACTCGCACGCGCCCACCAAGGTCGGCCCGGTGCGCTCCGTGCGCCCCACCGACGCGCAGATCGTGTGGCCCCTGGGGGGCATCTTCGCCTTCTCCGGCGGGGCTCCCTACGCCATCAACGCGATCTCTCAAGCGCCGGTGAAGCTCGAGGACGAGTCGAGCTCGGGCGCGGCGATGTTCCGCGACCCAAATCGTCAGGCGCCACACAACCTCTACGCCAACGCCGCGGGCCTCTTCGCCTTCAAGGGCTCGCCGACGCCGCCGCCCTCGCTGTTCACCTACCGCAGCGCCACTCAGGCCGCGACGGGCCTCAAGGTCGCGAGCTTCACCGTGGGCTTCCCCTCGATCTACCCGGTGACCTGGACGTGGAACGTGGCCACGTCCTCCTGGGACCGCACGCTCTTCGGTCAGCCGATCGTGACGGGCACGGGCGTGCGCGTCTCACCCAAGAACGTCGTGGTGATGTTCGTCAACTACGTCAACGGCGTGGGCACGTTCAGCTCGTACGCGAACCTGCAGGGCTCCGGCACGGTCTGGGTCTTCAGCGACGGGCGCGAGGTGCGCGGGACCTGGTCACGCGGCACGTCCAAGTCCGACGTCATCGCCTACACCGGCGCGAACGGCAAGCCGCTCGCGCTCACTGCGGGCCAGACCTGGGTCGAGCTGCAGTACGTCGGCGGGCCGATGTCGGTGACGCCTGCCAAGTAGCCTGGCGCCGAAGGGAGGCGCCGTGCCCTACGCGCTCGAGCTGATCAGGACCCCGGACGGGCGAGAGCTCGAGGTGGCCCGTCTGGGCACCGAGGGCGGCGTGCCCGTTGTCTTTCATCACGGCTCACCCGGCTCGTGCGCCACGGCGCTGAGCCTCGAGGCGATGGGCTTGAGCCACGGACTGGACATCCTGACGAGCTCGCGCGCGGGCTACGGGCACTCGAGTGCGCGGCCCGGACGCGACGTGGCCGCGGTCGTGTCCGACGTCGCGGCGCTGCGCGCGCACTTCGGCGTCGGGGACTACGTCGCCGTGGGCTGGTCCGGGGGAGGTCCTCACGCCCTGGCCTGCGCGAGCCTGGACGAGCACTGTCGCGGGGCGATCAGTCTGGCGGGCGTGGCGCCCATCGACGCCGACTTCGACTGGACCGAGGGCATGGCCCCGGAGAACGTGGAGGAGTTCATCCTGGCTCGAGAGGGCGGTGCGGCGTACGTCGCGCACATGCAGGCCACGGCCGAGCAGTTCGCGCGCGCGAGCGCGATGAGCATCGTGGACCTCTTCGGTGAACTGCTGAGCGACGTCGACCGCGCCGCGCTGGAGCCCCAGGCCGCGCGCGAGATCCTGGCCCAGAGCTGTCGCGAGGCCTTCGCCCGCTCCGCGGAGGGCTACATCGACGACGACCGTGCCTTCTTCGCTGCGTGGGGCTTCGATCTGGGCTCCATCAGCCGACCGGTGCAGATCTGGTACGGGGACAATGACCTGATGGTCCCGGCCAGCCACGGCGCGTGGCTGGCGCGCGCGATTCCCACGGCCAGTGCGGTGCACCTGCCCGCAGACGGGCACCTCAGCCTGGTCGCGGCCCACCAGGGCGAGCTCGGAGTGGCGATCACGCACCTGTGGGGGCCCGCGTGACCCGCATCGGCAACCTCTACGGTGCTGACGCGACGTTTCTTGGCGTGCCGGCTGGTGATCCGGATGATCGAGGGAGTTGGAGCGGCGCGCGCGCGGTGATCGTGGG
Source organism: Actinomycetes bacterium (assembly GCA_021782915.1). Lineage (GTDB taxonomy): Bacteria > Actinomycetota > Acidimicrobiia > Acidimicrobiales > RAAP-2 > RAAP-2. The sequence continues at coordinate 27,290 of JAJXUK010000018.1, read as the reverse complement.
CGCGCCCTTTGACGGTGGCACCTCGCACCGCGCCGGATGCCGCTTCGGACCCCAGGCGATTCGCACCACCGACTACCTGCCCCACGACGGGATGCGCCCCAGCCTGGCCCTGGGCGTGGACCCGCTGGTCGAGCTCGGCGTCGTGGACCTCGGCGACGTGGAGATGCCCTCCGGGGAGATCGAGCGCTCGCTCGCCGCGCTCGAGGCGCGCGTCACCGACGTGGCCGCGGCGGGCGTGATGCCCGTCGTGCTCGGGGGCGATCACACGATTGCGCTGCCCGACGTGACCGGCGTGGCCCGCCACGTGGGCTGGGGCCGGGTGAGCGTGATCCACTTCGACGCGCACGCCGACACGGCCAACACGCAGATGGGCTCGCTCTACGGCCACGGCACGCCGATGCGCCGGCTCATCGAGTCCGGCGCCTGCCGCGGGGAGCGCTTCATCCAGATCGGGCTGCGTGGTTACTGGCCCGAGCCCGAGACCCTGGCCTGGATGGCGGCTCAGGGAATGAGGTCCTTCGAGATGTCCGAGATCGTCGCGCGCGGGCTCGACGCCGTGCTCGACGAGGCCCTCGAGCTCGCGCTGATCGACTGCGACGCCGTGTTCCTCTCGGTGGACGTGGACGTCGTCGATCCCGGCGCGGCGCCGGGCACCGGCACACCCGAGCCCGGCGGGCTGAGCAGTCGCCAGCTGCTGGACGCGGTGCGCCGCATCGCGATGCAGGTGCCCGTGGCGGGCATGGACGTCGTCGAGGTCTCGCCGCCCTACGACCACGCCGAGATCACCGCCTACCTGGCGAATCGCGTCGTGCTCGAGGCGCTGGGCGGGGTCGCCTGGCGCACGCGCGGCGGGCGCACGCCCGGCGCGGCGCTGCTGGGCTAGCGCATCGTCTCCAGCACGCGAGCCACGAGGTCCAGGTCCGTGTCCGGGTGCAGGAAGGCGAAGCGCGCGATGGTCTCGCCCTCCCACTTGGTCGGCGTCACGAAGGCGATCTGCTCGCGCAGGAGCCGGTGGCTCCAGGCGACGTAGTCCTCCTCGCTCCAGCCCGGGCGCCGGAAGAGCACGACCGAGAGGCTCGACTCGCGCACGAGTTCGACGTGCTCGAGCTCGTCGATGAGCGCGGCGCTCGCTCGGGCCAGGTCGATGGCGGCCTGCACGGCCGTCTCGTAGGCCGTGGTGCCGTTGGTCACCAGCGAGTACCAGAAGGGCAGGCCCCGCGCGCGCCGCGAGAGGTGAATCGCGAAGTCCGACGGGTTCCACTCGTAGTCCTCGTCCTTGTCCGCGTGCAGGATGTCCAGGTAGCCGGCCTGCTGGGCGAGGAACTTGCGCGCCACGTGGGGCTCGCGGTAGAGCAGCGCGGCGCAGTCCAGCGGGGCGAAGAGCCACTTGTGCGGGTCGACCACGAAGCTGTCCGCGTGGCGCAGGCCCGAGAACAGGTGTCGGTGCGTGGGCGAGAAGAGGGCCGCGCCGCCGTAGGCGCCGTCGACGTGGAACCACAGCTCGTGCTCGCGCGCGTAGGCGCCCAGACCCTCCAAGTCATCGACGATGCCGGCGTTGGTGGTGCCGGCCGTGGCCACGACACCGATCACGCTCTCGGGGTGCTCGTCGGCCGCCAGAGCGCCGAGCAGGCCCTCGAGGGTGAAGCGGTGGTCGTCGGCCTCGACCACGAGGGTCTCCATGCCCAGCACGTGCAGGGCCTTGCCCACGCTGGAGTGTGCGTCGGCCGAGATCGCGTAGCGCAACTGGTGCGCCGCAATCTCGGGGCGACGTCGACGCCCGAGGTCGCGGCCCACCGTGAGTCCGGACAGGTTGCCCATCGAGCCGCCGGACACGAAGGCCCCGCCGGCGCTCGGGGGCATGCCCGCCAGGCCGGCCAGGTACTCGAGGGCCTGGTTCTCGGCCACCACGACGCCGGCGGCCTCGAGCCAGCTCGTGCCGTTGAGCCCGGAGCAGGCCACCACCATGTCAAAGAGCAGGGAGTTCTTGGTCGGCGCGTTGGGGATGAAGGCGAGGAACGTCGGCGCGTCGATCGAGATCACCGCGGGCGCCAGGTTCTGCTTGAAGAAGCTCAGGATCTCGTCCGGGGCGTGGCCCTCGGGGCAGATGAGCCCGTCGAGGCTGGCCAGCGGTTCCGGGGTGAGGCTGCCGTAGTCCAGGGGAACCGGGTCCAGGGAGAGCCGCTCGCGGCAGTAGTCGAAGATCATGTTCGTCACGTCGGCGTTGTACTCGAACATGCGGTGCCCCATTGCGCCAGCCTTTCTCATTCGTCCCGTGCCATCGTAGGCGTGGCGCCACGCGGGCCCGGAGCCGCCGGAGTCGACGGGTAGTGTTCTGCCATGCTCGGCGCGCGCGTGGGATTCCTGGGCCCGGAGGGCTCGTTCTCACACGAGGCCCTGGCGAGCCTGGGCGAGCTCGACGCCGTGAGCATGGAGACGATTCCTGACACCCTGGCGGGAGTGGCCGAGGGAACCCTGGACCTGGCGCTGGCCCCGCTGGAGAACGCCATCGAGGGCACGGTCTCGGCGACCATCGACGGCCTGGTCTTTGATCACGACCTCTTCATCCAGCGCGAGGTGGTCCTGCCCATTCACCTGCACCTGCTGGCCAGACCCGGTGTGGCGCTCGAGGACGTGGCCGAGGTGTGGAGCTACGTGCACGCCCTGGCCCAGGTGCGCGGCTTCCTCTCGCGCCTGGGAGCGAGCGCGCACCAGACGACCTCGACGTCTCAGGCCGCGCGCCTGGTGGCCGAGTCGAGCGAGCCCTGGGGGGCCGTGGCTTCGGCGATGGCCGGGCGGCTCTTCGGACTGCGTGTCGTGGCCCGGGACATCGAGGACCACCCGGGCAACGCCACGCGCTTCGTCGTCGTGGGCCGCGACAGCATCGCGCCGGCCTCGGGCCACGACCGCACCACGATCGTCTGCTTCCAGGACGCCGACCAGCCCGGCTCTCTCTACGGCATCCTGGGGCGCTTCGCCGCGCGCGACATCAACCTGACCAAGCTCGAGAGCCGCCCGACCAAGCGGGGCCTGGGCGAGTACTGCTTCGTGATCGAGTTCGAGGGCCACGTGCTCGACGACGTGGTCGCCGACTGCCTGGTCGATCTGCAGGCTCACCTGGCGCGCGTGAAGTTCTTGGGCTCCTACCCGGTCCAGGGCGAGGCCGCCGAGGAGCGTCGCGACGAGGTGCGCCGGGCGCGCGCGCACGCGGCCGCCTGGATCGGCGATCTCCGCGCGCGCGTGCGCACGCAGTAGGCCAATTTTTGTCCGCCAGTTGTGACCTCGCCCGTTAGCGTCGTGGGAGAAGTGGTCAGGGGTTACCAATGGCGCAACAGATACTGGCGAGGCCGATGAAGAGGCCCTACCTGCGCGCCGAGGAGCGCCGGTTGAACCTGCTGCGCGCGGCCGAGCGCATCGTCGAGCGTGACGGGCTGGGCCAGCTGTCGATGATGGCGGTCGCCCAGGAGGCCCACGTCAGCCGCCAGCTCGTCTACCGTCACTTCGCCAGTCGCTCCGAGCTGCTGGTGGCCTTGGTCGAGTACCGCTTCGCCATCGTCGACGGCGACTTCAGCGTCGAGCGGGCCGCCCTGGGGGACCCGCGCCAGCTGCTGCGCGAGCGCTTCGTGCGCGCCATGGGCATGGCGCCGCGCGACCGACTCCTGCTGCGCACGGTCTTCTCGGGAATCGAGCAGCTCGAGCCGGACCTGGGGACCGGCGTCGCCGAGCTGCGTCGTCGGCTCATCGATCGCTGGGCGGGTGTGGGGGGCGAGGCCTTCTCCGCGGACCCGGCCGGACGCGCGCGGGTGTGGGCCCTCTTCCAGGTCGTCTTCGGCCTCTGGGACCTCGTCGCGGCGGGCGAGATCGGCGAGGTCGGCGCGATCGGCGTCCTGGACGGACTGGTGGACGCGATGCGCGACTCGATGCGCGTGCTGCGCTAGAGCCGGCGCGGCGCGGTGGCCGCGCGCACGCCCAGCGCGCCGACGAGGGTGAGACCCGTGCCGAGGCCACTGCTCAGGCTCAGGCCGCTGAAGTGCACGACGCGAGTGGGAAATCCCGCGAGGCCGACACCGGCCAGGACCAGGAGCCCCGTGCCGCAGACGATCACGCCCAGGGCCCCGAGCGCACTCGCCAGGCCTCCCGGCAGCGGCGCGAGGCGCGACGCACGGTCCCAGAACACCAGGGGAGCGCTCTCGAGCACCCACAGGACGCTCACCACGCCGACGACCCCGAGCGCGAAGAGCACGAAGTGCACCGGCCACAGCCACGGGTAGTGCGGGCCCATGACGACGAGCCCGCCCGAGCGAGACGTGGGCAGGGTGAGCCCGCTGGCGTGCTCGAGGACGTACAGGACGATCAGCACGGGCAGGTGCCACAGGTACAGCGTCATCGCCGACGCGTTCACCGCGACCACGTAGCGCCACACGCCCACGCGAGTCATCAGGCGGCCCAGTGGCTCTCTCAGCGCGATCGCCGCGAGAGCCTCGACGACGCCGAGGATCATCAGCACCGTCGTGGGCGGGGACACGTTGGAGAATCGATCGCCCGGCATGCCCACCATCGACAGCGGGTAGTGAAACCGCGTGACCACGAGGGCGTTCAGGCCGACGCCGACGAGGGCCAGGATGCCGGCCCGACGACTCGGGATGAGCCGGTCGACGTAGCACACGCCCAGCTGCGCGCACAGGGCCCACACGGTGACGAAGTTGAGCACGCCCACGATGCGCACGCCGCCGCCAAAGCGGATCACGTCCACGACCACGCTGCTCGCACCGAGGCCGAGAACGCTGAGCCACGGCGCTCGGTCGTGGGCGCGCAGCAGCAGAGGACCCAGGGCGGTGACCACGAGGTAGGCGCCGAGGAACCAGAGCAGCTGGGTGCTGAGCGCCAGCAGCGGCGCGCTCACGGCGTTCGGCACGAGGCGAGCCACCAGCCACGCGATCGGCGCCGTGAGAGCGAGATAGACCAGCACCGGGCGCAGCAGGCGCGCCGAGCGCGACCACAGCCAGGCGGCGTAGCCCTGCGCACGCCTCGAGCGCCAGCTGAGCGCGTTGGACGCCCCGCCGGCGACGAAGAAGAGCGGCACCACCTGCAGCACCCAGGTCGCGAGCTGGGCGGAGCGGTGCGCGGCCAGAACGTTGCCGAGCTCCGGGACGCCTCGGTGCCAGTACACGAGGGCCATCGCGCAGTGGCCGATCACCACGACGCTCAGGCTCCCGGCACGCAGGCCGTCGATCACCCGATCTCGTCGGGCCGGAGTCGCCTCGGCCAGCTGGCGCACCGGCATTGCGCGATGCAGCCTCATCGCTCATCTTCCGTGCGGCGTGCGAGCGCGCCGCGGCTCACCGGCACACCCCCGTCCTAGTGCACTCGTGGCCTGTGCCGCACCGGGTGGTCGTGGGCCGCGTGTGATGGCGTTGTCGCGATTCACAGGAAACTCGCAGGTGACCTTGGACGAGCCCACAGGCTCGCTTCGTAGCGTGGGTTTCAGTCGGGCGGACGACGCCCACTGGAAGGAGTCCACAACGATGTTTCCTAGCCGAATGAGTCGAGCCGGCGCCGTAGCCGGCGCCCTCGTGCTGCTGGCCGGACCGCTGGCCGGACTGGCCGGAGCCAGCGCACAGTCCCACACCAGCGTGCGAGCGAGTTCGGTGAGCGGCGCTGTCGTTGCCACCAACACCTCGCGCGACACCCTGGTCCTGGCCAGCCACGCTCACCTGGTCACCCTGCGCGTCAGCGCCGCCACGGCCGCCCGGACCCGTCTGGGAACGCTGGTTCGCGCGCGCGTCACGCACCTGGCCGACGGGACCGACCACGTTCTGTCCATGAGCACGGGTCGCCACACGAACCGGGCGCACTTCCGCGCCGTCGTGGTGTCCTCGAGCCCCACGTCGATGTCGGTGTCGGGCGGCGGCAGCGTGGTCACACTGACTCGCGCGGCCCACGCGCGCCACGCGCACGACAGCTCGGGCTCGAGCTCGAATCCGGGCACCGGCACGATCGTCAACGTGAACGCCGGCCTGGGCGCCCAGGGCCTCGATGAGATCACCGTGATCCCCTCGGGCTCGACGGCGCTCATCACCCTGCAGGGCACGCTGGGCACTCCCGCGTCGGGCTCGCTGACGGTCACGACGGAGAGCGGTGAGACGATCACGGTGATCGTGCCGAGCTCCATCATGCTGCCGAGCACGCTGAGCACCGGCCAGCAGGTGGAGCTGCTCGTCGACTACAACCCGAGCACGTCGAGCTTCTCGTTGGTGACGATCTCGACCGACGGCACGGGCGGTGCCCAGGGCGTGAGTCAGCCCTCTGAGGACGCGGTCTTTGACGTCGAGGGTCTGGTCACGGCGATGACGCCGGCATCGGGCACGGCCCTGGGCACCATCTCGGTCCAGCCCGGTGAGGGCGGCTCGGTGGTCACGATGAGCGTGCCCTCGACGGTGAATGTGCCCCCAGCGGTGCAGCTGAACACCTACGTGCACGCCGAGGCGACGATCGTCTCGCTCAACGGCGTGGCGACGACGACTCTCGTCTCCATCCACCCCGCGGAGGGTGACGGTGGACAGTCGGGCGTCGTTGAGATCGAGGGCACGGTCTCCTCGAACAACGGCACCACGCTCGTCATTCAGACGAACCAGGGCGACAACTCCCAGGCCTCGAGTCAGAGCGTGATCATCCCGCCCTCGATGCAGAGCGAGGCGGCGCCGGCGCAGCCAGGCTCACGAGTGCACGTGCGCGCCATGGAGAGTGTCTGCACCTCGACGAGCTCTCCCGGCACCATCTGCCTGACGCTGGTGGACATCAAGATTCAGCAGCCCGAGGGTGACGGCGGCGGCTCGACCAGCACCGGTGCAACGCCGAGCACGCTCCAGCTGTCCGGCACGGTGGTGACGTTTCAGGCGGCGACGTCCACCTCGACCGGTTCGCTCGTGGTTCAGCCCTCGACCGGCGCCACGGTGATCTTCGTCGTGCCGAGCAGTCTGCTCAGCCTCGCCCTGTCCACGAGCGAGCAGGTGAACGTGACGGCCTCGCAGACGAGTGCGGGCAACGTCCTGAGCACGGCCCCGACCGTCCAGCTGTCGGGCACGGTGAGTGCCTTCACGTCCGCGACGGGCACCTCGAACGGCTCAATGACGCTCCTGCTCTCTGGCGGCAGCCAGTCCGCGACCATTGTCATCCCCTCGGCGATGGCCTCGCTCTCTCTGGCGGTGTCCCCGAACGTGACGGTGGGCGTGCTGGTCAACCAGACCACGAGCGGCTACACGCTGGTGCAGGTCTTGTAGCTTCGCTCTAGTCGCGCCGAGGCCCCGGCACCGTCGTGGTGCCGGGGCCTCGGCGTCGCTGCGGAGGGAGTGGGATTCGAACCCACGGTGGGCAAGCCCACGCCGGTTTTCAAGACCGGTACATTCGTCCGCTCTGTCATCCCTCCGGCTACGACTGTACCGAAGGGCGCTCGGCGCGCTTTCGCTCGCGCGCGCGCATCGCATGGTCCAGCGTCATCTTGCGCAGGCGGACCGACTTGGGCGTGACCTCGACGGCCTCGTCGTCGGCGATGAACTCGAGGGCCTGCTCGAGGGTGAGGATCGTCGGTGGTGCGATCTTCTCAAAGTTGTCGCTGCCCGCCGCGCGCATGTTCGTGAGCTTCTTCTCCTTGGTGGGATTCACGTTCATCTCGTCGCTGCGCGCGTTCTCGCCCACGATCATGCCCTCGTACACCTCGACGCCGGGCCCCACGAAGAGCGTGCCGCGCTCTTCCAGGTCGAGCAGCGCGTTGGCCGTCGTCACGCCTCGCCGGTCGGCCACGAGCACGCCGCTGCGCCGTGCGCGGATCTCGCCGAACCACGGGGCGTAGCCGTCCGAGATCGAGTGCATGACCCCGGCACCGCGCGTCTCGGTCATGAAGTCCGTGCGCACGCCGACCAGACCACGCGCCGGCACGCGCCACTCCAGGCGCACCCAGCCGGTGCCGTGGTTCACCATGTCGACCATCGTGCCCTTGCGCGTGGCCAGCAGGGTGGTGACCGCCCCCACGAACTCCTCGGGCGCGTCGATCGTGACGTGCTCGACGGGCTCGTGGATCTTGCCGTCGAGAAGGCGAGTGACGACCTGGGGCTTGCCCACGGTCAGCTCGAAGCCCTCGCGGCGCATGGTCTCGATCAGCACCGCCAGCTGCAGCTCGCCGCGACCCTGCACCTCCCAGGCGTCGGGACGCTCGGTGGGCAGCACGCGCAGCGAGACGTTGCCGACCAGTTCGCGATCGAGGCGGTCCTTGACCATGCGCGCGGTGAGGAGTCGGCCCTCCGTGCCGGCCAGCGGCGAGGTGTTGATGCCGATGGTCATCGACAAACTCGGCTCATCGACGTGGAGCGGCTCGAGCGGCTCGGGGTTCTCGGGATCGGCCAGGGTCTCGCCGATGGTGATCTCGTCAAAGCCCGCGACGGCGACGATGTCGCCCGGCCCGGCGCTCTGGGCCGGCACTCGATCCAGGGCCTCCGTAATGAACAGCTCGGTCACCTTGGCGTGCTCGAGGGTGCCGTCCACGTGGCACCACGCCACGCGCTGGCCACGCTCGAGGGTGCCGTTGATCACGCGGCACAGCGCGAGGCGCCCGAGGTACGGCGAGGCGTCCAGGTTGCACACCAGGGCCTGCAGGCCGTGACCCTCCTCGTAGGACGGCGCCGGAACGTAGTCGGCGATGGTGCGAAAGAGCGGCGTCAGGTCTCCGCCGGTGGCCCCGGGGTCGCTCGACGCCCAGCCCTGGCGCGCGCTCGCGTAGAGGATCGGGAAGTCGATCTGGTGCTCGTCCGCGTCGAGGTCGAGGAAGAGGCTCTCGACCTCGTGCACGACTTCGGCGATGCGCGCGTCGGGCCGGTCGACCTTGTTGATGACCAGGACCACGGGGAGGCGCTTGTGCAGGGTCTTGCGCAGCACGAAGCGGGTCTGGGGCAGCGGTCCCTCGGCCGCGTCCACGAGCAGGATGACCGCGTCGACCATCTCCAGGCCCCGCTCGACCTCGCCGCCGAAGTCGGCGTGGCCTGGCGTGTCGATGATGTTGATCGTCAGCTCGCCCCACTTGACCGCGGTGTTCTTGGCCAGGATGGTGATGCCCTTCTCGCGCTCCAGGTCCCCGGAGTCCATGACGCGATCGGTGAGCTCCTCGCGCTCGGAGAAGGCGCCGGTCTGGCGCAGCATGGCGTCGACCAAGGTGGTCTTGCCATGGTCGACGTGGGCGATGATGGCGACGTTGCGCAGGGAGTGACGTACGGGCATGACCGATCCACGCTACTGGCTCCACGGCATGGTCCCGGCGGGCTAGGCGGCGACGACGCTCAGTGGCGCGGTGGCGCACGCGCGCCGAGCCGCGCGCAGCAGGTGGCGCGCGCCGGCGCGCGCGTCCTCGAGCGTGCCCTCCACGGCCAGGGCGAGGCCGGCCTCCGGCCAGACTCCCACGAGTCGGCCAGCCAGTTCGCCGTGCGGATGAGCCAGCGCGTCGATGGCCAGGTCGGCTCGCAGGCCCGCGCCGGCGCTGCGCCCGGGCGAGCCGGCCCGCACGCGCACGACGACGCGTGTGGGCCCGGTCACGATGATCTCGCGGGCCGCGCGCAGGCTGGTGCGTGCCCCCGCTATCGCGTAGTAGGCGTCCGCGGGCGCTGGGTGCCAGGGTGCCTCGAGCGCCTGGCTCAGCTCGACCAGAGACGTCGCCCACGTGGCGGCCTCGCCGATGACGATGGCGCGCGTCGGCGCAGCGAGCGAGCTGAGCCAGTGCGCGAGCGTCCCGGGTCGCGCCAGACCTGCGGCGGCTGACAGCAGCCGGTCCGTGATCACGTCCTCGACGGCCTCGCGCACGCTGGGTGAGCCCGCTACGAGGCGCCGCAGCGCGGCGTTGCCGAGCGAGCGTCGCGCGCGCCGTGGGCTCCAGGCGAAGGGGGACGTCGCCGGTCGTTCCACGCTCCACGCGTCCAGGCGCTGCGGGAGCGCCGTGCCGAGGTCCCCGAAGCGCTCGGCGAACTGGCGCCGGTGCTGGTCGTCCAGGTGCGCCGACTCCGGGGGCGCCACTTCGAGCAGCCCGCGCCACGACGCGCCGTAGATCGGCACCACCGTCAGCGCGCTCACGCGGGCTCCTCTACGCGCAGACGCAGTTGCGACAGGGCCTCGTCCAACAGGGCCTCGTCCACGTAACGGTGGATCACCTCACCGGTCGCGCTGGAGAGCACCGCACTGGCGAGCGGGACGTGCGAGGTGCGCAGGGTCTGACACAGCGCGTGGTAGGCGAGACGGGCCTCGGCCCCCGGACCCAGCGGCGCGCTCGTCACGTCGATGAGGGCGACGGAGGCGTGCTCGCCCACGACGCCCAGCATGAGGTCCACCACGTCGGCTAGTACCAGGCGTCCGCCGCCCAGCACGACGCGCACGCGCTGGCCCGCTCGGGGCATCCAGCCCGGCGCGATAGGTCCCAGTGAGCGGCGCAGCACGACCGCGTGCGCGTCGAGCTCGGCGAGCAGTGCCGCGCGCTCCTCGGCGTCGAGGCGCCCGAGCTCAACCGTCAGCTCGCCCTCACTCTCGGCACGCCACGTGCTGAGAGCGTCCCGGGCGGGATTGTCCCAGTCGTAGCCCGCTGCGGCCAGGCGCACCATCTGATGTACTGCTACGCCCCGCAGTCGTCCCAGCGCCGAGGCGGGTCCGTGGGCGAGCTCGCGCGGCGCGCGCAGCGTGAGCGGCTCGCCCGTCGAGTCCAACCAGGACTCGAGCCGCCCGAGCAGGCGCCGCACCACGGACTCGTCGCTGAGCGCGCGCTCGTGCGGGGCCGAGCGCAGTGACTCAAGGAGGCTCGTCATGGTCGCACAGCTCACGTCTCCACTGTTGCGAGCAGCTGTGACAGCGCCCTAACGTGGCCGCGTGTTCGCCCTCGTCTTCGGGTTGTTCGTGCTCGCCATGGTCGTGCTGGCGGTGTTCACGCTGCGCTGGGCACTACGGCGGGATCGCGAGTTGCGCTCCCGCGGGCCCCGGACCTAGTCGCCCAGGCGCTCGGCCAGGGCGCGGACCTGACGGTCGAGATCCGCGATCGCGCGCTCGATGACGGCAAGCCGGTCGGCCACCGCCTGCTCGACGCGCTCGTCCACGCGTGCGTCGACCTGCTCGCGCAGACGCGCGTCCAGGGAGTCCACGAGGGGCTGGGCGAGCGCCTTGAGCCGATCACGCAGGTCGCGGGGTCGGCTGGATTCGGCGGACTCTTCCACGTCGTCACCCTACCGGGGACGTGCGAGAGGCTCGGGCGCGCTGGAGGTGATGCTCCTAGAAGGGCGCGGGCGGGCAGTAGACGCCGGCGTTGAACTGCAACGTGTTGAACTGGCCTCCCCAGGGCGCATTGGCCAGGGTCTGCTCCTGGGTGGCCAGGGTGCTGGTCGGCGTGCAGACGCCGTTGAAGGCGATGAAGCCGCGCACGTTCGCCCCGCTGGCTCCCGGCACCGGTATCGGGCCCCCGCCACCGAAGGCGATCGCCATGAAGACCGGCAGAGCCTGATTGGCCAGGTGGTAGTTGCGGTACTCGGACTGGGTGGCGTAGATGCCGGGCTTGAGTGAGGGGTCTACGGAGTTCAACCCCGCGGACCAGCCCGAGAGCATCGCGCTCCAGTAGGTGGCGTAGAGGTTGAGTGTGGCCGTGCTCGAGCCGCTGGGCGCGTCCAGACCCGAGTGCGCGTCGGGGTAACCCTCGGGGTCCAGGATCACCCAGTCGGGTTTGAGGCCCTCGCCGAGGCTCGCGTACTGGTCGATCTGGCTCGCGACCCAGGCGCCCGCCGCGAAGCCGTGCTTGTAGTACGTGGCGCCGACTTGGGACTCGCCCGGCAGCGGGCCGCTCACGGTCCAGTACGAGAGCCAGGTGACGCGCTTGTGGCCGCTGTAGATGCTCTGGCCCATCACGTAGTCGGGTGAGCTGGCCACCGAGCTCGCGCTGGTGAAGCCGACCCACGGCGACTGCATCGTGCCCAGGCCACCCGTCTCGCTCAGGATCGGCCAGCCGTCCTGCACGGCGCGCGTCCACTTGCTCGACGGGATGGCGTAGACGCCCACGCCCTGGGGAGGCGGAGAGCTGATGCCCGCGGCGAAGAGGGCCACGCCGCCGTTGAGGGGCAGGCCCGTGACCGCGGGGGCGACGGTGCGTGCGGCGTTGCCGGCGGTGACCGACACGTCCGTGTCAGTCCATGACGTGAAGCCGTTGGGGCTTTGCAGGACGAAGAGGTCGCCCCAGCCCAGGGCCGAGCCCGCAATGCTGAGCCCGCTGCTCGAGGACGCGAGGAAGAGACGTCCGGACAGCGGTGGCGAGCCGGCCGTGGCGGCGGTGACGTTGGTCGCGCTCCAGGCCGAGTAGTTCACGAGACCAGTGGTGCTGGTCGTGCCCAGCCCGGAGCCGCTCGTCACGGGCGCCGTCGTGGGCGTCGTCGTGACCGCCACGGTGCTCGGCGGCAGGCTCAGGGTGCTCAGCGGCGCGGAGAACAGGATGACCGCACCGGTCGGGCTGAGCCCGGCGACCTCGACGCTGTAGGACGTGTCTGTACTGGCCAGCGCGCCGACCAGCCGGGTCGTCGACGTCGCCTTGGTCAAGTCCTGGGCGTACCACAGACCCGTGGAGGGATTGACCCCGTAGATCTCGAGGTGTCCTGCGCTCGTGATCGCGCCCACGGCGACAGATCCGGGCGAGAGGACCACTGGATCACTCGCCACGCCGGGGCTGTGCGTGAGCGCCGTGAGGTCGAGGGCCGGCTGGGCGAGCGTGGGGATGGGCTGGTTCGGCGCCCAGCTCAGACTCAGGGTGACGACGTGGCCGTTCGTGCCGCGCAGCGCGATCTCGGCGGTGTCGGCGGAGACGACGACGCTCGGCGAGCCGACGGCGGCGCTCACGCCGCTGAGGGCGCTGAGGTCCGTCGAGACCGTCGCTCGCCAGGCCACGCCGCGATGAGTGTGCAGCCAGAGGGCGCTCACGGGGTCGTTCGGCGTGAGCAGCTCTAGGTCCCCGGAGGCGCTGACGTACAGCACGTCGACGTTGCCCCACGGGTCGAAGAAGGGCACGGGGTCGCTCGCCGGCGCCAGCGCGTCGATGCCCAGGGACAGGTCTTGCCACTGAGCACCCGAGCTGGCGAGGTTGGACGCGCTCGAACTCGTGGAGGTGCCCGTCGCGCTCGAGCCCGAGCCGGGGCTCGAAGAGGCGGTGTTGGTGCTCGAGGGGATCGTCGTGCTCGTGGGTGGGCTCGCGAGGCCATTCAGGGGCTGCGTGTAGAGGGCCACCTGGGAGTTGGCGGTGCGATAGGCCAGCACGCCCGTCGTGCTCGAGGCGGCCGCGTGCGGACCGCCCAGCATCGTCGAGTTGTTGAGAGCACCCGTCAGGGCTTGGGCCGACCAGGGCAGCGCGCCAACTCCGGAGTCCGTGAACTGGTAGAGGGGCAGGCTCGCGGGCGCGGCGCTGCCCCCGGCCGAGCCGGTTCCCGGGCCCAGCGTGCTCGTCGTCGTGCTCGTGGTGCTCGTGCTCGACGCCGCGTGCGAGGCCGCAGCGGGGACGGCGACACCAGCCAGCAGCAGGAAGGCGACCCAAACTCGTCTCAGCACTCGCAACCTCGCAGAAGATCGGGGCACGGAATCGCACTCCCTAGTCTACGGAGCGTGACGTGTGCCGGCCCGCGACGGCGTGTGCGCACCGTGCGGGCCTACTTCGTGGTCACCGCGGCCGCAGCGGAGGTCGGTCCGGCCTGTCCCGCGACGACGGCGCGCACGATCACGCGGTAGGTGCGCCCGCGCGCCAGGCGCGTGACCGTCACGGAGCGCGTGACGGCCGAGAAGCCCGCCCACGACCTGCCCGCGTTGATCGAGTACTGCAGCGCGCTCGGGCGAGGACCACTGACGGCGGCCACCAGCCGGAAGCCACCCACCAGTGGTGCCAGCGAGGCCACGCGCACCCGAGTGCTCACGCGCGCGGCGGCGCTCACGAACTGCAGCGTGGTCGCGTAGATGCTCACACCCTGGTAGGTCACGCTGACCTTGACCGGTCCGGGGCTCGAGGAAGAGACGCTGAAGCTCAGCGCCCCGCTCGCGTCCGTGGCCACGCTGTAGGAGGCGTTGCCGTTGGACGTCCTCGAGGCCTGGTCGTCGTCGATGAGCGCGACGCCACTGCTGACGCTGGCCGAGATGGTGAGGGTCGTGTTGGCGAGGGGTTGGCCGGTGGCACTCGTGACGTTCAACGAGATCGTCGGCTCCGTAGCGCCGATCGTGGGACGGGTGTTCGTGACGTGGGGCGTGACGCTCAGCGAGCCCGGCGCGGCCGGGCACAGCCCGCTGAGGAACGTGGCCGGGTTCGGGCTGCCCAGGCCCGAGGCCATGTCGTAGCCGGGCCCCGCGCTGTAGGCGCCCACCCCGAAGAGGTCGTTCGAGCCGCTCGTCACGTCGATGTAGCCGGTGTTGGCCATGGCGTACAGCGTGGGGTTGAGGAAGCCGAGTCGGGCCACGCCGCAGGCCTGGGCGGCCACCGCCGTCAGCCCAGCCATGAGCGGCGAGCCGATGGACGTGCCGCCCACCGGGCCCCAGGAGCCGTTGTAGTACTCGATGAAGCCGGTTCCGGGGTCGCCCATGACGGACAGGTCGGGCACCAGGCGCATCGTCTGGCTCGGGTCGATGCCCGGTGCGTTCTGCCAGCTCGGTCGCGACCACAGCGTCGAGATCCCGCCACCGCTCGCTCCGCCGCCGGAGTTGATGCCGTCGTTCCACACGCTCTGCACCAGCGGGTTGATGCTGGTCACCGAGAGGCCACCAACGCCGGTGACGTAGGGCTGCGAGGCCGGATCGTCCACGGCCAGGGAGTTGTTCACGACCCCGGCGCAGTCCGAGGAGCCCGAGTCGCCGGAGGATGCGTAGACGGTCTGTCCCTGAGCGGCCATCTGCTCGAAGATCGCCTGTTCGGCGTAGGGGTTGCCCGTCGGGTCGGCCTCGCACGTGCCCCACGAGGTGGTGACGATGGAGGCGGTGTTGTCGTCGGCGATGCGCGCGTAGGTGTCCGTCGGTCCGCTTCCCGAGTTGGGTCCCGCGTAGATGTCGATCGTGGCCCCCGGCGCGAGCCCGAGGGCCTCTTCGACGTCGAGGGTCGCCTCGTCGGCGCCGCCGCTGGAGCCCCCGCCGTCGACGGCGATCGCGTTGATCTTCGGCGTGATCCCGTAGCAGCTGGCGAAGGCGGCGACGTCAGCGGGGCGATAGACGCCCAGCTCGTAGATGGCGATGGTCTGGGTGGCGCCCGTGTCACCCTTGGCCCACGCGTTGTTCAGCCCGTAGAGCTGAGCCTGCTGCTGCAGGGTGTAGCCACCGAGCACATTCGGTCCATTGGAGCTAGAGCTGCCCGCCGACGGGCAGACGCCAGGCGCACCGGCGTGCGCGGCGGCGTGGGTTGCGAGGATTCGTGCTCTCGGTGCGGCCACGCTGCTCAAGCCGGCCACAGCGCGCACGAGAGCGGCGACGTCGCCCGGCAGCGTCGCCGCGTGCGTGAACTGCACGGCTCGAGTGCCGTCCGCGCGGCGCACCGTCTCGACCGGCGTGTCGAAGGCCGCCGCGATGCGCGAGCTCGGCCCGCTGACGTGCAGGAGGATTCGCCCGGTGCTCGGCGCGCCCACGTGCAGGCCGAAGCCGGCGAAGTAGTGCCGCAGGGCGTCGACGGTCGCCGACGTCGCTCCGAATCGACGGCCGAACTGGCTCGGGCTCAGGAAGTGACGGTACTGGGCCGAGGCGGGGTCGTAGAGGTCCGCGAGGAAGCCTCGCAGCGCCGCGTCGTGCGGGAGCGCCAGGACGAGGTCGAAGCTCGCGTTCATCGATCCGGGCACCACCTGCGCGCCGCGCGGCAGCGCGCTCGCGCTGGCCACCTGCACGCGCGCGGACGCCGCGCCCGAGGACGCGCCCGGCAGTGTCAGCGTCACCAGTCCCAGGGCGAGAAGCGACCAGGCCGCACGGGATCCTCTCATCGCACCAGCCTACGTAGGTCGACGCGCCCTACCGGCATCGCGTCGGGCCCGTGACAGCTGACTACTTTTCGTTGACCGGATATCCCGCTGCGGCGTAGCGCGCGCTGAGGTCCGAGCACTCGGCGCACACCGAGGCCGGCACCAGACCCAGGTGGATGAGCCAGCCGAAGGCCGCGCAGCCCACGCAGTAGCCGACGAAGCCCTCGAGGCTCGCCGCGGCCATGAGGGGCACGAGAATCCAGCGCGCGTCGGACCAGCCCACGCTGAGCCACGTCGCGGTGGCCGCCAGCGTCATGAGAGAGCCGAGGGCCTGGGCGAAGCGCTTGGGTGGTCCGGCGACGAAGCGCTGCCAGGCCACGAGGCGCGGGCCGGCCACCCGCGTGGCGAACTGTCCGAGCGGTGAGAGTCGCGGACCCGCCGCCACGCGGGCGAGGAACCCGTAGGTGATCGGGATCAGCATCCAGGACCAGCCGGTGGCCCAGGCCAGGGCGCACATGCCCAGCACGCCGAGGGCCACGGTGCGCGCCGCGGCGTCGTTGACGGGGTTGGGGAAGCTGAAGAGGCGCCTCATCCGTCTAATGCTAGTGGAATTGTCATGATTCGCACTCAGGCGGGCCACAGGAGTTTGAGCGTGGTCAGGGTGCCGATGGCGATGACCAGTGCGCGCACGCCGCGCGCGGGCAGGCGCGTGACCAGGCGTGTGCCGAGCCAGCCGCCGAGCAACGTGCCGCCGAGAAGGGGCCAGAGCTCGCTCAGTGCGAGGTGCCCGTGCACGAGGAAGACGAGGCTGGCCACGGCGGTCATGACGATGGACAGCACGTTGCGCAGCCCCTGGAGCTGATGAATCGCCAGGGGCAGGCTCAGCGTCGTGACCGCTAGGAGCATGATGCCCACGCCGGCACCGAAGTAGCCGCCGTAGACGGCCACCACGCCGATGCCCAGGTGGAGTCCCAATCGACGCACGTGGTGCGCGTGCTTCCAGCGCGCCACGGCTCTCGTGATGCGCGGCGCGGCCGCGAAGAGGATCGTCGCGCCACCAACCAGGTACGGCACGACGTTCTCGAAGGTCGTGGGCGAACCGCTCAGCAGCAGCGCGCAGCCAATCAGCGTGCCCACGACGACGCTGGGCACGAGGGCCGCCACGGTTCGCGACTGGTCCACGGTGTCGGTGCGGGCCAGGCGCACCCCACTGAAGAAGCTCGGCACGATGCCCACCGTGGTCGTCAGATTGGCACTCAGGGCCGGCACGCCCAGGGCCAGCAGCGTGGGAAAGGTGATGAAGGTGCCGCCGCCGGCGAGTCCATTGGCGACGCCGCCGGCGACGCCGGCGACGAAGACGATCACACTGCGCCAGGCCAGGGGGACCGTGGCGAGCAGCATCTTCACTACTCTACGAGGGTGCCAGTTCGTGTGTCCGCGTCGCGCGTGCGCCAGGGCCTACCCTCTGGGGTGTGAGGCTGATGGCGGGTGAGCTGGTCGTTCCCCAGGACGCGCCCCTGGATCTCATCCGCGCCGCCGGTGGCATCGTGATCCGCCGCGACGGCCTCGGACGCATCGAGATCGCCTGCATCTACCGAGAGGCGCGCGGTGACTGGACGTTCCCCAAGGGCAAGCTCGACCGCGGGGAGAGCTTCGAGGAGGCCGCGCTGCGCGAGGTCTACGAGGAGACCGGCCTGCACTGCGAGATCGTGCGCTTCGTCGGCACGACCAACTACACGCACCGCAAGGGCCGGCCCAAGATCGTCGCCTACTACCTCATGGAGGTCGCCCACGGCGAGTTCGCGCCCAACGACGAGGTCGACGAGCTCGTCTGGCTCGACGTGGCCAGCGTGTCGAACCACCTGACCTGGGACCGAGACCAGGAGCTCTTCAGCATCGCGCTCAACATGCCGGAGTTGCGCGCGCTCGCCTCCTAGGCAGGCACCACCGACTCGCCACTCACTAGACTGTGAGGTCTGGAGAGGTGGGTGAGTCAGGCTTAAACCACATTCCTGCTAAGAATGCGGCCTGTTAACGCGGGCCCGAGGGTTCGAATCCCTCCCTCTCCGCCACGAACACCGAGCGCTTGGCGCTCGGTGTTCTCGTGTGGAGGAGATGGCGTGCGGTACTGGATCGAGACCCTCGGGTGCCCGAAGAACCACGTCGACTCCGAGAAGCTGGCCGGGCTCCTCGTCGCCGAGGGCTACGAGGAGGCGGCCTCGGCCGAGGCGGCCGACCTCGTGGTCGCCAACACGTGCGCCTTCATCGAGGCCGCGCGTGAGGAATCGATCGAGACGGTGCTCGATCTGTCCGAGCGCCGCCGCGACGGCGCGCGCCTGGTCGTGACCGGATGCATGGCCGAGCGCTACGGCGGCGAGCTCGCCGCCGCCCTGCCCGAGGTGGACCTGGTCGCCGGCTTCGGTCAGTCCCTGCTCGGCACTCCCGTCACCCTGCGCGCCACGCCCGCCTTCGACCTGCTCAACCTGGCCCGCCCGGCGCCGCGTGCGCCCTGGGCGTACCTGAAGATCGCCGAGGGCTGCGACCGGGTCTGCGGCTTCTGCGCCATACCGAGCTTTCGGGGCGAGCAGCGCTCGCGCACCCGCGACGACGTGCTGGACGAGGCGCGCGCCCTGGTGGCCGGTGGGGTCCAGGAGATCGTGCTCATCGCCCAGGACCTGGCCAGCTGGGGCCACGACCGGCGTCGCGCCGGCGTCGCGGGTCCCCTGGAGGTGCTCGACGAGGGTGGCACTCAGCCCCTGGTGTCGCTGACCCGAGAACTGGCGCGCGTCGCGACGCGCGTGCGCCTGCTGTACCTGTACCCCTCGGGCCTCACCCAGGGGCTGATTGAGGCGATCCTCGAGACCGGGGTGAGCTACTTCGACCTCTCGCTGCAGCACGCGTCGCGCCCGCTGCTTCGCGCGATGCGCCGTTGGGGCGACGCGGACCGCTTCCTCGAGCGCATCGGCGCGATTCGCGCCCTGGCGCCGGAGGCGACCTTTCGCTCCTCCTTCATCGTGGGATATCCCGGAGAGACTGAGGACGACCAGGCTGCGCTGATCGACTTTTTAGATGCGGCCCAGCTCGATTGGGCCGGGTTCTTCCCCTACTCGGCCGAGGCGGGCACCTACGCGGCCGCCCGAGACGATCAGGTGCCCGCCGCCCTGGCCCTGGAGCGACTGCGCGAAGTCAGCGAGGTCCAGGACGCGATCACGGCCCGGCGACGTGACGCGCTGGTCGGCTCCATTCAGCGCGTGCTGATCGACGCGCCCGGCGTGGCGCGTAGCGTGCGCGAGTGTCCCGAGATCGACGGCATCGTCCTGGTCGAGCCGGCCCTCGAGGTGGGCCGGCTCTACGACGTGCGCGTCGTGGCCAGTCGGGGCACGGACCTCGAGGCGGTCCTGGCGTGACGACGGGTGATCGCACCTACGGACCGACGGCGCTGCTGACGCCGGCGAACCTGATGACCGGCTTTCGAATCCTGGTCGCGCCGGTGCTGATCTACATGATCCTCTTCCATCGCGTCTCGTGGTGGACCGCCCTGGTCGGCCTGGCGGCCGCGGCGTCTGACTACTTCGACGGGATCGTGGCGCGCCGCCACGGCACGACGACGTCGGGCGCCTTCCTCGACCCGCTGGCCGACAAGGTGGTCGTGCTCGGATCCTTCTACGCGATCGTGCTCGCCCGTCCGCACGGCGTCAGCGCGTTCCTGGTGCCGAGTGTCATCATCACGCTGCGCGAGGTCTGGATGAGCGCGTATCGCTCGCGCGCGGCCCGGCGCGGGGTCTCGATCCCGGCCAGCAAGCTGGCCAAGTGGAAGACGTTCGTCCAGGACTGGGCGATCGCCCTGTGCGTGTTGCCGATCACCGGGCACCACACGGCTCTGGGCGTGGCGACCGTGTGGCTGGCGGCGGTGCTGACCGTCTACACCGGCGTCCAGTACTACGTCGAGGGACGGAGACTCGCCCGTGCGCGTTGAGATCGTCGCCGTGGGCACCGAGCTGCTCCTGGGCCAGATCGCGGACACCAACTCCCAGTGGCTCGGTGAGCGCCTGGCCGAGCACGGCGTCGCGTCACACTTCCACCAGCACGTGGGGGACAACCACGAGCGCATCGTGCTGGCCCTGCGCACCGCGCTCGCGCGCAGCGACGCGGTGATCGTCTGCGGCGGGCTCGGCCCGACGCAGGACGACATCACGCGCGCGGCCATCGCCGAGATCATGAACGTGCCCCTCGTTCGCCACGAGGAGATCGCAGAGGCGATCCGTGCGATGTTCGCCTCGCGCGCGCGTTCCATGCCCGACAACAACCTGACCCAGGCCGAGGTGCCCGAAGGCGCCACGGTCATCCCCCAGACGCGCGGCACGGCCCCCGGGCTCATCTGTCCGGTGGGCGAGAAGGTGCTCTACGCCGTGCCCGGCGTGCCCTACGAGATGACGGACATGTTCCAGCGCGCGATCCTGGACGATCTGCTGGCGCGACAGCGTGCCGCGGGGCTCACCGCGGTCATTCGCAGCCGGGTCCTGCGCACCTGGGGCTCGAGTGAGTCCGCGCTGGCCGAGGCCGTCGCCGATCGCTTCACGGCTCTGCAGAGCGATCCCAACGTCACCATCGCCTTCCTGGCCTCGGGCATCGAGGGCATCAAGGTCCGCGTGACCGCTCGCGGGGATGACGAGGAGCACGTCGCTGCGCTGCTGGCTCGCGAGGAGGCTCTCGTGCGCCAGGCGATCACCGGGGCCTTCGGCGACATCATCTTCGGCATCGACGAGGAGACGATGGAGCACGCGGTGGCCGAGCGTCTTCGCGCCCAGGGCGAGACGCTGGGACTGGCTGAGTCGCTCACCGGCGGGCTGATCGCCAGTCGCCTGGTCAACGTGGCCGGTGCCTCGCACTGGCTGCGCGGGAGCGTCGTTGCCTACGACGCCGAGGTCAAGTTCGACGTGCTCGGTGTGGCGCGCGGCCCGGTGGTCTCGCCCGAGGCGGCCGAGGCGATGGCCCTGGGAGCGCGTCGGGTGCTGGGCGCGAGCGTCGGCCTGTCGGTCACCGGCGTGGCCGGACCCACGGAGCAGGACGGGCAGGCCCCGGGGACCGTCTTCGTCGGTCTCGCCGTGGGTGACGCCGTCACGCATCGGCGGCTCCAGCTGCCGGGGGACCGGGCGCGCGTGCGTGCCTACAGCGCGATCAGCGCGCTCGACTTCCTGCGCCGCAGCCTGGATGAGCGAGTGAGGAGCGCGTGAGCCTCATCGTCACTCGTGAGCCCGCCGAGGCCGGCTTCGACGCCGCGCGACTCGATCGCATCCGTGCGCACTTTGATCGCTACGTCGCCGACGAGCGCCTGAGTGGCTGGCTGGCCACGGTCGCGCGCGGCTCGGACCTGGTCTGGGTGGGCCGCGGCGGGCACGCCGATCGCGAGGCGGGCGTACCGGTGAGTGAGGACACGATCTGGCGCATCTACTCGATGACCAAGCCCCTGACCTCGCTCGCGGCGATGATGCTGTACGAGGAGGGGGCCTTCGACCTGAACGACGAGGTGTCGAGCTACGTCGAGGAGTTCGCCGAGGCCCGCGTGTTCCTCGGCGGCACACCGGAGGCGCCACGCACGCGTGCGCCCGAGGAGCCGGTGCGGGTCCTGCACCTGCTCACGCACACCGCGGGGCTGACCTACGGCTTTCACTACACGCATCCGGTCGACGCGATCTACCGACTGCACGGCTACGACTTCGGCTACCCGCCCGGCACCGACCTCGCCCGAGCCGTGGCGGACTGGGCCCGCCTTCCGCTGATCGCCGATCCGGGCAGGCACTTCAACTACTCCGTGGCCACCGACGTGCTGGGTCGCCTGGTCGAGGTCTGGTCCGGCCTGAGCCTGGACCGCTTCATGCGAGAGCGCATACTCGAGCCGCTCGGCATGTACGACACCGACTGGTACTGCCCACCAGAGAAGGCCGAGCGCCTGGCGCGTCTGTACGTGCCGAGTCAGGGCCGCGCGGTGGCCTTCGATGAGTTGGGCCGATACGCGTTGAAGTGGCCCTCGATGCTCGGCGGCGGCGGGGGCCTGCTCGCCAGTGCGGGCGACTACTGGCGCTTCACCCAGATGCTGCTCGGACGCGGGGCGCTGGGCACCCAGCGGCTCATCTCGCCGGCCAGCCTGGAGCTGATGACGCGCAACCACCTGCCCGCCGGCGCGGACATCGCGAGCTCGGCGCTGGACACCTTCGCGGTGCCCGAGTACGCGGGGGTGGGCTTCGGCCTGGGCTTCTCCGTGGTACTGGATCAGGTGGCCAACCGCTCGCTCGTCACCGAGGGCTCCTACGCCTGGGGCGGGGCCGCCTCGACCGTCTTCTGGGTGGATCCGGCCGAGGAGATCACCGTGAGCTTCTTCACCCAGATGCTGCCGAGCTCGACCTACCCCGTGCGTCGAGAGCTGCAGCGTCTGGTCTACGCGGCCGCGGTGGGCTGAATCCGCATAGCGAACACCTGTTCGTACTAGGGTGGGCCTACCGGCGCACCCTCCGGTGTCACACTGGGTCCCTAGCGTGCCCGGGATGACCAGAACCAAGGAGACATCGATGCCAAGTGACGACCGGCTCAAGGCCCTCGAGGCCGCGGTGGGCCAGATCGAGAAGCAGTTCGGCAAGGGCTCGATCATGCGCATGGGCGAGAACCTGCACATGAACATCGAGGCCGTGGCGACCGGCGCCCTGGCCCTGGACCTGGCCCTGGGCATCGGGGGCCTGCCGCGCGGTCGCGTGGTGGAGATCTACGGTCCGGAGTCCTCGGGCAAGTCGACGCTGGCCATGCACGTCGTAGCCGAGGCCCAGCGCAACGGCGGCGTGTGCGCCTACATCGACGCCGAGCACGCGATGGACCCGGTCTACGCGCGCGCTATCGGGGTCAACGTCGATGACCTGCTGATCAGCCAGCCGGACACCGGCGAGCAGGCCCTGGAGATCGCCGACATGCTGATTCGCTCGGGCGCCCTGGACGTGATCGTGATCGACTCGGTGGCGGCCCTGACGCCCAAGGCGGAGATCGAGGGCGACATGGGCGACTCGCACGTCGGGCTGCAGGCTCGGCTCATGAGTCAGGCACTGCGCAAGATCACCGGGGGACTGTCCAAGTCGAACACCGTGGCGATCTTCATCAACCAGCTGCGCGAGAAGATCGGCGTCATCTACGGCTCGCCCGAGGTGACTCCCGGCGGACGCGCACTGAAGTTCTACGCCTCGGTTCGCCTGGACATCCGACGCATCGAGTCGATCAAGGACGGCACCGATGTGGTGGGCAACCGCACGCGGGTCAAGGTCGTCAAGAACAAGTGCGCAGCGCCCTTCAAGCAGGCCGAGTTCGACATCATGTACGGCCAGGGCATCAGCCGCGAGGGATCGGTGCTGGACGTCGCCGTGGAGCTGGGCTTCGTCAAGAAGGCCGGTGCGTGGTTCACCTACGAGGGTGAGCAACTCGGCCAGGGCCGTGAGAACGTCAAGAACTTCCTGAGCGAGAACCCCCAGTTGATGGCCGAGATCGACGGACGCGTGCGCGAGCGCCTGAACGACTCGCTCGCGCCGGACGTGGTGGGCGGCATCGACGCCGACGCGCCCCTGTCGCTGGACTAGCGTCCGGGAGAATTCGGCTAAAACTAGGCGTGGCCCTCACTGGCGAGGGGCTCGAGGGGGGCCATGGCTGCCATCGACGTGCGGGGACTGCGCAAGGCCTACCGGGACACCGAGGCCGTGCGGGGCATCGACCTTTCGGTCGACGAGGGCGAGGTGTTCGCACTGCTGGGCCCCAACGGGGCCGGCAAGACAACCACGGTGGAGATCCTCGAGGGCTACCGACACGCCGACGCCGGACAGGTGCGCGTGCTCGGGCTGGACCCGCGTCGCGACGCGGGAGCGTTGCGCGCGCGCATCGGCATCGTGTTGCAGTCATCGGGGGTTGAGCAGTACCTGACGGTGCGCGAGACGCTCTCGATGTTCTCGCGCTACTACGAGCGCCCGAGACCGGTCGAGGAGCTGCTCGAGCTGGTCGGGCTGCGAGAGAAGGCCACTCAGCGCGTGCGCACCCTCTCCGGGGGCCAGCAGCGCCGACTCGACCTGGCCCTGGGCCTCGTCGGGGACCCCGAGCTGCTCTTCCTCGACGAGCCGACCACCGGCTTTGACCCCTCGGCCCGTCGCGAGGCCTGGCAGCTCGTGCGGGACTTGACCAGCTTGGGCACGACGGTGCTCTTGACGACGCACTACATGGAGGAGGCCGACTACCTCGCGCGGCGCGTGGCGGTGATGTCCGCCGGGCGCATCGTGGCCGAGGGCCGTCCCGACGAGCTGGCCAACCGGGCCGGCTCGGTGCGCGTGCGCTTCGACGTTCCGCTGGGCCAGGAGCCACCGCGGGGCGCCGAGCTTCGCGGTGGGCACTACGAGATCGTCGCCGAGGACGTCGCGCGCACGCTGCACGAGGTGACGACCTGGGCCCTCGAGCGGGGCGTCTCGCTGCAGAGCCTCGAGGTGGCGCGTCCCTCGCTCGAGGACGTCTACCTCGAGCTCACGAGCGAGGCGCAGGCGACGGCGTGATCAACCTGCGCCGCACCCTCGCCCAGCTGCGCTACACGAACCTCGCCTACTGGAGGAATCCGAGCTCGGCCCTGTTCACCTTCGCCTTCCCCCTCATGTTCCTGGTGATCTTCAGCGCCCTGCTGGGCCAGCACACGTTCATGCTCGACGGGCGACTCGTGCACCAGACGACCTACTACGTGGCCGAGATGTCCTCCTACGGGCTGATCAGCGCCTGCTATCTCAACCTGTCCATCGCGGTGAGCTTCCAGCGCGAGCAGGGCGTGCTCAAGCGCATCCAGGGCACGCCGCTGCCCTCGTGGGTCTACCTGGCCGCGCGCGTCCTGCACGCGCTGGGCGTGGCGGTCGTGCTGGTGGCCATCACGGCGCTCTTCGGCCGTCTGGTGCTGCAGGCCGACCTGCCCACTGGCTTCGCCCTCGCGCGCTTCGTGGTGATGTTCTTCGTCGGCGCGCTCAGCTTCAGCGCCCTGGCCTTCGCGGTCAGCACGTTCGTGCCCAACGCCGACGCCGCGCCCGCGCTCATCAACATCTCGATCATGCCCCTGCTCTTCCTGTCGGGCATCTTCATCCCCCTCGGGGACCACACACCCGCCTGGATCACCTGGACGGGTCAGATCTTCCCGGTCCGCCACTTCGCGGCCGGGATGCAGTCGGGATTCCTCGGCACCGCCTTTAACTGGGGCGACGTGGGCGTCGTGGCGCTCTGGGGCGGGCTCGGCCTGCTGATCGCCGCGAGGCGCTTTCGCCTCGAGCCGGCTCGCTAGGTGCGTGCGCTGAGGCGCACCACGCCAATGAGCGGGCCCACGCCGTCCTCGGCGCGTGCCGGCGCGGCGAGGTAGGTCAGCTCGCGGCTGGACTCGCGGTGACGGCGACGGCCGCGCCGGCGCTGGCGCAGGATCCAGGCGCTCGGTGCGGGCCCCACGTCGGGCGCCGTGACGGGGCGCGCCACGACGGCCAGGCCACTGGCGGGGCTCAGCGCCACCAGGATCCCCGCGAGGAGCCGTGTGAGGCGTCGACGTGGTCGAGAGGGCACGTCCTCAGCGTAGGGGCGCCTCACCGGGCCGACATCGTCACGAAGTCGCGCGAGTAGGTCGGTTGGAAGAAGCGCGCCGGGCCCTGGACCAGCGAGGCCAGCAGCCGGGTCCCGTTGGCCGGGCTGGCCAGCCCGGTGGGGCTCGCGGGGTCGTAGGTGGCAAAGATCGTCCACAGCGGGTTCATGTCCAGCACCATGGCCCTCAGCGCGCCGGCGCGCACCAGCGTGTGGGCCAGGTCCACGATGTTCAGCTGGCCGACCACGTAGACGAGGTCGCCCGAGCGGGTCACGCCCAGGCCGCTGCGCCAGTCGTTGATCACGTGGTGCAGGCTGAGGCCCCAGGCGAGGGTGTCCTCCGGGTGCAGACCCGCCACCGGGCGGGCGTGGTCCACCAGCAGGCTCAGGTTCTGGCGCACCGCGACGACGTTCGGGCCCGGGCCCACGTCCCGGCCCCACTGGCCCACCGTGGCGGTGCCGTTGCGGTAGATGACCAGCGAGGCGGCCCCGGCGCGCAGCGGGGCCACGAGACGGCCCTCGGAGAGATAGCCGCCCCGCGAGTCCTTGAGCAGGAAGCCGCCGTTGAAGGCCGCGACGAGGCTACGCGCCGCGCTCGGGCTGATCGGCGCGCTGAAGTGCCAGGCGACTCCCCCGGGACTGAGGCTGCCCGAGTAGAGGCGCGCGCGCAGCAGGCGCATGTTCATCCAGGCGACGCCGGCGTAGCGCGCGGGAGCGTCGGGCATGAGCAGGCTGGTGACGTAGACCGCTCGCTGGCCCCTCACTGCTCGGCCGGCCGCGTGCCAGGCGACCGGGTGCGGGTGCACGAAGCTGATGAGCGCGGGGGGCGATGGCGCCACCACGCTGGCGGCGTGCGCCGGCGCGCTCGGGGCGAGCGGGCCGAGGGCGACGGCGAGGCTCGCGCTGAGCGCTCCGAGGCCGCCTAGGCGGCGCGCCCGCGCGGTGCTTCGAGACGACAGATGCATCTCGGCCACCCTACGGACGCCGGCTCCGAGGCACCTGGGCGTCGCCTAAGAGGCTGTGTTCTATTTGGCGAGTGCGTCGGGAGCCACCGCCGGCACCATCACGTCGTGGCCTATTCAAGTGATCTAACCGACGCCCAGTGGAACCTCCTCGAACCCTTGCTCGTAACTTCCTCCAAGCGAGGGCCAAAACACGGCGATGACTTGCGCCACATCGTCGATGCAATGCTCTACATTTCGCACACTGGGTGCCAGTGGCGTTTCCTGCCCCACCAGTTCGGCCCCTGGACGAGGGTGTGGTCCCAGTTTCGCCGGTGGTCGAGAAACGGGACGTGGGCCCGGGTTCTCGCCTCATTGCACGCGTCGTCACGCACAGCCTTTGGTCGACAAGACGCGCAGCCCTCGATGTTGGTCATCGACACCCACCTCGCGAGAGGGGCTTCCAACGGCGGGGCGACGTTCCATGACCAGGGCGGCCCCTATGGACGAACCAACGGGGCCAAGCGAATTGTCTGCGTGGACATCACCGGTCTGCCACTCTGCGTGAGAGTTGTCCCCGCCTCAACGTCCGAGGCACGGGCCGTCGAACTCATACTCGCAGATCTCTCGCGAATCGGTGCTGATGAACGCCTCGAACTCGTGCTCGTGGACCGCGGGACCTCGCAGTCAGCCGCCCGTCGACTCTCGGACCAGTTCGGCTGCGAGGTTCGCCGCGTTGGGTGGGACGAACCACCACGCAACGAGCACGGCG
>JAJXUK010000049.1 GCA_021782915.1 Actinomycetes bacterium | reverse complement strand
CTCACAGCGCGTGCCGAAGGCCTCGCCCGTGCGGCGCACCGAGACGTTGGCGTCGATGCGCATCGAGCCCTCCTCCATGCGCCCGTCCGAGGCCCCGGTGGCGATGAGGATGCCGCGCAGCTCGCTCGCGTAGGCGCGCGCCTGCTCCGAGGAGCGGATGTCGGGGCCCGAGACGATCTCCACCAGTGGCACGCCGGAGCGGTTGTAGTCCACCAGTGAGCGCTCGGCACCGTGCAGGCGGCCGCTGCCGCCCAGGTGGGTGGACTTGCCCGTGTCCTCTTCCAGGTGAGCGCGCTCGATTCGCACACGAGAGCCATCAGGCAGGTCCACGTAGCCGCCGGAGTTGATCGGCAGGTCGTACTGGGAGATCTGGAAGTCCTTGGGCATGTCCGGGTAGAAGTAGTTCTTGCGGTGAAACGTCGAGGGCGCGATCGTGCAGTTGAGCGCCTCGCCGATGGCCATGGCCAGCTCGACCGCGCGCTCGTTCAGCACCGGCAGCGAGCCGGGCAGGCCCAGGCACACCGGGCAGACGCTCGTGTTGGGCTCGGCGCCGAAGGCGTTGGCACAGGAGCAGAACATCTTGGTCTGGGTCAGCAGCTCGGTGTGCACCTCGAGGCCCACCACCATCTCCCAGCCCGCGGGCAGGCTCATCGGGAGCCCTCCAGCACGGCCGCGGCGGCCAGGAGCCGCGCCTCGCTGCGCCCCGGGCCCAGCAGCTGGACCCCGATGGGCAGGCCCGCCTCGCCGGTGCCGAAGGGCACCGAGATCGCCGCCTCGCCGGCCAGGTTGGTCGGGATCGTGAAGACGTCCGAGAGGTACATCGCCAGAGGGTCCAGGGTCTTGGCCCCGAGGGCGAAGGCCACCGAGGGCGCCGTCGCGCCGAGCAGCACGTCGCAGCGCTCGTAGGCGCGCCCGAAGGCCTCGATCATGCGCGTGCGCACCTTGAGCGCCTGACCGTAGTAGGCGTCGTAGTAGCCGGCCGACAGGGCGTAGGTGCCGAGCATGATGCGCCGCTTGACCTCGTCGCCGAAGCCCTCGGTGCGCGTGCGCTCGTTCATCTCGCTCACGTTCTCACCCGGCACGCGCAGCCCGTAGCGCACGCCGTCGTAGCGCGCCAGGTTGCTCGAGGCCTCCGCCGGCGCGATCAGGTAGTAGGCCGACAGGCCCAGGTGCAGCTCGGGGATCGAGATCTCCTCGATGCGCGCGCCGGCGCGGGCCAGCACCTCGGCCGCACGGCGCACGGCGCCGACCACGTCGGCGTCGGCCCCCTCGAGCAGCTCGGCGACCAGGCCCACCGTGCGCCCGGCGACGCCGTCGTCCAGGTGGCTCACCAGCTCCGGGGCTGGCTCGGGCAGCGAGGTCGAGTCGAGCGGGTCGTGGCCCGCGATCACCTCGAGCACGCCCGCCGCGTCGGCGACGCTTCGGGCGAAGGGCCCGATCTGATCGAGCGAGCTGGCAAAGGCCACCAGGCCGTAGCGCGAGACGAGCCCGTAGGTCGGCTTCACGCCCACCAGGCCGCACAGGGCGGCCGGCTGGCGGATCGAGCCGCCGGTGTCACTGCCCAAAGAGACCGCCGTCATCCCGGCCGCCACCGCGGCGGCCGAGCCGCCCGAGGAGCCGCCCGGCACGCGCGAGGGGTCCAGGGGGTTGCGCGTGGGCCCGAAGGCCGAGGTCTCGGTCGACGAGCCCATGGCGAACTCGTCGAGGTTGGTCTTGCCCACCGGGACCGCGCCGGCGCCGAGGAGGCGCTCGACGACCGTCGCGCTGTAGGGCGGGCGCCAGCCCTCGAGGATGCGCGAGGAGCACGTGGTCGGCACGCCGCGCGTACACATGTTGTCCTTCAGGGCCACCGTCACCCCGGCGAGGGGCCCCGGATCACGCCCGGCGCCCACCGCGGCGTCCACGGCCCGCGCGGCGCGGTACGCGCCCTCCTCGTCCACGTGCAAGAAGACGTTCAACTCGCTGTTGCGCGACTCGATAGCCGCGAGCGAGGACTCGAGCTCGCTCACCGCGCTGCTCTGGCCCGCGCGCACGCGTGCGGCGATCTCGGCGACGCTCACGGGGCCTCCCCCAGGATGCGCGGCACCGCGAAGCGCCCGTCCTTGACGTCGGGCGCCTGGGCCAGGACCTCGTCGCGCGACAGGCTCGCTCGCACCTGGTCCGCGCGCACCACGTTAATCAAGCCAAAGGGGTGCGCCGTGGGCTCCACGCCCTCCAGGTCCAGCTCGTTCATGTCCGTGGCGTGCTCCAGGACTCGGCCCAGCTGCTCGGTGAAGCGCTCGAGCTCGGCCTCGCTCAGGCGCAGACGGGCCAGGTGGGCCACGTGGGCCACCTCCTCGCGCGTCAGGCGGCTCACGCGGCGAGCGTTCGCGTGAGGAACGCGATGGTCGAGGACTCCACCAGCTCCTGGTCGTGGTCGAGGGTGGCCACGTGATAGGACTCCTCGAGCCACACGCGCTCGAGCGGGCCGCGGGCGCGCTCGATCAGCTCGTCGCCGTTGTCGGGGCTGACGACGTGGTCCTCGCGACTCTGCAGCAGCAGGCTCGGCACCGCGATCTGCTCGAGGTGCGCGTTGAGCTCGGCCACCGCGTCAAAGAGGCTCTTCGCGCAGGCCAGCGGCGTGGCGTCGTAGGAGGCCTCGCTCACGCCCTCCTTCTTGATGTCCTCGCCGATGGACTCGAACTCCTCGATGCCCGCGCCCAGCAGGGCCTCGAGGCCCTCGTAGATCTCGCTCGGCACGGGCTTGACCATCGGGTTGATGAAGACGCAGGCCGCGGCCGGACGGTGCAGGGCCACGTGGGCCGTCAGCGAGCCGCCCATGGACAGCCCGACCACCGCGACCTTCTCACAGCGCGCGGCCAGGTCGTCGAAGCCGGCCAGGGCCGCGCCGGACCAGTCCGACCAGTCGGTGGCCTTCATGTCCTCGACCGACGTGCCGTGCCCGGGCAGCAGCGGCAGCTCGACCGTGAAGCCGGCGCCGGCCAGGGCCTCGGCCAGGGGCCGCATCGAGGCCGGCGAGCCGGTGAAACCGTGCAGGACCAGCACGCCGTGG
Source organism: Actinomycetes bacterium (assembly GCA_021782915.1). Classification (GTDB taxonomy): domain Bacteria; phylum Actinomycetota; class Acidimicrobiia; order Acidimicrobiales; family RAAP-2; genus RAAP-2. The sequence continues at coordinate 7,366 of JAJXUK010000049.1, read as the reverse complement.
GCTCCGCCGGAAGCGGAGAAGGCCTCGGCGCCGGGCAGGAGCGTCGTCATGGGCACGACTCTACCGGGCCGTCGAGCCCGCCTTCGAGCCACGCGGCACGTCGGTGACGAAGAGCGCGGCCAGCACGCCCGCACCCGCGACGATCGCGCCCACCAGGAACGCCGGGCGGAACGTCTCGAGCAGGGCCGGCCCGCTGGGCGCGCCGAGCAGGCCGTGGCGCCGGGCCAGGGCCTGCTGGATCGTCTCGAGGACCTCGATGCCGGCCACCTCGCCGACCTGCACGGCGATCATCTGGGCCGCGGACATCACGCCGAACTCGCTGGCGCGCACCTCGTTGGCCATCACCGAGCTGGTCGAGGGCATGGCCACACCCATGCCCAGGCCCGACAGCGCCAGGGCCACGATGATGCTGAGCGGGCTGGTGCCCGCCCCGACCAGGGCGAAGAGCGACAGCGACAGCGTCAGGAAGAGGGCCCCGGCGATCGTGCTCACCCGCTCGCCGATGCGCATGGCCGCGTATCCGGCCACCGGCGAGCTGAGTGCGAAGACGATGGGCCGCGCAACGGCGATCGCGCCCACGTGGGCGATGGAGTAGCCGTAGCCGCGCTCCATCAGCAGGGGGAAGAGGAAGAAGCCGCCGAAGTAGGCGAAGGTGGCGCTCGCGCGCACCAGCAGGGGCATCACGAAGTTGCGCCGGGAGAAGTACTCGGGCGGGATGAGCGGGTTGGCCACTCGGCCCAGGCGGCGCACGAAGACGGCCCCCAGGGCAACGCCGGCGCCGTAGAGGCCCAGCACGGGCGCGCTCGTCCAGCCCTGGCTCGGGCCGATCGACAGGCCCAGCATCACGCACAGCACCGCGCCCGAGAGCGCCCAGCTGCCCAGCCAGTCCATGGAGCGCAGCGACGCGCCCTCGTGCCTCACGGCGTGGCCGACCGAGCGCGGCAGGACCAGCCACACCACGACAAGGGCCAGGCCGATGAGCCCACACTGGACCCAGAAGAGCGCCCGCCAGCCCCAGGCGGCGATGATGGGCGCGCCGAGTGAGACGCCGATGACTGGTCCGCCCGCACCGACGAGGGACCACCAGCCCATCGCCTTGACGCGGGTCTCGGAGCTGAACACCAGGGCGATGAGGGCCCCCGAGGCCGTCCCCGTGGCCGCGCCCTGCACGCCGTCGAGCGTGCGCGCGGCGAGCAGCCAGCCGGCGTTGAGCGACAGCGCCGTCAGCGCGGCGCTGGCCACGGCGCTGGACAGACCGACGAGGTAGAGGCGCCGATGTCCCCACAGGTCCCCCACCCGCCCGAGGATCGGCGCCGCCAGTCCGTAGGCGAGCAGCGGGCCCACCATCGTCCAGGACAGCACCGTGACCGAGGTGTGCAGCTGGCCGGCCACGCTCGGCAGGGCCACGATGAAGACGGTGAAGGTGAAGTTCAGGGCCAGCAGGCCGGCCAGCAGCGCCCACAGCACCCACCAGGAGTGTCGGCTCGAGCTCGCCGCGCGCACCTGCAGACGCTCGCGCAGCAGCAGGAACCAGTTCAGGTCCGATCCGGCCTCGGTGCCCAGTGTGCCGAAGGCCACGCCTCCGGGGTCCGTCCTGGCGTTGAGGAGTCCCTCGGGATCCTCTCGGTCGAGGCCCGGCTCGCTCACCCGCCCAGGCTCGGCAGGCGCTCGAGCAGCTCGGAGACGTCCCAGCGCTCGGGCTTCTCCAGGGTCTCGGTCATCGTCCAGTTCTGGAAGCGGCGCACCGTGCCGCCCTGGACGAAGTAGACCTGGCCGGTCACCGGACAGTCCTCGGCGGCCAGTGCAGCCACCAGCGGCGAGACGTTCGCCGGGTCCCACACGTCGAAGACGGCCGCGTCCGCGGGCTTGACGACGTAGTCGGACAGGCCCGGGGTGGACTCGGTCATGCGCGTGCGCGCGGCCGGGGCGATCGCGTTGGCGCGCACGCCGTAGCGGCCCAGCTCCTCGGCGATGATGACGGTGAAGGCGGCGATGCCGGCCTTGGCCGCGCCGTAGTTCGACTGGCCCACGTTGCCGAGCAGACCCGAGGTCGAGGAGGTGTTGACAATGGCCGCCTTGACCGGATGCCCGGCCTTGGCGCGCTCGCGCCAGTAGCTGGCGGCGTGGCGCGTGGGCACGAAGTGGCCCTTGAGGTGCACGTTGATGACCGAGTCCCAGTCGTCCTCGGACAGGTTCACCAGGACCCGGTCGCGCAGGATCCCGGCGTTGTTGACGAGCACGTGCAGGTCGCCGAAGGTCTCCACGGCCGAGGCGACCAGGCGCTGGCCACCCTCCCAGTCGGCGACGTTGTCGTGGTTCGCGATCGCTTCACCACCCATCGCGCGGATCTCGGCGACGACCTCCTCGGCCGGGCTGGCCACGCTGGACGAGCCGTCCAGGTTCCCGCCCAGGTCGTTGACCACGACCTTGGCGCCCTCGGCCGCAAAGAGCAGCGCGTGCTCGCGCCCGATGCCCCGTCCGGCCCCCGTGATGATCGCGACACGACCTTCCAGCGCACCCATGGTGCCTCCCTACTCGCAGGTAACCGTGATTGTACCGAGGTCCCCCGCCCGCCTAAGACAGCGCGCGACGTCGCCGGGCGTGCGCGTGGTAGTGGTCCGGGATGTTGCGCATGTGCTCGTCGGCGTACCACGCGGCCCGACCGAGCTCGTCATCGGCGATCGCGCCCAGCCAGCCCAGCAGAGCGGCGCGCACGGGCTCGGGCGGCGCGACGTCGTGCTCGCGCCACACCACCATGGGTACGAGGCAGATCTCGCAGTCGGCGATCCAGCACTGCTCATTCTCGAAGTAGCGCCGCGTCAGCGGTGCGGCCTCACAGAGTTCGCAGCTCACCGCACGTTCAGGGTGATCGTGGAGCGCCACGGAACCATCGTGCCCGCGGCCGGGATCTCCGAGACGACCTTGGTCCACTTCTTCGTGCCGGCCAGCGGCCCGCGCGTGCTGAAGAAGAGTTGGGCCTTCTTGAAGGCCGCGAAGGTCTGCGAGTAGTTCATGCCGATCACGTTGGGCACCGGGCGTGGGCCCGTCGCCGCCGTCGTGGTGCTCGTCGTGCCCGGTGCGCTCGTCGTGGTCGTCGAGCTGGTGCCCCCCGTGGGCGCGCTCGTCGTGCTCACGGGCGCCGGCCCACCACTGAGCACCAGGGTCAGGGTCGAGCCACGCGGCACCGAGGTCGGATTCGCGGTCGCGTGATAGGTCACGCGCACCACGTGTCCGGCCGGCACGCTCGCGCTGTGCACGGCCGCGCTCGAGGGGCACACGGCGGTCAGATGCAGCGCGCTGAGCTGGGCCGTGGCGCTCGTGCAGTCCTCACCCACCAGGTTCGTCGGCAGCGTCACCATCACCGGCCCGTCCGAGACCGTCACGCTGATCACCTGGCCGGCCTTGGCCGAGGAGCCCGCGGCCGGGGACTGGGAGATGATCTGGTTCACCGGCACGGTGGCGGAGTTCTGGTGCGCCGAGACGCTCAGCGTGAAGCCGTCGGCCTTGAGCAGCTGGCCGGCCTGGCGATAGTCCACGCTGACCAGTGACGGGATGGTGTGGGACTGGTTGAAGAGGCCGGACTTCCACACCACGGCCGCCCCGGCCGCACCCGCGAGGATCACGATGGCCAGGATCAAAAAGCCCAGGCGGCGCAGACGTGGCGGGCCCGCGCCGTCGGCCATCGCCAGGGCGCGCTCGGCCGGGCGGGTCACGTCGGTGCTGCGGATGTGGCGCGGGCCCGGGGCCCCGCCGACGATCTCGCCCGCCGACGGCGGCCGAAAGCCGATCGACGAGCGCCGCTCGGGCTGGCTGAACTGGGCGAGCAGCGGCGCGGGCGCGCCGGGTGCGTCGATGTGCAGCGGGCTCGCGTCGGCCACCGCCGTCAGGCGAATCGCGAACTGCTCGGCGTCAATGCGCAGGAGAGGATCCGGGATCGTCGCCTGGGCCAGCAGCATGTCGAGGCTGCCCAGTTCGGCCCGCACGGGCAGCGGCGTCGTCTGGTGGGCCCGGGCGATCGCGTCGGCGCTCAGGGACTCGAAGGGCGACGTGCCAGTCGCGGCCTCGAAGAGGATGAGTGCCAGCGCGTAGACGTCCGAGTTGGGCTGGGCCGCCAGCGCGCTGGCCTGCTCGGGCGCGAGGTAGCGAGCCTGGTCCAGGCTGGGCGCGCCGCGGTACTCGCTGGCCAGGCCCACCAGGGACACGTCCGAGACCAGTACGCGGCCCTGGTCGTCGAAGAGCAGCTTCTTGGGCGAGAGTCCCCCGTGCACGACGCCGTTGGCGTGCAGGTAGGCCAGCGCGCCGGCCACGTCGCGGCCCAGGCGTGCGGCGTCCTCGACGGTCAGGTGTCGGCCCGAGATCAGCAGGTCCTCGAGGGATCCGCCGGCGAGGTACTCGGTGACCACGAAGATCGACCCGGACTCCTGGCCGCCGTCAAAGACCCGCGCGACGTTGGGGTGGCTCAGGGTGGCGGCACGAATGATCTGATCGCGAAAGGCGCGGCGCACGTCCTCGTGCGCCGCCCACCGGTTGAGCAGGATCTTCACCGCCACGGTGCGGTGCAGGGTCAGGTCCTCGGCCCGGTAGACCTCCGCCGTGTGACCCACGCCAATCAGGTCAATAATGCGGTAACGGCCCACCAGGACGTGATCAGGCGCAAAGGTCGTCGGCATCATCGCTCATTACCCTACTGATGAGGCTAGGTCAGGGTGCTGCGCCAGGTGCCGCTTTGCAGCAAGTTCTCAAACTCCTCACCCGGCACCAGCGGCACTCCAAGCTCTCTCGCGCGCGCGAGCTTGGAGGCTCCGGGCGCCTCACCGACCACGACGCAGTACGTCTTGGCCGACACCGCGCTCGGCGAGGTGCCCCCGGCGCCCAGCACGGCGGCCTCGGCCTGCTCACGCGAGTAGCCAGTCAGCGCACCGGTCACCACGACCGCCCTGCCGGCCAGGGCCGTGCCCGCCGAGCGCGTCACCGGCTCGGCCAGGGCGAGCCCCGCCTCGGAGAGGCGTCGCATGCGCTCGAGCACCTCGGGCTCGCGCACGAAGACGTAGAGCGACTCGGCGATCACCGGGCCGACGCCCTCGACGGCCTCGAGCCGCTCGCGCTCGGCCGACGCCAGCGCGTCGTAGGTCTGAAACGTGCCGGCCAGGGCCCGCGCCGCGACCGGGCCGACGTGACGGATCCCCAGACCCACCAGGAGTCGGCTCAGTGGCTGGGACTTCGAGTTCTCGATCGCGCCCACCAGGGCCCTCGCCGAGACCTCGCCGAAGCCCTCGAGGGGCGCGAGCTGCTCGGGCTCCAGCGTGTACAGATCGGCGACGTCACCGATCAGACCCTCGTGCAGCAGCTGGGCCACGCGCTGCTCGCCCAGAACCTCGATGTCCAGGGCCCCGCGCGAAGCGAAGTGAATGACCTGCTGCATCAGCTGGGCCGGACAGCGCGGGTTCACACAGTACGTGTCGGACTCGCCCGCCCGGCGCACCAGCTCTCCGGCACAGTCGGGACACTCGCGGGGAAAGACCCAGGGCGCGGCGCGCTCGACGCCCTCTTCCGGGATGCGCGCGACGACCTCGGGGATGACGTCGCCGGCCTTGCGCACGATGACCAGATCGCCCGGTCGCACGTCCTTGAGCGCGACCTGGTCCTCGTTGTGCAGCGTGGCCAGCGAGACCGTCGAGCCCGCGACCAGCACCGGTTCGAGCACCGCGTAGGGCGTGGCGCGACCCGTACGACCGATGGAGACCTCGATGCTCAGCAGGTGCGTCGAGCGCTCCTCGGGGGCGAACTTGCGCGCCACGGCCCAGCGCGGGGCCCGCGACGTCGCCCCGAGGGCCCGCCGCTGGGCCAGGTCGTCGAGCTTCACCACCGCGCCGTCGATCTGGTATCCCAGGTCGTGGCGATGGCCCTCGAACCAGCTGGAGCGCTCGAGCATGGCCTCGGTGCCCCGAAGAACGGCACGCTCGGCGGCCACCGTGAAGCCCCACTCGCCCAACTGGTCGATCGTCTCGTGGTACGTGAGAAACGATCTCTCGTCCCCGAGGAGTTGGTAGGCGAGAAACGACAGGGGCCGCGAGGCGCTGACGGCCGGGTCCTTCTGGCGCAGGCTGCCGGCCGCGGCGTTACGCGGGTTGGCGAACTCGCGCTCGCGGCGTGCGCGCTGGGCCTCGTTGAGCGCCTCGAAGTCCTTGAGTGACAGGTACACCTCACCGCGCACCTCGACACGACCGCGCGCGCCGATGCGCGCCGGAACGCTTCCGATCGTGGCCACGTTGAGGCTGACGTCCTCGCCGACCGTGCCGTCACCGCGCGTGGCGGCCTGCAGGAAGTCACCGTCGAGGTACGTGATAGCCAGGGCCAGCCCATCGATCTTGGGCTCGACGGCGAAGTCGATCTCGGCCTCGTCGCGCTCGAGTCCGCGCGCCACGCGCCCGGCCCAGGCGCGCAGCTCCTCGACGTCGAAGACGTTGTCCAGGCTGAGCATGCGCTCGGCGTGCACCACCGGCGAGAACGTCGTCGAGGGCGCCGCGCCCACCGTCTCGCTCACCGAGCCGACCTCGGCCAGCTCCGGGTGGGCCGCCTCGAGAGAGCGCAGCTCACGCACCATCGCGTCGTAGTCGGCGTCGGGGATGACGGGCGCGTCGCGCACGTAGTAGGCACGATTGTGCTCGGCGATCAGCTCGCGCAGCTCGGCCACGCGCGCTGCGGGCGAGACGCTCACGCGACGGTCCCCGCGCCCAGCACGAGCGAGGGGTCCTCGTCGTCGTAGAAAACCGCAGACTGACCCGCGGCCACCGGGCGCACCGGCACGTCGAGTTCGACTCGCGCAGCGCCCGCGACCCAGAGGCGCGCCGGCTGGGCCGCGCCGTGCGCGCTGAACTGCACCAGCACCGGCGCGCCCTCGCGGGGCCGCTCGTGCAGAAAGCCCAGCGATGCCTGCTCCAGGTGCACCCGACTCGTGCGCACTGCCTCGAGGCGGTCCACGAAGACCCGCCGCGTCGCCAGTTCCACGCGCGCCACGTAGCGGCGCTCGCCGTCGCGCCCCGGCGCCACACCGCGGCGCTGGCCCACGGTGACCAGCTCGGCCGCCGCGAGCTCTCCGACGTCCTCACCCGAGGCCGCGTCGATGACCCGCGCGGGCGTGAGGGCCAGGCGCGCACCGAGGAAGGCGGCGCGCCCGTTCGAGGCCTCAATGAAGCAGACGTCCTGGCTGTCGGGCTTGTCCCAGGTGCGCAGGCCCAGTCGCCGAGCGTGCTCGCGCACCTCGGTCTTGGTCATCTCGCCCACCGGCAGCACGAGCGTCTCGATGGTGGCTTCGTCAAGGAAGCCGAGCACGTAGCTCTGGTCCTTGCGCTCGTCGAGGCCCCGG
>JAJXUK010000017.1 GCA_021782915.1 Actinomycetes bacterium | reverse complement strand
GTATTCCCTTCGTGTCTTGGATGGACACATCAAGAAATACTCCGGTGGCCCGCCTTCACGAAGGACCGGGGAAATTACACCACTTCAAGGGACGTCAACAGGTGATGGAGAGAAGTGCTGAAGATCTCCCGTGACCGCAATTGCGCGCAGTGCGTTGAAGCCAGATACTTGGTGCACCGTGATAGGAAGCAATCCGTACTGGGAACAGTCTTGATTTCGGCCTGGAACGACATAAACAACCTCGGCCACGAGTTCTCCCGGTGCCAGAGAAACAGCGATTCTCGGTTAAACCATCACTCAGACCCAAATCCTACGCACAACTGACGAAATTGCGGCTAAGTAGTCTGCGATGCTACTCGAAGTCAATTCGTGCCTACCCAGTGGGCATCGACGGTTCGTGGGCCTTGTGGACAAGTGCCCAGTCGGCGTGTTCGCGCAGGGCCTCCTTGCCAACCCTGAGAACAGTATTGGTCAGCAGAAGTCTCGCGAGATCAGCAGACGTCTCCGTGTACGAGTCAACGATGTTACAGGTCCTTTCATATACAGTCCCAAAGAGCGACGACATCCTGGTGTATTGGATGATGTCTTCCTTGTGCAGCGTCACCTCCTGGAAACCCTTAACCAAGCCGGCGCTAAGAACAGCGAGGCTAAGTGTGCCAATCATGATCTTCTCGACCGTCGAGTCCGCGCCAATCGAATGAGTCGCGAGGAGAATAAGGTCACTCACCACGACCGTCACACTCAGAATGAAGAACGCATGCGCCATCAAATTATGCTTCCACTCCCTCTTCTGGTACTTGAAGATACGGTGGTCGTAGTACTCCTCTTGACCCTTCAGCCATTCGGTTCCAACACGTTTCCATTCTTCGAAGTCAGGAGGCTCGGAATGCGGCGGAGCGGCGCCCACTAGAGCGGTCAGTACCCAGCCCATCCCACTGCGGTGCCGCTGAAGGTAATGATGCGCCACGGTCTCCCTGACTCCTAGTTGGTACCAGTACAACTGAACACGCAGCGCTTCTGCAAGAGCCCGATCCTGCTCCCCCGTACTTTCGCGACGACGCCGACGCATACGACGGAGCTCTGCAGTGATCGCGAGGGCACTCAGCAGGTATGCGGCAAGTAGTGGCCAGCCATGCCAAACATGGAAGACACTGATCACGACTGCCATGATCCCGGCGAGCCAGAAGACCTTCACGCTAGTGCCTCGCACTCCCGACATACCGCTGTTAGCGAGGTCGTCAGCCCGGTGGAACTGAGCGTCGAGTTGCGCAGCCGCCGGGTAGTGCTCGAGGTCAGGAGGATGGCTCACTGGGGCGGGCGGGTTTCCCGCGACGTCCTCGATTCCAGCATCGTCTGCCGCCTCCGCGGCAAACGACCAGACGCGCGAGTTGTAGTCGTCGAGCATCCGCAGGTCGCAGAAAGCTCGCTCTCGACGGTCGAACGAGTCCGTCTTAGTATCGCAGTCCTGTCCCCAATCATGAGTAATCCATGACGGCTCGGCCAAGTTCGGGATCTCGGAGCCCGACATACGTGTCACGGGGATCTGGTACGTGAGCCCGAACTCGGGCAAGTCCACGAGGCTACGATCCGCAAACAGCGCTTGCCATTCATGCGGGTCGTACCGCTCCAACTCCACTGGTCGATCACGCAGTCGAACGACCCACGATGTGCCTCCCAGTTTGTCGATATCGACGCCGTCCCACAGGGCCACCAAGATGTGACATCGCCGAACAATGTGAACTCCCGCTCCCGCGTACTGCCGATCCCGAGCTCTCCCGTAGGTCCGCGTGTTGAGATCATCGTTGCCCTCGAGGAAAGGCAGCACGTACGGTGTGACTGCGGGGTGGGCGAGAAGGCCATGGAATTCTCGCCGCGAGTCAGTATCGAAGTCCTCCTCGTAAGAGTGGACTGGCAACGGCAGCGGGGCGAACAAGGTGTGGCCGGCATCTAGCACCGCGTGAGCGAATATGCGGTCGGCTCCCTCAGCAAGCGAAGAAATGCCCCGGACCGGGGAGCGTGGAAAGGCTGAACAGATCGCCGCGAGAAGATCTTCAACCTGACTTCGAGCATGGTTGACGTCGCGCACGTCACGGTGGCCCGTCACACCAATCATCACAGGAATACGAGCGTCTTCTAGCCCGAAGTGACGCGCCATGGTGACCTCCCCGGCATATCTCGGCATTTTCACGAGTATCACACCGTCCGCGCACTGTCACGCGCGGCGCGACCGAGTTAAGCCGCATTCTTCGCCATCTATCTTGAACCTCAATCATTTCCATCGTTGCCCCCCCCTAGCGCACCCGCACGCATCTCACTATCATCCACTCAAGAGCGTTCCCGGGGGGTGTCGTGGACGAGCCATCTTCTGTTCCCGATCCCTCACGAGCACGCGAGATCCGAGTCTTCGTCTCTTCGACGTTCCGTGACATGGCCCGCGAGCGTCACGTCCTGGCGAGCAGGGTCTTCCCGGTGGTGGCGGCCGAGTGCCGACGCCGTCAGGTTGCCTTCAGTGAAGTGGACCTGCGTTGGGGGGTGAGCGAAGCCGAAGCGAGCAACGGGCAAACCCTTGAGATCTGCCTACGCGAGGTTGACCGGGCACGTTCTTTTCCCCCGTTTTTCATTGCCCTGCTCGGCGAGCGCTACGGCTGGGTCCCCACGCACGAAGTTCTCTCCGCCTACATGGCGCGGAGCGACCAGGAATACCGTGAACGCATTGAGGACGGGCTCGCGAGGGGAGTGAGCGCTACCGAATTCGAGTTGCGCCTCGCCCTCGAGGACGTGCCGAAGGGCCGAGCTTGGGTGGCCAAGGTCTTCAGACGCGACCCGGCACTCAGCGCGGAGTTCGCGCGCACGGATCCAAATGACGGCGACGGCACGACGGAGGACTCGGGGGCGAGTTCTCTCGCCGCCCTCAAAGACTGGCTCGATAAGTACCACCCCGACGTCCGCGAGGACTACCGCGACCTCGACGGCTTCGGCTCGGCCGCGGAGAAGTTCCTCCTCGACGGGCTCGATCGGCTCTTCCCCTCGACCGACACGCTCACACCGATCCAGCGCGTGCACCTCGCCCACCGCGCATACGGCACCTCACGCCTGATCGACTACATCGCCGACGCCACGCTGGACGCCACACTCGCTACGACGATCACGACCGAATCCGCCGAAGTGAGCCCGCGAGCCAGGCGAGTCTGGGTCAGCGCTCCCTCCGGCTACGGCAAATCGGCCCTACTCGCCCACTACGCGACGAGCGAACGTGACGCACTCGTCCTCGCCCACTACATAGGCGCTGCCGGGGACCGCTCTCTACGCGCCTGGCGCGAGAGGGTGCTCGACGAACTCGTCGCGACCGGAAAGGTGACGAGTGAACTCCCAGACGGCGACGAGGCACGCTGGGACGTACTGCCCCTCGTGATGAGTGAGGTGGCCCGGTGCCTTGCAGTCAACGTTGTCGTGGTTCTCGACGCCCTCAACGTCCTCGATGACATTCCTACGTCTCTCGCACGACTCGATGACCTGTTTGTGCCCGAGGGATGCTGCCTGGTCGTCTCAGCGACCCCCGACCTAATCACGCCACCGCGTTCGACGTGGCACACCATGTCGGTCCCGAACCTCGAAGAAAGACGTCGACGCGAACTCATCGTCGCGCACCTCAGGCGCCACGGAAGAAGCCTCGATGAGGACCTGCTCGAAAACCTGGTTCACGATCCGGCGAGTGCGGTGCCGTTGTTCTTACGCCTGGTGCTCGACGAGTTGCACCTGCACGCCGACTACGACTCACTACGAGAGCGCGTCGCGTCCCTGCTCGCCTCGGGTGATACGGGACGACTCTTCCTCACCGTCCTCGCCGAGATGAACGAGGACTTCGCACACATCCACCCCGGACTCGCAAGTCGAGCCGGCGGTCTCGCCGTCGCGTCGCGCCGAGGTCTCACCTATCCGCAACTCCGCGCACTCTTAGCCGAGGAGGGAGACCCCATCGACCCCGCCACCGGACAGGCACGACTTACCGACCTCGTCATGAGTCCCCTCTGGGTGCGTCTCGGCGTCTTCAGTCTCATTGACAACGGTCGGCACTCACTCATGCACGCCGCTCTCGCCGCTCCCTTGCTCATCGACGAGAACATGCCCGCCTGGCGTGAATCGCTCATCGCCTTCAGCGAAGCCGATACCGGCGAGGACATCGCCGAGCGCGCCCATCAGTTGGTCGAATTGGCGGACCACGACCGCCTCGTTCAGCTACTCCGTGAGCCGGGCCGAGTCACGGCCCTCTGGGAGGAGGACCCAGCGCTACTCTCGCGAGCCCTCACGTTGCTCGGGGCTGGGCGAGCCGAGATGAGTCCCGAGGTCGTCGCGATTGGCGAATCTTGGAAGCGACTCGGAGTGGCAACAACCTCGGACACCTACGGCTTCAAGGCCATCCTTTTCTTGGGGATATGGCTAGATAACTTGAACTTCCTCATGCTGGCCGAGGCGTGGGATATTGCTCTGCTGGAGACGGACCGCGCCAACCTCCCCCCAGACAATCCCAACATCGCCTTTGGTCTTACGAGTCTTGCGAGTGTCTACCAATCGCAGGGACGACTAGATGAAGCCGAGCCGCTACTCCGCGAGGCCGTCGAGGTTTGTCGAGCTGGCCTCTCCCCAGACGACCCACATATCGCATCGAGCCTCGACAAACTCGGCTCTCTCTTTCACAAACAGGGACGACTAGATGAAGCCGAGCCGCTACTCCGCGAGGCTTTAGGAATTGCTCGTGCCGCCTCCCCGAGGATAGGCGGATCCCTTATCGCCAGTGCCCTCCGAAACCTCGCTGCACTCTACCGAGACCAGGGACACTTCGAACTAGCGGAAGTCTTATTCGGTGAGGTTCAGGAAATCTATCGGGTGGCTCATCCTCCCTCCGACACGATCATTGCTGCCGACATCACCGACCTCGCCGCAGTCTACGAAAGTCAAGGGCGACTAGGGGAAGCCGAGTCGCTATTCCGAGAAGCACTCGACATCCTGCAAACTGCCTTGCCCCCATGCCACCCCCGAATCGGAAGGGCTCTCAATAACCTTGCAGTGCTTTTCAAAGATCAAGGTCGCTTCGAGGAGGCCGAGTCGCTCCTGCTCGAGGCGATCAAGATCGACCGGCTAGCACTACGCCCCGGTCATTCCGAAATCAATGTTGCTCTCGGCAACCTCGGTGCGCTTTACAGGGATCAGAAGCGCTTCAGAGAGGCCGAGCCGCTCCTACTCGAGGCACTTCAAAACGCTCGATCCGTCCCGTTCCCGAGCCCCCCCACCGTCGCTGAGCTCCTCGGCAGTCTCGGTGCGCTTTACAGGGCTCAGAAGCGCTTCAGAGAGGCCGAGCCGCTCCTACTCGAGGCATTGGAAATCGGCCGACACGCGTGGCGCCCCGGTCACCCCAAGATCGGCCTGATTCTCCTCCATCTTGGCATTCTCTATCAGGACCAAGTCCGCTTCGATGAGGCCGAGCCGCTTCTTGTCGAGGCTCGGAAGATTTGCAGAGCCGGGAAGTTCCCCAACTACCTCAACTTCGCCACTGCCCTTCTTTCACTCGCCCTGCTCTACGAGTCTCAGGGTCGCCTCAGCGAAGCTGAGCCTGTATTACTCGAGTTACTTGACTTAATGCGCCGGACCTTGCCCTCCGAACACCCTGATATGGTCCCCATTTACAGCGCCCTTGCTGCCCTCTATGATGCTCAAGGGAGTCCCAAGGAAGCCGACGCTTACAAGCGTTAGTTCCGGTAGTTCGGTCATACTCAAACAGCGAGAAGATACGGTTCGAACGCAGGTTTGACGATCCCCGACAATTATTGTGCGCTTATCGATCTAGGAGAGCCGCTCGCTAGAAAGTAAATGGACTCTCGCAATGCGAGTCGGCAAGACTTACTAGCGAACGTACCCCTGGCGTATGTGTACTTGACTTGACTTGTATATTTCGCGTCCAAAACTTTCCAAGTTTGAACTTCCCAGTTGCCCCCTGTAGGAGGATAACTTTGACTTCAAATCAAGTCAGTCAATTAGATCCGGGCGACCCTTACTCAATCGCCTTCTTCTCTCACTCCTGCGTGAGTACGCCACCTAGCAACTGCTCTCTCTTCGGCGCCTGGACCTGACTCTTCAAAATTGACGAGCGATCCCAGTCGCGAACAGGAACACACAACTATGTAAACAGGATCTGCGTTGATTTGCTCGACCCACACTCCGCCGAGCATCTCATGTAACGAATTATCCATGATGTTCAAACCTTATCCACTCATGAACGACATCGCCGAGCCGCTAAGCCCTATTAGCTCTAGTAACTCTTTCCTTGATCACACTAGCAAATCCCTGAACCGCCCCAAGAATCTTGGAGACCGTGACCTGCCCCAGGCTTTGTTTCCACTTCACCTGTTGAGTTCAGGCAGTCTGGTGGGTCAGCGACAGCTCGAACTCGACCGGTGAGACGTCGTCGATGCTCGAGTGGCGCCGCTGGCGATTGTAGAACACTTCGATGTAGTCGAAGATGGCGTTGGTGAGTTCGAGGCGGGTTCTCCAGCGCTTGCGGTCGAGCAGCTCGATCTGCATACTCGACCAGAAGCTCTCCATCATCGCGTTATCAAACGCGTCGCCGACCGAGCCGAAGGAAGGTAACAACCCAGCGTCACGTATTCGCTCGGTGAAGGACCACGAGGTGAACTGAACGCCGTGGTCCGCGTGAACGATGCCGCCGAGCTTGGTCCGTCGCTGCTTGATCGCCACGTCGAGAGCGATCACGACCAACTGAGAGTCCTGAACCGTGTCGATGGACCAGCCAACGATGCGCCGGCTGCACGTGTCCATCACGCAGCAGCAGAAGACCTTTCCTTCGCGCGTGCGATGTTCCGTGATGTCCGTGACCCAGAGCTCGTCAAGGTCGCTGTGGGCGAACTGGCGCTCGACGAGATCGTCGCTCGTGGGCGTGCCTTTGATCCTCTTGACCTTCGCGGGGCCGGGAAGTCCGGCACTTCCGGCGTTGTGCATGAGGACCGTCACCAGATTGACACTCACGTGGATCCCGCGGCCCTTGGTCAGCTCGGCGTGGACCCGCCGAGAGCCGTTGCTGCCGCGAGAGGCGGCGTGGACCTCCTTGATGAGCGCCGTGAGCCACTCGCGGCGCATCATCGTGGGCGACAGGGGACGACGACGGTAGGCGTAGTAGCTCTGGGAGGAAACGTTGAGCACTCGAGTGCACTGTTTGATGGTGACCTAAGCGCCGACGAGCACGTCGATCACCGGGTGGATCCTTTTGGGCGCTTGGCGTCCGATCCGAGCAGCTCGTTGGCTCGACGCAGGATCTCCACTTCGGCTTCGAGCTCGCGGATCCGCCGGCGGGCCCGGCGCAAGTCCTTGGACTCGACCATCGTTCGACCGGGGATCACTCCTCGGTCGACCTTGTCCTGTTTCATCCAGTGGTAGAGGGCGCTGTCGATGATGTCGAGATCCGCAGCCGTCTTGGCAACGGACTGCCCGGCTTCAACAAGCGCCATCGCTCGGCGCCGGAACTCAGCTGGATAGGCACGCGGCATGAATGGCGCCTTTCATCAAGGCCCGAATTCAAGAAGCTAGAAGGAAACTTTTCGTGGGGCAGGTCACGGTCTCCAGGAATCTTGGGGCGGTTCAGAGCATGGCAAGTAACTCATAGCAGAAGCGGTGATGTGGAAGCTATCTCTGAGACAGGCTAAAAGGTCTACTGGCCTGAAGTACTCCCATCCGCTGCCAATTACTCTTCACGCATCCCACGTGAGTACCCCGGATCGCGCTGAAATAGTAAACAGGGCGAGTGACTCACGCCACAAGGTATAGGGGCATCTTTGCGGCGACTACTTGACTCGACGACATTCAACTTTCACACGACCAATCCTCACGATCCCGGCGAACAACGTTCCAACAAGGACGATAGACCGGCGAATTTGCCTTTCACTGGGCCAACGTACAGATTCTGGCGCACCACGCTCGTCATCATCTCGCCAACCACCATCCTGGTCGTGATGGCGATCTCGCATCGGTGGATCACCGATGATGCCTTCATCGATTTACGAGTCGTGAACAACATCGTCGCTGGACACGGACCCGTCTTCAATGTTGGTGAGAGAGTCGAAGCATATACAAACCCGCTTTGGATCATCGTCCTAAGCATCGCGCGATTTGCACTCCCATGGGTCACGACGGAGACGGCAATGGTAGTGCTGGGCATCTTCTTTACAACGTTGGGCGTGATTGTGGGAACCCTTGCAACGGTTCGATTCGCACGTCCGATCTCCTTGGGTCTCGTTGTCCCGACCGGTGCCATCGTGGTGGCGTCCATTGACGCAATGTGGTGGTTCTCCACGTCGGGGCTCGAGACTGGACTTCTCTTCGGCTGGCTTGGCCTATCTTGGTGGGCGCTCGTGCGCCATCTCCCGGCAGGGGGAGCCCAAATCTACAAAACGTCCGCGGCACTCTTTGGACTCGGTGTTCTGATTCGGCCTGATGCGGGATTCTTCTCTATCTGTTTCTTTGCGTCCCTACTCCTAATCGAAGGTCAAAGACGCAGACTAAGCAGGGGCCGTGCCGTTGCGCTTCTTGTGTCTTTCCTTGCAGTCCCATTGGCATCTGAGCTCTTCCGAATTGCATACTTTGGTCTCCTAGTTCCAAATACTGCGCTCGCTAAATCTGGCTTTTCTCTCGAACCTTCCCAGGGACTTCTATACCTTGAGGACTTTCTGCATTCCAGTTACCTGTGGATTCCAGGACTCATCCTCGGTGTCGTTTTGACTTCACGTCTCATTCGATGGTGGAAGTACGGGCTCCGTCTAGAAGCTGCGATTATCACGATCGTGGCCTGTGGTGCGATTTTGGATGGCCTCTACGTTGTTGCAATTGGTGGCGACTTCATGCACGCACGAATGTTTCTGCCGGGGTTCTTTCTGCTTTCCATACTTTCGTGGCTAGATCTCGGTGAGCCCTTGGAGCGCCGGCTTCCTCTTACCTTTTTACTGACTTGGTCAGTAGTAAGTCTGATATTTTTTCGATATCCGTCTATCATCATTAATCAATACGGCATCACTAACGAACGACAGGTCTATATAGCCAGCTCCCAGAATCTCAACCCAGTCGAACTTACGAACTACGCAAAGACATGGAACTTCCAACACGGCCACGCCGACCAAATCCTTGCTAATAAGCTGCGCCACGAACGCTTGGGCGGTCAAATTGTTTCAGTGTGTCACTGTGGCCTGATGGGCCCCGGAGGTTGGACAACATTTGAAACGCCAGCTCGATCACCGCTTCCCGAAGTTGTATTCGCCAATGCACCCTCACTGGGCATCTGGTCAGTCGCGGCAGGTCCCGACGTATACATCTTCGACAACTTCGGACTATCTAATCCAATCGGGTCCCATTTCATCCTGACGGGTCACCGTACACCCGGAACGGCAGACATAACTGATAACACTTGGATGTTGGCCAGATTCGCTGAGCGGGCCCCGGCAATATCAAAACTCACTCATGTTCTCGCCATAGAGCGAAGAGCTATCTCCTGCCAGCCGCTGTCCGGCTACCTAAGAGCCATTGACGCCCCGCTGAGCTGGTCCACAATCTGGACCAACATTGAGCACAGCCTGACATGGACCACAATGAAATTTCCGTCTAGTCCCTTGGCCGCTGAGCGACAACTTTGCCATTGACTTTCACTCGCTTGCGTGAGTGAGGTGTTGGACTTCTTCGTCCTCTAACACTCTCGACCGGTCTTCAGCCCTGCCACCTGAACCGCCCACTCCAAACTCACTACAAATCACGTCAGCCTGCCACAATGGGCCACATTCCGTCCGAGGCAGATGATCCAGTCAGGTATCAATATGCTGAGACTGCAACCTCCAACCAATCATCCAAAGCCGCCCGGACCAACTGACACGATCAACAATTTTGCTTAACGAGAGCCCAACTATTTATGAACCTACTCCGCCGGCACTGCGGGAATCTCACCCACAGAGACTCCGCCGACTTGGCCAAAATACCAGCGCGGGCGGCGACGAATGTCTGAATTAGAATCTTCAACTCCTGAAACAAATTTCTCGTGCCACTTGCTCCCACTTCAACACAAATAGTTCAATAACCATGGAAGGACATGCACCAACAATCAGCTAGTTAAGGATTTCGCCGATAAAGACCAAACCCACCTCGTGATCGGATTAAGCTAAAGTGACTCAACACGCGATTCACAAACGTTAACCTACCCAGATATCCTGGGTTAACGGGAAGTAGCAGGTAATCAATTTTCCGGACGAAGTGGAGCTCATAACTGTCAGGTAATGGCACTGGAGTCGGCCGCACCCCCCAGTTCTGTGCCAGAAACGGATTTGGCCACACGTAAATTTGCGAGCGATGATCCAAGTGAGGAACAAATGGACCAAACGCCGCGACTCCGGCGTTGGCCGGAAGCCCTCGAGCTACATATGACATCGCCGCCACCGTAGTGGAAGGAACGGCAGTAGCCCGATTTAGTGAAAATGGCAGGTGCCCCCAAAAGAAGCTAGTAGTTAGCGCGCCAAACAGCACCGTACATGCAACAAGTCTCTTCTCCCGTTTGGAACTTGAGCGCAAAACAACGTAGGCTACTGACATTAGTAGAATTGGCACGAATGCAATTGTGTACTGACAGTGAATCGTATGCATCGTTCCCAAATTGCTAATAATATCCTCAGCAGCAAGCGGCATTGCAACTAGTATCGCTCCCGGAGCTGCGAGAAATAAAAATGCAACAGTACTGCCAAGTTGCCACAAAAAGTATGGACGATTCTGGGATAGAAGATAGTGTATTAGTAGTAATGGCTTTCCGACGGTCACAGCAATTAGCCCGCTAACACCGCCAAAGGGAATACGTCTTGTATAGAAACTGGTCGTTCCAAGTACTAGCGGCATCAGAAGCCAATTCGTGAGCATGGCATAAATGGTGCTGCCAGTTGCGGCGAGAAGACCAATTCGTCTATCGCGGCGCATTGCAAACCAAATTGACAGTGGTATTGTGATAAGTGATGTATCTTCTTTTACCAAAAGAATGAGTATTACAGTAGAGACGAAGAGAGTTGTGTTTTCTTCGAATATGGCATATATTGCAAGGCTAACAAGTGGTGCCAAGAACGCTTCTGGATGAAACTGATCAATGTTTCCATTTTGAAGAATAGGATTTAGCAAGAAGGAGACCGCAACGGCTGTGGCGACTATGCTATCGCTCGCTCGTCGCTTGAGAAGTACATAGATGGGTATTGAACCACTGGCAAAGACTAGTGTCTGAATAATCAGCAGTCCCTGCGGCTCAGGAAGTAAGCGATACAAGGGTGCAATTAGCAGGAGGATATATGATGCATGATCTCCAAATAGGTTTCGTCCATTAATGGTAATAAATGGATTGTGAAGGTGGGTTGTTAGCCACATTCCTTGATCAAATATTGCGAGATCAAATGGGGGTGACTGATATGAGTCGTACAATAGAAGACTCAGGTGAATGAACCAAGTGACGTATAGGAGAAGAGCGAGCGCAAAGGCAAGGTCTTTTTTGCTAGGTGACCAGGGCCCAGAGGATTCACGGTCGTCATGTGATTCATCTCCTACTGCTGATCTCTGCGTCTGCGTCGACCAGGGATCTTGCAAACTTTCACGCGTCGGCCAGCAAGGGGGAGTGCGGATGAGGGGTCCCGCCGCCGCTATCAGTTGTTTTGTAGGAAGTCTCATGAGTGTCGAGTGTCTCGGCTGCGAGTAGTGTCTGGCTTTTCTGTTTCTCGGGAATGAAAACGAGCTTTAGCCGGATTCCTTGCGCCACTTGGTTGGATTGTAGTTTTTAAAGATCGCTGAATAGCATGATCGGGTGTGTTTCATTAAGAAGCATGTGTTGGTGGTGAAGTGTAATCCAAAACTTTTTCTGTAGTGAGGATCTCTCAAGTGCACGGCAGTTCCTAGGCGTGTGACCTGGGCACTATTTGTCCCGACTTCCACTTCCGATGTGAGGTCTCCAGATGAGCCATCGTGCCAGACGTTGAATGGTCGGGCGCTCTCATAGGGTGCGCGTTCTTCTACTTGGCTTCTGTTTTCGCGCTATAAGAGTTTTGACAGGGCACGACGCTAGTTCAGGTTGTCTGTTTCAGGTATTTGAGATTGACCTGGTGTCGGTCCCCAGCATGTGACATGAATACTCGCATGGGCGCCGAGATCGGTAGACGCGCGAGCTCTGCCGGCGCATGAGAATCCACGCCGCCGTAGCCCGAATAGATGCGCGAGCCATACGCGACGTAGGGCTGGTGATTCTCTGTCAACATACCGCGAGGCCGTCCACCAGGACTCATGGGGTCTTGTGCAGAGCTTGTTATGTTGCGGGGCAAGTAAACCAAGACTCTCCTCCAGTCACATTATGGTCATTGCGTGCGGAGTGCGAGCGAACGCTGTCCGAACCCCGCGAAAGGATCCAACGCCACAGGGTCCAGGAGGAATCGTGTCACCCACAGTCCTGGTTGTCGAGGACGAGAGCAAGCTCCGCGAGCTCATCCGCTCCTTCCTCGAACGAGAGGGCCTCACAGTCTTCACCGCTGCCTCCGGGTCCGAGGCCCTGGCTCTGGCGACACATGCCGAGCCAGACCTCGTCGTGCTCGACCTCGGGCTGCCCGATGTCTCGGGTCTCGATCTAGTCAGAGAGCTGCGCCGCGGGTCCGACGTCCTCGTTCTCATCCTGACCGCCATGTCCAGCGAAGAAGACCGCATCCGTGGACTGGAGCTCGGCGCCGATGACTACGTGACGAAGCCGTTCAGCCCCCGCGAGCTCATACTGCGCGTCCTGGCCATGCTGCGCCGGGGACGGGGCGTCGATGAGGGATCTCACCAGCGCTCCTTCGGAGCCGGACTGCTCGAGATCGACGACGACCAGCACGAGGTGCGGGTGCGGGGTGTCGCAGTCAATCTCTCGCCGACTGAGTGGGGATTGCTCTCTGAGCTGGCGAGGATTCCCGGGCGCGTCTTCTCACGCTACGAGCTCGTCAACGCCGTGCGCGGCTACGAGTGGGAGGGCTACGAGCGCGTGATCGACTCACACGTGAAGAACCTGCGACGCAAGCTCGGCGAGGACACGGCGCACCCGCTCATCATTGAAACGGTGCTCGGCATCGGATACCGGCTCATGCCTCGTCGAGACGGCTCATGACGGCCCCTCGCGAGGATCGTCGCTCCGAGTGGCTCGGACCCGTCGGGCGTCGCTTGGCGATCGGCTCGATGCTGATCGCCATGACGTCGGTGATCGCACTGGCCGTGGCGACCGTGCTGCTCACCGACAGCGACATCACCAGCGCGGGCAACGACAACGAGCGCACGAGCACCGCCGCCCTCGTCACCTCGATCCGCACCGCCTACTTGCGCGACCGCGACTGGAAGCCCTCCGACCTGACACCCTCCACCGAGCTAGCCCAGGCGATGGGTCTCGGCCTGACCGTGCGGGTGAACGGACGCATCTTCGTGTCGCTGGACCCGCCCTCGGGCGGAGGACCGACCCGTACGGTGCCGGTCACAGCCAATGGCCGCACGGTCGCCATGGCGTCGCTCTCGTTTCCCGCTTCAGGGCTGCTTCCCGAGGAGGCCCGATTCCGTCGCTCCATCGAGCAGTCCCTGGCGCTGGCCTCGGGGCTCGCCCTGATCATCGCCCTGGCCACGGCTATCTTCGGCTCGCGCTGGCTCGTGCGACCCTTGCGTTCCCTGACCCTGGCGACTCGCCGGCTCGCCGCGGGCGATCACTCCAGCCGCGCGACGAACGTCCGCGGATCCGGCGAGGTCGCCGAGCTGGCGACCGCCTTCAACGGCCTGGCGGAGAAGCTCGAGAACGAGGACCACTTGCGCCGCACGCTGGTCGCTGACCTGGCGCACGAGCTGCGTACTCCCCTCTCGGTCCTGCAGGCCCAGATCGAGGGCATCTCGATGGGAGTCGTGGAGCTCGACCAGCAGGCAATCGGCGCCTTCGGCGAGGAGCTCGAGCAGCTCAATCGCCTCGTCGAGGACCTGAGCGTGCTCTCGTCGGCAGAAGCCGCGGGCCTCACCCTCAACCTCGAAACCGTCGATCTGGCGCGTGTCGCCTCGAACGCCGCGGCCCGCCTCGCACCGCGCTACGTCGCCAAGGGCGTCAACCTGGAGGTCCAGTTCAATCCGGCGATGGTGCGTGGGGACCCGGCCCGCCTCGAGCAGGTCGTGGTGAACCTCTTGTCGAACGCGGTCAAGTTCACCCCACCCGAGGGCAGCGTGTGGATCACGGTCTCGAGCGATGAACGAGGATGCGCCCTCGTCGTCGCTGACACGGGCCGAGGCATCCCCGAGGACGAGCGGGCGCACATCTTTGAGCGGTTCTTCCGAGGAGCGGGCTCGCGCGACACCTCGGGCAGCGGGATCGGACTCGCGGTGGTGTCGTCCCTGGTGCGCGCCCATCAGGGCACGATCAGCGTGGAGAGCTCGCCGGGAGCCGGCAGCACGTTCACCGTGCGACTTCCCCGGGCCTGATCGGGGACCCCGGGCCCAACTTCCACACGATCTCCACATCGTCCACACCTCGGCGCCACGTGCGTGGTGTCTCATGTCTCGGTCACGCGAGCGTCCACCGGAGATCCCGATGCGGCGCTGGCGCCGAAGGGAACGGACATGGACGGAAGGTGCGTCGTAACCGGGGCCGCCGGATTCATCGGATCTCGACTGGCGAGGGTGCTGTTGGACGAGGGCTGGCACGTCGTGGGCGTGGACGCGTTCACCGACTCCTATGACCCTGAGGAGAAGATGGCGCGTGCGCAGAGTCTTCGCGCGCACCCCCGGTACCACCACGTCAGCGCCGACGTCGCCGAGACGGATCTCGACGCGATCCTGGCGGGCGCTGAAGTCGTCTACCACCTGGCGGGACGACCTGGCGTGCGCGACAGCTTCGACATTCCTCTGAAGTATCACCACGACAACGTGGTCGCTACCACGCGCCTGGTCCACGCGGCCCATCGAGCACCCTCGGTGCGACGCCTGGTCTACGCCTCGTCCTCGTCGGTCTACGGCGACGCGGCCCTGCCCTTCACGGAGGCGGGGCCGACCAACCCACTCTCGCCGTACGGCCACACGAAGCTGGAGTCCGAGCTCATCTGCCTCGACGCCAACGGGGCGAAATTGGAGACGACCGCGCTTCGCTACTTCACCGTCTACGGACCCGGCCAGCGCCCGGACATGGGGCTGCGCCGCTTCGCCGAGGCCGCGCTCGAGGCACGTGACATCCGCCTCTTCGGTGACGGCACGCAGAGCCGAGACTTCACCTACGTCGACGACATCGTGCGCGCCACCCGCCTGGCGGCCGACGCCGACGTGGCCGGCCTGGCCGTCAACGTCGGTGGCGGAACCCGGATCTCACTGAATGAAGTCTTCGAGCTGCTCGGCGAGCTCATGGGCGGACCCGTGTCGATTCAGCGCGAGCCCTTCGCCCGAGGAGACGCCCGGCACACCGGCGCCGACCTCACGCGCGCCCGCGAACTCCTCGGCTTTCAGGCACGAGTGGACTTCGCCGACGGCTACGCGGCCGAGGTGGCCTGGCTGCGCGAGAAGAGCCACGTGGCGCTGAGGAGCGCGTCATGAGCAGGGCCCAGCCACTGCGCCGCGTCCTGCTGTACGGCCACGACACGTACGGACTCGGCCACCTGCGTCGCAACCTCGCCATCGCCTCTCACCTCTTGGCGGACCGGCCGGGTCTGCAGATCGTGCTGATGACCGGGTCCCCGGTCGCCGGGCACTTTGCCATCCCGGAGCGCCTCACCCTGGTGCAGCTGCCGCCGGTGGTCAAGGTGGGTGTCGAGGAGTACCGCGCCCACGACGTTCGCTGGGACATCGAGCTCGTGCGTCGAACCCGCAGCGCGATCATGGTCGACACGGCGCTGCGCTTCCGGCCCGACGTCCTTCTGGTTGACCACGCCCCGCTGGGCATGAAGGGCGAGCTCGTCCCGGTCTACGACGCCCTACGCACGCACTCGCCGAGCACGCGCATCGTCCTGGGGCTGCGCGACGTCCTCGACGACCCGGACACGGTGCGCCAACTCTGGACGAGCCAGCGGGCCTACGAGGCCCTGGAGAAAGTGTTCGACCGCGTCCTGGTCTATGGCAGCGAGGACCTCTTCGACGTCGTGTCGTCCTACGAGCTCCCGGAGGCCGTCGCGTCCAAGCTCACCTACTGCGGCTACGTCGCTCGACGTCGCCGGGACGACACCGCGGGGCCGCGGGAGAACTTCGTCCTGGGCACCGCCGGTGGCGGGGGTGACGGCGTCGAGGCGCTGTCGGCCACGCTCTCGGCGTGCGCGGCCCTCAACGTGCCGTGTCGCATCGTGACGGGCCCGCTGATGAGCGGAGCCGATCGAGCGCGCCTCGTTCGCCAGGCGAGCCTGGACCCGCAGGCCTCAGTGATCGAGTTCCTCCCCGACGCGCACGCCGCGATGGCGCGCGCGCGCGCCGCGGTGACCATGGGCGGCTACAACTCCCTCTGTGAGCTCGTCGCGAGCGCCACACCCACCGTCGTCGTGCCACGCACCCACCCGCGCCGTGAGCAGGCGATTCGCGCCGAGCTCTTCGCGGCCCGCGGCGCGGTGTCCGTGGTCGCCCCCGGCGACGACCTGGCCCGACACGTCTACCAGGCTCTGCGCGAAGCCCTCGACCAGGGTCCCCGGCAGGGCCCGCCCCCGATCGACCTCGGCGGCCTGGTGGAGGTCGAGCGAGCCCTGGACGCGGAGGCCCGTCTCGCCGGCTCCGCGCGGGCCGCGGGGTCTGAGTGGGCCGCCCGAGTCGGGAGCAACGCGTGAGCACGAGCGTCACCTACCTCACCAAGCGATTCCCCCGTCTCTCGGAGACGTTCATCCTCGACGAGATCATCGGACTCGAGGATGCGGGCGTCCCACTTCGGCTCTACGCCATCGCCGATCCGCACGAGGGACTCGTGCAGCCCGACGTGGCGCGCGTGGCCAGCCCCGTCACCTACCTGCGGGCCCTAGGCGGGGCGCGCGAGCGCACGCGGGTGGCGATGGCGACCATCGCGTCGCACACGCGCCTGCTCGCTCGGGATCCTCGGCGCTACCTGGGCATCCTCGCCTACATCGCTACGGAGCGCCGCCACCTCTCGACATTCATCAACTTTGCCCAGGCGGGCCGACTGACCCTCCTCGTCGAGGCCGACGACGCACGGCACGTGCACGCCGCCTTCGCCCACGGGCCGGCGTCGGTGGCGCACTTCGTCCACCTGCTGAGCGACCTGCCGTACAGCTTCTCGGCCCACGCCAAGGACATCTACGTGTCATCGCCAGACCTGCTCGCGCGCAAGATCCACGACGCTAGCTTCGTGCTGACCTGCTCGCGCTCCGCGCACGACGCCATGACCGAGATCGCCGGCACGGATGCGGCCAAGATCCTCCTCGCGCCCCATGGGGTCAACACGGAGCGCTTCGCGCCCGCGTCGGGCCCGCGCGGCGCCGACGACGCAACACTGCGCATCCTGGCCGTCGGGCGTCTGGTGCCCAAGAAGGGCTACCCCGTCCTCTTCAGAGCCCTCGCTCAGCTCGTCGGCGAGGGTCGCGACGTGTCCTGCACGATCGTGGGCGCCGGACCCGAGCGTGACGAGCTGGAGAGCCTCGCGTCGCGCCTCGGCATCACGTCGAACATCCGCTTCCTCGGCGCGCTTCCAGCCACGGCGGTCGCCGCCTCGTACCACGAGGCCGACGTCTTCGTCCAGGCCAGCGTGGTGATGGCCAACGGCGACCGTGACGGCATCCCCAACTCACTGCTCGAGGCGATGGCCAGCGGCGTGCCGGTCGTGGCGAGTGACGTGGCCGGCATCCCGGAGGTCATCACCCCCGAGTGCGGCCTGCTGGTCCCGCCCGGTGACCCCGCGGCCCTGGCCGAGGCCCTTCGACGCCTGCACGACGAGCCCGAGCTACGCGCCCGCGTGGGTGCCGCGGGACGGCGCCACATGATCGACTCCTTCGACCGGCGCGCCTGCACCCAGGCGATCGCCCCGCTCTTTCAGCCCGCCACCTGCGTCGTCGGGCTCGCCCGGGGAAGCGCCCAGTCTTGATCCGGCGCTTTCGCTCGTACCTGCGGCCCGTGCGCGGAATGCTCACCGCCGGCCTCGGCGCGAGCGTGTTCGCCGCGGTCATGCAGTGGCTCGCGCCCTGGCCACTGAAGTTCATCTTCGACAGCGTGCTGAGCCACCGGGGTCTGCCCCACTGGCTCAGCTGGATGCCCCACCAGCGCGCCGGGCTGCTCGATGCGCTGCTCGGCGCGTTGATCGCGATTGCCCTCGGGCTGGCGGTCTCGGACTACTTCTCGACCCGGCTGATGGCCACGGCCGGCCAGCGCGTCGTCTTGAACATCCGCCGCGAGCTCTTCCGGCACCTCGAGGCTCAGGGCACCCACTTTCACCAGAGCCGGCGCACCGGCGACCTGCTGGCACGTCTGGGCGGCGACGTGCAGGCGATCCAGAGCGCCGTGATCAACGCCGTGCCGACCCTCGTGCGCAACGTGCTGACCCTGACCGGGATGATCGTGATCATGCTGATCGTCGACTGGCGCTTCGCCCTGCTGGCGATGACGCTCGTTCCGCTGCTCCTGTGGTCGACACGGCACTACCTTGCGCGCATCAAGGCCTACCAGCGCCTGGCGCGCCGCTCGGACGGCGACGCCAACGCGGTGGCCCAAGAGGTCCTCAGCGCGATGGCCGTGGTGCAAGCCTTCGGCGCCGAGGACGTCGAGGCCGCCCGCTACGGCGAGGCGACCGAGCGGGGCCTCGAGCAGAATCGCCGCGCCATCGTCGCCCAGTCCCAGTTCACGCCCCTCACGACCCTGGCGATGTCCCTGTCGACCACGTTGGTCCTGTACTTCGGCGCGCGCGCCGTGATGTCGGGACGCCTGACCGCGGGAGACCTGCTCGTCTTCACGGCGTACCTGCGCGGCATGTACAGCCCGGTGCGCCAACTCTCCAAGCTCGCCGGTGTCGTCGGACGCGCCCACGCGGCGGCCGAGCGGGTCATCGAGCTGCTCGACACGCACGAGGAGGTCCCCGAGACGCTCACGCCTCGTCGTCTCTCTCGCGCGCGCGGTGACATCGTCCTGTCGGACGTGTGCGTGAGCTACCCCGGGGGTGTGCCCGTGCTCGCGGGCGTCTCACTGGAGCTGAACGCCGGATCACGCCTCGCCCTCGTTGGTGCCACCGGCTCGGGCAAGAGCACCATCTTGCGCCTCATCCCACGGTTCCTCGACCCGACGTCCGGCTCGGTGCGCCTGGACGGGGTGGACCTCACCGAACTGGCACTGAGCGAACTTCGCCGCCAGATCGCCTACGTTCCCCAGGAGCCCTACCTGTTCCGCGCCCCAGTGTGGGAGAACATCGTCTACGGCCAGGTCGAGCTCGGTCGCTCCGGGGCCATCGAGGCGGCGCGTCGCTCGGGCCTGCACGAGCTGATCGAGTCGTTCCCCGAGGGCTACGACACGCTCATCGGCGAGCGGGGCCAGTCCCTCTCGGGCGGCCAGCGCCAGTGCGTGGCCGTGGCGCGCGCCATGGCTCGCAACACCCCGATCCTGCTGCTGGACGAGCCCACGACGGGTCTGGACGCCGAGCTCGAGTCCGCCGTGCTCGGCGCCATCGACCTGGTCGCCGCCGGGCGCACCAGCATCATCGTGAGTCACCAGCTCTCGCGCCTCGGCGACGTCGATCAGATCGCCGTGCTGAGCAATGGACACATCAGCGAGACCGGCACACACGCCCAGCTCATGGCCGAGCGGCACGTCTACTGGCGTCTGCGCCGCATCCAGGCCGACCAGTCGGTCGAGCGCTCCCTGTCGCACTCCCACCACCTCGTCAAAGGAGAAGTATGAACTTCCACACCGGTCGTTCCCAGGACCCCGAGAAGCTTGAGCCGACTCGAATCTGCGTCATCGGCGCGGGCTACGTCGGCCTGACCGCGGCGGCCTGCTTCAGCGAGCTGGGCCACGAGGTGCGCTGCGTCGAGGTCGACGCCGCCCGCCTGGCGGCCCTCTCGCGCGGTGAGATCCCCATCTACGAACCGGGCCTCGACGAGCTGGTCACGCGCCACGCGAGCACCGGTCGGCTCAGCTTCACGGACGACATGGCCAGTGCCATGGACGACGTGGCGGTGGCCATGCTCTGCGTGGGCACGCCTCCGCGCTCCGACGGCGAGCCCGACCTGCGCCAACTCGCCCGGGCGGCCGCGACGGCCGCGACGGCCGCGACGAGGGACGTCGCGCTCGTGGTCAAGAGCACGGTCCCTCCGGGCACGTGCGAAGCGCTCGAGCTCTTCGTGGGCGGACAGGCCCGCGACGGCGTGAGGGTGCGCGTGGTGTCGAATCCGGAGTTCCTCCGAGAGGGCCGAGCGGTGTGGGACTTCTTCAACCCCGACCGGGTGGTCGTGGGCGCCGACGAGACCGACCTGGCGCGTGTGGTCGCGGGTCTCTATCCGCCCTCGTGGCCGCTGGTGGAGTGCAGTCGGCGCAGCGCGGAGCTCGTGAAGTACGCCTCGAACACCTTCCTCGCCGTGAAGATCTCCTTTGCCAACGAGGTCGCCGCACTCTGCGAGGCGCTCGGAGCCGAGACGGACAAGGTGCTGGGCGGCGTGGGTCTCGACGCGCGCATCGGGGGTGCGTTCCTCAACCCCGGACCCGGCTTTGGCGGATCGTGCCTGCCCAAGGACCTCTCTGGCTTCATCGCCGTGGCCGAGTCCGCCGGTCGGCCGGCCGAGGTCGCCCGAGCCGCCCAGCGCGCCAACGACATGGCGCTGGCCAGCCTGGCGGGAAAGATCGAGTCCGCCCTCGGCACGCTCGAGGGGCGCACCATCGCGGTCCTCGGGCTGGCCTTTAAGGCGGGTACCGACGACACGCGCTTCTCGCCCGCGGTCGCGCTCGTGCGCGAGCTCCTCCTGCGCGGCGCGCACGTGCGCGCCCACGATCCCATCGCCCGCGTGAGCGAGGCGGGCCTGAGCCAGGTCGCGGACCCCTACGAGGCGGTCCACGGCGCTGATGCGCTCGTCGTGGCCACGGGCTGGGCCGAGTATCGAGACCTCGAGCCCGCGCGGCTTCGCCACTCGATGAGTGGCCACGTGATCATGGACGCGGTCGGGGTCCTGGCGATGGAGCCCCTGCGAGACGCCGGCTTCGACGTCTACGGGATCGGCCGGGGACTGGCGACGAGCTTCGCCCCGGTGCTCTGGCGCCCGCTCGAATGGATGCTCGACGCGGGCCAGCCGAGCGGGGTCCAGAACCCGTGACACGGCTAGTCGAGGAGCGACCCGCCCTCCTCTTCTACTCCCAGCACTCGGTCGGCCTCGGCCACCTCGTGCGCTCGCTCTCGGTGGCCGGGGCGCTCGCCCAGCGCTTCCGCGTGGTGCTGGTCAGCGGCGGCCCGGTCCCGGCGGCGATCACCGTGCCCGCGGGGGTGCAGCTCGTCGCCCTCGCGCCCATCGGCTCGCGGGGCGGCTCTGACACGTCCCTGGTCAGCCTGAGCCCGGGCGTGACGATCGAGGAAGCCTGGGAGCGCCGCCTCGCCACGCTGCTCGCACTGCTCGACGAGCTCAGTCCCTCAGCGCTGCTCGTCGAGCTGTTCCCCCTGGGACGACGCAAGTTCGCCGGCGAGATCATTCCGCTGCTCGAGCGCGCGCGGGACCGCGAACGCGCGCCGAAGATCATCTGCAGCGTGCGTGACATCCTGGTCGCCGGTGGAGAGGGCCAGGAGGCCAAGGACGACGAGGCCGCACGCCGGCTCAACGACTACTTCGACGCGGTGCTGGTGCACGGCGACCCCTCCGTCGCCCGTCTGGAGGACACGTTTCGCCCCCGCATCGAGCTGCGCGTGCCCGTGCGCTACACGGGCTACGTCGTGCCGCGCCGCGAGCGGCCTCGGGGCGTGCCGACGAGCCCGCCCGAGGTCCTCGTCTCGGCGGGCGGGGGCAAGGTCGGCGCCGGCCTCCTGCGCAGCGCGGCCCTGGCTCACCAACGCCACCTCGCCGAGCGAGGCCTGCGCACGCGCATCGTGACCGGGCCGTTCCTCGACGACGAGGACGTACGCGCACTAGAGGAGAGCGCGGCCAGCTGTGCGGGACTTCGCATCGAGCGCTTCATCCCGGACCTGGCCGGCGCCATGGCCACGGCGTCGGCGTCCATCAGTCAGTGCGGGTACAACACGGCCCTGGACGTCGTGCGCTCCGGCGTGCCGTCGGTGGTCGTTCCCCACGATGAGGGGAACGAAACCGAGCAGGCCGAGCGAGCTCGGCGCCTCGCCAGCCTCGGCGTGATGCGCGTGCTGGACTCGTCCGCCCTCACGCCCCGGCGCCTGGCCGACGAGGTGATCGAGCTGCTCGGAACACGCCGCAGCCACGCGACGATCGATCTCGATGGGGCGCGCACGAGCGCGAGACTCGTCGAGGAGCTGGTCGGCGCCGCCGCGCGAGGCACGAGTCGTGACTGACCTGCGTCCCCGCGCGGTCCTGGCTGAGCGGGGCCTCACGGACTCGCCGAACTCCCCGCGCGTGGGCCTGGCCCGAGGAACGCTGGTCATGCTGCGTCACGGGCGCACGTCGTGGAATGACGAGTCGCGCTTCACCGGCTGGGCGGACCCGGCGCTGAGCGATCGCGGGGCCGCCGAGGCGCTGCGCGCCGGCGACGCCATCGCGGCCGTGGGTCTGAACGTGTCGGTGGTGATCACGAGCCCGGCCACGCGCGCGCTGGAGACGGCGACCATCGCCATGTTCCGCGACGAGGGACCGCGAGTCGAGTGGCAGATCGACTGGCGTCTCAACGAGCGCCACTTCGGTCTGCTCCAGGGCCTGGACCGCGACTCGGCGATTCAGCGCTACGGCCGGGCCTCCGTGCGCCGGTGGAAGCGTGAGCGTGACGCCGTGCCCCCGGCGATCCCCGAGGACGACGTGCGCCACCCCCGACACGACGTGCGCTACGCCGGCGTGGCACCGGAGCTCCTGCCCGGGGCCGAGTCGATCGCGGACCAGGAACGCCGCGTCCACGCGTGCTGGACCGAGGCGATCGCGCCTCGCCTCGAGAGGGGCGAGGACGTGCTCGTGGTCGGGCACTGCCACAGCCTGCGCGCACTCGCCCGACTCGTGGACGCGCTTCATGCGCGCGAGACGAGCTCGCTCTTCGAGAGCACCGGCAGCGCCCTCATGAGCTCAGACGCCGGTGGGCTCGTCGACCTCTGGACGAACTGAGCGAGTCTCTCGCGCCACACGGGGCGCCGCCCCACGGTGATCTCGCGAGGAGAGACTCGGGCGAGCCACTCGTGGCGAGCCGACGGGCCTCGGCTCGCCACGCACGGGCCCGGGCATCAGTGGTGCAGGTCGTGGCGCCCAAGCGCCCGGCACCGTTCGACCGCCCGGGGCGCCGGCTCGACATTTGACAGCCCCGCACGCGGCGCTTAGAAAGAGTCCTAGATGCTGCCCAGGAATCCACGAGGGGTTCAATTCGCGCCCGCGAGACGCGCAGCGTGGCGCGCCGGGCGACTGTCCGCACGTCGGCGCGTCGAGTGATGGACGACACACCGGCGCATCGTGAGCGCGCCGGTGCGGTGACGCCCTCGTCGGGTCTGACGAGTCAGCAGGTGCTCGCACGCATCGGCGAGGGTCGCACCAACGCATTCGCTCAGCCCACCAGCCGCACCATCGCCGGGATCCTGCGCGAGAACATCGTGACCCGGTTCAACTTCCTGCTGGGATCACTGCTGGTGCTCATCGTGGTGGCCGGGGACCTTCGCGATGCCCTCTTTGGCATCGTGCTCCTGGCCAACGCCCTCATCGGCATCGTCCAGGAGCTGCGCGCCAAGCGCACCCTCGACCGTCTGGCGATACTCAACGCGCCCCGGGCTCGCGTGGTTCGCGACGCTGAGCGCATCGAGCTCGCCGTGGACGACGTGGTGCTCGACGACCTGGTGCTGCTCAGCGCCGGAGAACAGGTCGTGGCCGACGGCGTCGTGCTCGCCAGCACCGGCCTGCAGCTCGACGAGTCACTCCTGAGCGGCGAGTCGCTGCCCGTGGACAAGGTGGTGGGTGACGACGTGCGCTCGGGCAGCATCGTCGTCGCCGGCTCGGGTGCCTACCAGGCGCTCGGCGTCGGCGCCCAGGCCTACGTGCACCGCCTGACGACCGAGGCCAAGCGCTTCGAGCTCGTGCACTCCGAGTTGATGGCGGGCATCAACCGTCTCCTGCGATACGTGAGCATCGCCGTCGTGCCCGTCGCGGTCCTGATCATCACGGGTCAGCTGCGCGCCGGCCTGGGCTGGCGCCAGGTCGTCACCGGCGTGGTCACGGGCCTGGTCGCGATGGTCCCCCAGGGACTGGTCCTGCTGACGAGCATCAGCTTCGGCGTCGCGGCGGTCTCGCTGGCTCGCCAGCGCGTCCTCGTCCAGGAGCTGGCCGCCATCGAGGCCCTCGCGCGCGTGGACGTCGTCTGCCTCGACAAGACGGGCACGCTCACCGATGGCCGGGTTGCCTTCGAGCGCCTGGAGCGGCGCGAAGCGACCGACCTGGTCGATGGGGCCCTGGGAGCCTTGGCCCAGGAGGAGCAGGCCAACGCGACCCTGTCGGCCCTCGCCGAGACGTTCTCCGCGCCGCCGGGCTGGCGGCGCGAGGCGACCGTCGCCTTCAGCTCGGAGCGAAAGTGGAGCGCGGCGTCCTTCGCCGAACGGGGCAGCTGGATCCTCGGGGCCCCGGAGATCGTCCTGGAGCCCACCGAGAGCGAGGCCCTGGCTCGCGCCGACGAGCTGGCCGGCACCGGACGGCGCGTGCTGGCCCTGTGTCACTCGCCCTCCTCGCTGAGCGGCACCTCGCTACCGACGCCGCGACGCTGGATGGCCCTCGTCCTCCTGGCCGAACACGTGCGCCCTGACGCCGCGGCGACGCTCGCCTACTTCAGCGCTCAGGGTGTGAAGATCAAGGTCATCTCCGGCGACAGCGCCGCCACGGTGGGCGCCATCGCCCAGCAGCTGGGGGTGCCGGGCGCTGAGGAGCCGGTCGACGCGCGCACGATGCCGAGCGAGGCGGGGGCCCTCGCCGAGCTCGTCGAGGACCGTGGCGTCTTCGGGCGCGTGACGCCTCAGCAGAAGAGCGCCATGGTCGCGGCCCTGCGGGCCCGTGGTCACACGGTGGCCATGACCGGCGACGGCGTGAACGACGCGCTCGCGCTCAAGGCCGCCAACCTGGGGATCGCGATGGGTTCGGGCGCACCCGCGACGCGCGCCGTCGCCCAGGTCGTCCTGCTCGACGGGCAGTTCTCGCGCCTGCCCCGTGTGCTCGCCGACGGGCGTCGGGTGACCGCCAACATCGAGCGCGTCGCCAGCCTGTTCATCGTCAAGAGCGTCTGGGCCACCCTGCTGGGTCTGGCGATCGGCGTGGCCGCGTGGCCCTTCCCCCTCCTGCCCCGGCACCTGACGGTCATCGACGCGCTCGCCATCGGGATCCCGGCCTTCTTCATCGCCCTGGCGCCGAATCCACAACGCTACGTGCCCGGCTTCGTGACCCGCGTGCTGGGCTTCAGCGTCCCGGCCGGCACGGTCATCTTCGCCTCGATACTGGCCTCGTACTGGCTGGCCCACGCGAGGGGCCTGCCACTCATCCAGCAGCGCTCGGGCGCCGCGCTCGGGGCCTTCCTGCCGAGTCTCGTGGTTCTCGGGCTGCTCGCGCGCCCGCTCAGCGGGCGCCGCGTGCTCCTGGTGGCGATCATGGTCGGCGCCTTCGCGATGCTCTTTCCCGTCGCGGCGGTGCGCGACTTCTACGCGCTCAGCCTGCCCACGCGCACGCTGGGTCTCACCTTCACCCTCAGCGCCGTCGCGAGCGGCGCGCTGGTGCTGATCTGGCTGGCTGGCCAGCGCCGTCAGCCCGAGCTCCAGAACGCTCCGCCCCCACCGGGCGAGGGGCCCGGCGGGGGCACTGGTTCCGACGAGCGTCGGGCCCACGAGGTCAGTGGAAAGCAACACGACGAGACTCACAGGGCTCGTCAGAGAGAGGAGTGAGCATGAAGAAGTCGTCGAGGCGCGACGGGGGGACCCGGCGGCAGCCGGCCGGCGCGGGTGGCGGTTGGTTCCTGGGCTTCATCGGCGCCCTCATCTACTACCTGCACACCCACTCGGGCAGCCTGTGGCTCGTCCTGGTAGCGCTCTTCAAGGCCCTGTTCTGGCCCGCGTTCCTCGTGTTCCACCTGCTGGGCCTGCACGCCTGAGATCGCGCCCGCCCCGGCAGAGACGAGATGCCCCTCGCCGGTGCGAGGCCCCCAGGTGTTGAACGAGCCTCCTCGACCAGGATGAGCCCACGCCCGGGTGTTCGCGCCGGTGCTGTTGCGGCCCTCGAGACCCCACGCCACGAGCGCTCCACCCAGTAATCAGGGCCGTCGTCGAGCGCGTGGAGGCCGTCGGATGCCTAGCGGGCGAGCACGAGGCCTCACGTTGATCAGGAGCGCCCGCGAGGCTCACGCGAGCACCGTGAAAGGTCCGGCACCCTCACGCGCCGTGGGGCCCCGGTGAGCCGGGGTCGGGCCCCGGCGCCTCGGGTGCGGCGGCCAGGCTCGCCGGGTCCGCCCCGCCCGCGTCGAAGCGGAACGGTGGGTACTCATCGCGCAGCAGCAGCGCGTAGCAGGCCACCCGCGCGCTCCAACGGTCCATGCCCATCACCACGTCAAAGAGCGGTGCCGGGTAGGTGCCCGTGAACAACAGCACGACTCCGCTCGCCACCACCAGGATGCCGATCGCCCCGCCGCCGACGAACCACCACTGCGGGGGCCAGTGTCCGGTGAACGTGACGCCCCCGCCCGTGAAGAGGCCCACGATGATGTACTGCGGGATCGCCAGCAGCCACCACTTGACGAGCACCAGGGCGCGCGACAGGTGCTCCGGGTAGGCCACGTCGAAGTCGGCCGGGTAGCTCGCGTCGGCGGCGAGCGAGAACGGCGGGTAGCGGTCGGTGCCGAAGGCCGAACTCGCGTAGAAGCCCACCCGCCAGCTCCAGCGCATCACCCCCACCACGAAGGCGAAGATGTCACGCGGATAGCGCCCCGTGACCAGGATCGCCACCGCCGCACCCATCGTGAGCACGAGCACCGCCAGCCACAGCACGCCCAGCACGATCAGGTGCGGTATCACGAGAATCCACTTGATGAGCCAGAGCCAGCGACTCAGGCCGGGCTCGAGGCGGCCCTCCAGGCGAACCGGGTAGGCCCCCGGCGCCCAGCGCGAGACGCCGAGTGGCTCGGGCGCGCTCGCCGGCGCTCGGGCCCGGCGCCCGCGGGCGCCGACGACGACCAGGAGAGCGCCGAGTCCGGCCGCCAGCAGCGCGATGATCACGAGGAGCACCCCGAGTGGCGCGACGAGCCCGGTGTTGGTGCCCACGGCCACCTGCGCGCTGAGCCCGGCGCGTGCGTCCGTGCGCATCAGCACCAACGTCCAGTTCCCGCTCGTCGGGTGCCAGGTGAGCTGCTGGGTCCCCACTCCGCTCACCGAGGCGACCCAGAAGCCCTGGCTGCTCGGCCGAGCGGGACGCACGGAGCCCACGCTCTCGCGGTAGTGCGCCCGGAAGGGCAGCAGCGACACCGAGTCCACCCGGCTGTAGCTCGAGCCGGCCAGGTAGCGACTCACCCGAGCGCTCGGCGCGATGCCGAGGAACGTGGACGCCCCCGGCACGCTCGCGCGCACGCGCACGGTGCCCAGGGGCTCGATGTTGATCCACGAGTTCGCCGCGGGGTGCATCGCGAAGCTGACCGTCGAGACCAGGGCCACGCCCGGGGACCGGAACTCCTCAGCGGGAGTGCTGAAGTAGCCGGCGGCGTCGCGCTGAGTCCCGTTCGCCCACAAGAGCACCCCGCCCCCGGCGCCGATGCCCATGGACACCAGCAGGACCATGACTCCCGCCACGAAGACCAGCACTCGAGCAACGCGCATCGGGCCTCCCTTCGGCTCCCCCGCGCCTTTGGGCCGTGGCCTCATCGTAGGGCCAGGCCTCGACACGCTCCACGTCCAGAGCGCGCAGGACGAGCCATCGAGACGCCTAGCGCACCGCCGCCGCGCGAGCGAGTGAGTGGAAGAAGAGCGCCAGCGGCCGGTACAGGACGTGGGCGAACTTCATGAAGGGCACGAGGATCAGCAGCTCGAGCGCGAGCGTCACGTGCGCGACGAAGACGCCGTAGCCCCAGGCTGGTCCGCCGCCCACGTAGAGGGCAATCTCGGTGCCCAGCCCGCTGGCGCCCACGAGCCACAGGAGGCTCAGCAGCAGCCAGTCCCCGGGCTCGGAGTGCGTCACGGACGTCGTCACCCGACGCGCGCGATTCAGTATCAGCGTGCTCACCCCGATCAGCATCGCGATGCCGGCCAGCGTGCCGAGCAGGCGAACCGGGTACCAGACGGGCTCGGGTGTGCCGGTGGCGCGGACGCCGAGCAGGGCCAGGGCGTAGTCGAGGATCGTGGCGGCCAGGAGCCCTAGGAAGCCCCACATGGTCAGGGCGTGGGCGATCCAGCGACGCCGATACCACGGCTCCGGGGCACCCTCGCTGCAGTCCTCGCGGTAGCGGCGCTGGCCGAGTGACTCGACGAGGGCCGCGTCGTAGGCCGCGCGCAGCCCGTGGGCCCAGCCCCGGCGCCCGGTGACGAGCTCACGCCCGTGCACGCCCTCGCGCCGGGCCACCGCCCGCACCATCGAACCCAGGCCGAGCAGCGCCACCAGGAACACGATCACCATCACGGCGATGCCGGTCCAGTGGATCGTCGCGTCCGGCACGAAGCCGAAGAGGTCCAGTCGCGCGTGCGACGCCGGGCCGTGGCCCACGCTGAGAATCGAGGCGAAGCCGGCCGCGAGCACGAGCAGCGTGAGAAGGCTCGCCACGGGGCTCAGAGCCAACACACGCGCCACGCCGGTCGGGTCGTAGCTGGCGACCGCGTAGCGCCGGGCCGCGGCCATGTACGCCCCGGGATCGGCCTGCTGCGGGCAGCTCTCCGAGCACTTGGCGCAGTGATAGCAGGTCCACAGCTCCTTGGAGCTGAGCAGCTCCTCGCGCAGGCCCACCACGCCGTAACGCACCAGGCGGCGCGGGAACGTCCCGTCGTTGTCGGCCAGCGGGCAGATCGCCGTGCAGTTGCCGCAGCTCACGCACGCGCTCACGTCCGGTGCGCCGAGACGCTGCAGATCGGCGAGCAGGTGAGGGTCCACCACGCGAGGAGCCAGGGTCGTCATCGCGCGTCCTTTCGTCCGTAGAGGAAGTAGCCGTCCTCGTTCGCCTCCGGCTCCTCGATGACGAAGCCGTAGCGACGCATCCCCATCACCCAGTAGACGACCTCGCTGCTCGGGCGACCGAGCGCCGCAGCGATCTCGGGAATGGTGCGCGGCCCGTCGGCCAGCGCGGCCAGGATCGGCCGGTGCATCAGGGGCTCGTCGCGGATGATCTCGCGCTGATCACGCGGGCTCGTCATGCTCGCACCTCCACCAGGTTCTCGATCAACGCGCGCACCTGGGCGTCGGTGTTGCCCAGCAGGTCGATCGCCCCGGCCTCGCAGTAGGACACGCAGCCTCCGCAGCCCTTGCAGACGGTGGGGTCGATGACGGCGACGTCGCGGGCCGAGATCACCTGGTGGCTGATGGCCTCGTATGGGCACACGGCCGCGCACGCGCCGCACCAGGTGCACGCGTCGTGATCGACCACGGCCACCTGGGGATCCAGCTCGGCCACCCCGCGCATCAGCATCGCCCCGCTCTGGGTCACGGCCGCCAGTCCGCTCGCCACGCTCTCGGAGATCGTCTTGGGCGCCTGGCACGTGCCGGCGATCAGGACGCCGTCGACCACGGTCTCCACCGGACGCAACTTGGGGTGGATCTCACTGTAGAAGCCGTCACTACCCAGGGGCAGGTGCAGCAGCGAGGTCAGCTCGGCGTTCTGCTGGGGCACGAGTCCGGTGACGAGCACGACCACGTCAGCGTCGATCTGCAGGGGGGTGGACTCGGTGAGCCGATCCGTCGTCAGCACGCGCAGACGTCCGCCCTCGCCCATCTCGACCACCGGAGGATCGTCGTCGGCGTACTTGAGGTAGACCGAGCCGCGCCGGCGGGAGGCCTCGTAGCTCAGCTCGTGGCGCCCGTAGGTGCGGATGTCGCGATACAGGTGGTACTGGCGAACCGCCGGGTCCAGGTCGGCCGCCTCGACCGAGGCGTGCACCGCGGCCGAGCAGCAGTACTTGGAGCAGTACTCGTTGCCGTTCTCCTGGCGGCTGCCCACGCAGTAGACGTAGACCACCGTGCGCACGGGCTGGCCCCGGAAGTGCAGGCGTCCCGCGTGGCTCTCGATCCCGCGCGTGAAGTCCTCCAGGGTCACCACGCCGGCCAGGCCAAAGCCGAACTCGCCGGGCTCGGGCACGTAGCTGGCCGCACCGGTCGCCACCACGATCGAGCCGACCCGAGTCGTCACGCTCTGGCCGTTGGGCCCCTGCAGCGTCACGTCGTAGTTGCCGAAGCTGCCACTCTTGGCGGTGATCGTCGATTCGGTGTGCACCGCGATGTGTGCGCGCGCGTCGAGCTCGCTGAGCAGCTCGTCGATCATCGCGCGCCCCTCACGCTGATCGGGGAACGTGGCGCCCAAGCTGGCCACCTGGCCCCCCAGCTGCTCGGCGCGCTCCACCAGGTGCACGTCCAGGCCCAGGTCAGCCAGGCCGATCGCGGCGCGCAGGCCCGTCACCCCGCCGCCCACGACGAGCGAGGCCGGCGTGGTCTCCACCGGCAGCGGCACGAGGGCCGAGCTCTGCGCGGTGCGCGCGACGGCCCCGCGCACGAGACCCGTGGCCTTCTGCGTGGCGCCCACACGGTCGTCGGTGTGCGCCCACGAGCACTGCTCGCGGATGTTGACCTGCGTGTACTGGAACGGGTTGAGTCCCGCGCGGCGCGACACGCCACGGAACGTCGTCAGGTGCAGCTTGGGCGAGCAGGACGCCACCACGAGCCCGTCGAGGTTCTCCTCCTCGATGCGTCGGATCATGTCCTGCTGGGTTCCGTCCGAGCAGGCGAACATCGAGGTCTCGGCGAAGGCCACCTCGCCCATGTCCGAGACGGCCTCGCGCACCGCGGCCACGTCCACGTAGTCCGAGATGTTGCCGCCGCAGTGGCAGATGAACACGCCGATTCGCCGCTTCTGGGTCATCGCGTCACCCCCATCAGCTCGGGCTCGGTGCTCACGCGGTGGGCCTGCAGGTAGGCCGCCACCCCGGAGACCGCGGCGCCGGCGTGGGCGATCGAGTCCACGATGTCCTTAGGCCCCGAGGCCGCGCCGGCCACGTAGACGCCCGGGATGTTGGTGCGCCCGGGCTGCAGGTCCTCGTTGGGCTCGAAGACGAAGGCCGCCTCGTCGAGCTCGAGGGCCTGGTCCGGGAAGAGCGCGGCGGCGGCCGGGTTGGGCTGCACGCCCACGGCCAGGACCACGAGGTCGTACTCGGTCTCGACGATGTTGCCGGTGCCCTCGATGTCCTCGTAGCGCACGAGCAGGTTCTGCTCGGGCGTCTCGGAGATCGACGCCACGCGGCCCTTGATGTACTGGGCGCCCATGGCGGCGGACTGCTGGTAGAACTCCTCGTAGCGCTTGCCCGCCGCGCGGATGTCGATGTAGTGCATGCTCACGTCCGCCAGGGGCAAGGTGCCCATGATGAGCTGGTTCTGCTTGATCGAGTACATGCAGCAGATCTTCGAGCAGCGCGGATTGCCCACGGTGCGATCGCGCGAGCCGGTGCAGGACACGTAGCCGATTCGCTCCGGCACCTTGCCATCACTCGGTCGCAGGATCGTGTTGAACGGCCGCGTCGGGGCGATGAGGCGGTCCATCTGCATGCCGGTAATCACGTTGGGGTAGACCCCCCAGCCGTACTCGGGTTTGAGGTCGGCCGGAAAGAGGGTGAAGCCGGTGGAGACCACGACCGAGCCCACACGAACCTCCTCGGTGCGATCGCGCATCGTGAAGTCGATGGCGTCGGCCGGACAGGCCCGCGCGCAGGAGCCGCACTCCGAGCACACGCCGCAGTCCAGGCAGGACGAGGCCCCCGCCAGGACCTCGTCCTCGCTCAGGGTGCGCTCGATCTCCTCGAAGCTGGCGAGCTCGCCCGCGTTGAGTCCCCGCTCGACGGCGGCGTGCTCGCTGTAGCGCGCCTGGCGCCTGATCACGCTGTCGTGAGCGATCGTGTCGAGGCGCCCATCCAGGGCGTCAATCGGCCCGAGCGCCTCGCCGTTGAGGAAGCGGTCGAGGTTGATCGCCGCGCGCCGGCCCGCACCGGCCGCGCGAGTGATGTCGCTGGCGCCCACCACGACGTCGCCGGCGGCAAACACGTTGGGCACCGAGGTCTGCAGGGTCGTCGGGTCGGCGCCGAGGCGCCCGTGCGTCGTGTCCAGCACGTGCGCCAGTGCGCCCACGTCCGGCGCCATGCCGATGGCCGCGATGAGCACGTCGGCCTCGACGAGCTCGGAGCGTCCGGGCACCGGTTCGGGCCGGCGCCGTCCGGAGGCGTCCGCCTCGCCGAGACGCATGACGTCGCAGCGAAGGGCGCTCACCCGGCCCGCGGAATCCGTGACCACTTCCGCGGGTCCGAGCAGGAGGCGCAAAGACGCCCCATCGGCAACGGCGCCGGCGATCTCGTCCTCGTGCGCGGGCATCTCGTCACGTCCGCGCCGGTACACGATGGATACCGACGAGGCGCCCAGGCGCGCCGCGCTGCGCGCGGCGTCCATGGCGACGTTGCCGCCGCCGACCACGACCACGCGCTGGTCCTGCAGCGACGGCGCGCGTCCCAGGCGCACGTCACGCAAGAAGTCAAGTCCGCTCCACACGCCCTCCGCATCGGTCCCGGGGACCTCCAGCGGCGTCGCCAGGGGCGTGCCCGTGGCCACGATGACGCCATCGAAGCCGCGCGTGGTGAGCGCTACGGGGTCGCTGACCCGCGCGCCGGTGAGGATCGTCACACCGACGTCGCGCACGTTCTGGATGTCGCGCTCGACGACCTCGCCCGGCAGCCGGAAGGCCGGCAGCGCGTAGCGCAAGAAGCCACCCGGCTCATCGTCAGCCTCGAAGATCGTCACGGCGTAGCCGCGCAGGGCCAGCTGCCAGGCCGCGGTCAGGCCCGCCGGGCCGGAGCCGACGACCGCGACGGAGCGCCCGTTGGCCTGCGCCAGGCTGACGCCCGGCGTGTCGCTCTCGGCGTAGTGCCGGTCGGCGAGGAATCGCTTGATCGCCCTGATGGGCACGGAGCCCTCGAGGTCGGCGCGCGTGCACTGATCCTCACAGGGCGCGTAGCAGGCGCGTCCCAGGGTGCCCACGAGTGGGGTCGCCTCGAGGACCAGTTGGAAGGCCTCCTCGTAGCGCCCCTCGCGGGCCAGGGCCACGTAGCCGTGGGCCTTGATACCCGCGGGGCACTCGCCGCTGCACGGCGAGGTCCCGGCGCGCTCGATCACGACCTTCTTGGGAACGGCCTGGGGGAAGGCCAGGTACACCGCACGCCGGGGCACCAGGTCGGCGTTGAACTGGTCGGGCACCGCGACCGGGCAGACCGGCTCGCACTCCTGGCAACCCGTGCAGGCCGCGGCGTCCACGTAGGTCGCCTTGTGCGTCACGCTCGCCCGGAAGCTGCCGTCGGCCTGGGGGTGGATGGCCTCGACCAGCGAGGACGAGGCCACCGTGACGTTCGGGTGATTCACCGTCGAGGACATCTTCGGACCCGAGATGCAACTCGCACAGTCCAGGGTCGGGAAGACCTTGGAGAGCAGGATCATCCTGCCACCCACGCTCGGCTCCTTCTCGACGAGCAGGACCTTGTAGCCCATGTCGCCGAGCTTGAGCGACGACTCCATCCCCCCGATGCCACCCCCGACGACGAGTACGTCGTAGTCCATCAGTTTCGATCCTTCGGCTAGATGAAGAGGTTGACGTTGGCCTCGTCGGCCTCGCCGAGGTATGTGGCCACGCCGGCGTAGTCGATGCCGTCGATGAGTTCCTCGCGGCGTATCCCCATGACGTCCATCGACATCGTGCAGGCGATCATCTGGATGCCCTGCTCGCGCGCGGTGGCGAGCATCTCCGAGATGGGATCGACGTGGTGGGCCTTCATCATGTGGCTCAAGAGATGCGGGCCAGCGCCGGCGAAGTTGAAGTGCGACATGCGCAGATGCTCGGTGCCGCGCGGCATCATCCACGAGAAGGCGCGCTCCAGGGCCGTCTTGTGCACGTGGGCACTCGCGTCCTTGCGCAGCACGTTGAGTCCCCAGAACGTGAAGAACATCGTCACGTCGTCGCCCATCGCGGCCGCGCCGTTGGCGATCACGAACGCGGCGAGGATCTTGTCCATCTCGCCGCTGAAGACGATGATCGTCTTCTTGCCCGTAGTGGTGGTCATCTCGGTCACGGTCGCCTCCTTATGCGGCGTGCACGGCGGGGTCGAGCGCCGCGAGCTTCGCGGAGAACTCCCTCATGTGGTTGACGAAGGGCTCGGCACACACCGAGCAGAGCGCGGCCATCGTGACCCGCTGGGGCGCGATGCCGAGCTCGGTGAGCTGGGCCTGGGCGAGGCTGACCAGCCTCGCGGTGCGCTGGTTGCAGTCGGCGAGCAGGGCG
Source organism: Actinomycetes bacterium (assembly GCA_021782915.1). GTDB lineage: Bacteria > Actinomycetota > Acidimicrobiia > Acidimicrobiales > RAAP-2 > RAAP-2. The sequence goes on along the minus strand of JAJXUK010000017.1, from coordinate 5,589 downwards.
CACTCGTCCCCGTCGGCCGCGACGAACACGCCGTCGAAGCCGTGCTCCAGGGCGTCCACGATCCAGCCCGGGCGCACCGCGCTCGAGCACGGCACGCTCAGGGTAAAGACGCTGGCCGGGTAGTGCAGGTGACGACTCCCGGCCAGGTCGATGCCCGGATCCGAGATGTTGGTCGTCGAGAAGACCAGGATGCGAGGATGGGAGACTGAGGCCACTAGGCCGCCTTGCGCAAGAAGAGGCGCAGGTGCCCCGGCTCTTCCACGTGGCCCAAGAACTCGTGGCCCATCTTCTTGCACCAGGCTGGCAGGTCCCTCAGGGTGCCCGAGTCGGTGGCCAGCACCTCCATCAGTCCGCCCGCCGGCACACCGGGAATGCCCTTCTTGGCCGCCAGGATCGGCCCGGGGCACGAGGTGCCGCGCGCGTCGATGACGGCGTCCGACTTCAGGTCTCGCAATTCTTCAATACTGATCGTCACGGTAACTCCTCTCCGAGGTTCTTCATCTCGGGTACGTCTCCGTAATACTGCCTCTGACGAGGGAAAGTCCAACTCGGAGAATCGATTCTTTGAATAGGCAATGGCTATGAAAGCCACGAAGTGCATTAGCCCTGAACATGGGGTGAATCGGAGCATCCAATAGTGCGCGCGGTCCGCTCGCGCGCGCGGCTCTAGTACCCGGCGGGCAGCACCCGAGCGATCGCCCCGGCGATGGCGGCGTAGCCCGCGTCGGTGGGATGGATGTTGGGCCCGTAGGGCCGCGGCGCGCACATCCACGTGAAGCGGCACTCGTAGAGGACGTTGGCCGCCACGCGCTCGGCCTGGCCCGGGACTCGCAGCGCGCGCGTGTCGTCTTCGTGAAAGGCGCCCTCCACGTCGGCGACGCGAATGTGGTACGAGCCGTAGACCTGCGCGAAGACCGCGTTCATTCGGCTCAGCGCGCGCTCGCTGTTGAGAGCAAAGACCTCCCGCGCGCCCTCCTTGAGCCCCTGGGTGAGGTACGGGTTGTAGTGATTGAGCCCCACGTAGAGCACCTGGGCTCCGCCGGCGGCGACCAGGGTGCCCACCAGCGTCGTGAGCTGGGCCCGCAGCGTCCTCAGCACCGGCGTCACGCACGTCAGGTCGATGTCACGGTGCCGAAAGCACACGTCGAGCGTGTTGAAGCCCATGTCGATGCTCACCAGGGTGCGCTCCTGTCGGTGTGCGTGCATGAAGGCCACGGCGTCCGAGAGCTGGGTGTCGGGGGCCAGGTAGCACGGATCGGGCCCGTGCAGCATCGTGGCGATCGACTCGCCGGGGCATCCCAGCTCGGTGAGGGCGAGAGAGACCCCCCGCGCCCTCTCGAGGGCGACCAGACGATTGGCGTAGCCCCGAGTGGTCGGCTGGCCGGTGGGGACCGCTGGGGTGGGCTGCACGCCTCGTGACACCGACGCGCCCAGGTCGAGGTAGAGAACGACCCGCGCGCTCGCGCCCGACGGCTCGGCGTGCGTGGCGACGCTAGCCGCGCCCGACACCAGAGCGAGGATCAGAGCGATCCGGGTGAGTGCCCGCACGGGCCTCCTTCACTCGATACCAGCCCCAGTATGTCGCGAACGCGTGGGTCACTCACGCACGAATCGGGCAGCTGAACGTCGGCGCACTAGCGCGGACCGCCGGCACGCCGAGAGATGAGATCTACGTGCTCCTCGCGCCGAGAGCGTCGCGGAGTGCCGGGTGTCGCGAGAGCAGCATCAGGGCGTAGTCACCCCGGTCCGCGGCGTAGCCCGACCCGATGACGAGGCGCGCGGTCGTCGCGACGCTCTCGGATCCCAGGGCCACCCGCGAGAAGTTGGTCGCCATCGAGAAGAACAGGACGGTCCCCTCGTCGCCCGTCAGGGCCATCGCCGTCATCTCGCAGTGCGTCGCGTTGACCAGCACCACCGTGAGGTCGGCGGGCGGCACGCCGTGACGGCGCGCCTGCTCCAGGGCGCCGAGAGGATCGCGCAGGTCGGCCACGATGGCCTCGTCGCACAGGCCGAGCGACACGGCGAGCTCGCACGCGCTGGGCGAGGCGTCCATCACGACGACGCGCCCCGGCGCGCCCAGTGCCTCACGAGCCGCGGCCATGGCGAGCAGTCCCGCGTGGCCCGCTCCCAGGATCAGGACGACCCGCGTGCGCTCGCTGATGAGCTCGCGCGTCTGCACCGGCGCGTTGCCCACATCGAGCGCGGCGACCGCGACCTCGAACGGCAGATCGCGAGGAAAAGGGGCCCACGGGATGAGCCAGGACAGGTACGCCGTGCCGCGCACCGGCACCAGGGGCGAGGCGACGTCCACGGGTCCGACGTGCTCGAGGCTCAGCGGGCTCAGCGTGAGCGAGCCGAGCGACACCACGCGCTGGCCGAGCGCGGGTGGGTCGCGGTACGCGGACCCGATCGAGCGCACCGTGCCCGAGAGGATGCCGCCCGAGTCGGTCACCGGGTTGTGCATCTTGCCGCGCTCGCCGACGATCCTCAGGATGTCCTGGGAGATCCCTTCAGCGCGCGCACCGTTGAACTCGACCAACTGGCGAAAGCTCGTCGAGTCCAGGCACAGGGTGTCGACGGCGAGCTCGATCTCGAAGTCGCGCCGGGGCGGCGCCGCGTCGAGGCGGCGCGCGCCCTGGGCCAGCGCGCCCGTCGGCTCGAGCACGCGGGCGGCCCCGTAGACCTCGAGGGGGATCTCACGTGCCGTGCTCAAGGTGCCTCCCCGAACCCGCGACGCCGCGCGAGCTGGCATCAGTCCAGCACATCGCGGCCAGGCCGACGGTCAGGGCAGCGTCGTCGTGCTCGACGTGCTCGGCACGCTCGTCGTCGTGCTAGTGGTCGTGCTCGTCGTAGTGGTGGTTCCCACCACGTAGCTGGGTGCGCCGACCCAGACCAGGCGCGCGTCGTGTTGCGCGCCACGCACGCGAATGGCGCTGCGGACCTGGCGCGCCAGGCCCAGGGCGATCTGACCGGATCCCACGATGGCGTTGGCGCCGTGATCGCCCAGCACGACGGCGTACACGGTCGTGCTGAGCGCGCCGATGTGGAACCTGATGGCCATCACGTCACATCCGCCCGCGAGGTCCGTGTAGCCCGACTTGACCCCGATGACGCCGCCCTGGCCCACGAAGGGCGTATAGGAGTCCACGATCCCCGCCACCGGCAGGCGCACCCACGGCAGACGAACGATGCTCGCCACGATCGGCTCCGTGATCATGAGCAGACTCGCCAGACGCACCTGGTCCAGGGCGGTCGAGCGGTCACCCGCGCCGATGCCGGTGACGTCCACGTAGTGCGTGTTCCTCAGACCCAGCACGCGCGCATCGCGGTTCATCAGCGAGACGTAGCGCGCGTCACCAAGTCCGGACATGGCCACGAGGATCTCGCCGAAGTTGCCCGCCGAGTGCACGAGCAGACCTCGCAGGAGGGTGCCCTCGCAGATCCTCTCGCCGAGGGCGACCGCCGCGCTGGACTGGTCGGTCACCACGTCATGGCGATAGAGGGCCACGTCAGCGGCGCTCACCACGTGGCAGGGCCCGCTCTGGCCGACGCTGAGGGGCAGGCGATGCAGCAGGACCCACGTCGTCATGAGCTTGGTGATGCTCGCGATCGGCACGCGTGGCTGCTGGGGCGAGCTCGCCTGCAGGGAGAGCTCGGGAGTGAGGATCGCCGCGCTCTCCGCGCTCGGCCACGTGAGCGTGAGTGGCGCCACGGTGGTGCTGGTGGTGCTGGTGGTGCTGGTGGTGCTGGTGGGCACGCTCGTCGGCACGCTCGTGCTCGACGTCGTCGAGGCGTGAGGCGCGGAGGCCAGCGCCGCCGGGCCCGCCGCCAGGAGCGTGCCGATGAGCGTCACCGCGGCCAGGGCCACTCCCGCGCGCCACGTCGGTGTGAGTCGATCTTGCGCCATCGCCGCACAGTACCCGCCGATAGGCGCTCGTCGGCCGGAGAGTCCGTACGACGCACCGAGCAGCGCTCAGTCGGGCGCGTCGAACCCCGATGACCAGTCGGGCCGTCGGCGTCGATAGGGTGGCTCTATGGTTTTTACGGTTTCTGGGCGCGGTGCGCGCGCGGTCACGGCGCTGGCGATCGGTGCGACGCTCCTGAGCACCACCGGCACCGCGGGCGCGTCGGGCCGAGCAAAGATCAACCCGCTGAGGGTGCCCTATTCGATCCCGCTCGCCGACGAGCTGCTGGCCAACCTGCGCTTCCTGCCGGTGCAGTTCGTTGACGCGTCGCGCCCGACGCCCACGACGACGACGACTCCGAGCTCGGCGGGCACGACGACGCCCGGCGCGCCGAGCTCTGCGACGGCCACGACCGTGGCCAGCCACTCTCGCGCGAGCGTCACGGCCAGTCCCGTTGCCCTGTTGCGCGGCCACTACGCCTGGCGCTTCGCCGATCTGCCCAGCCCGTTCAAGGCCAACTGGAGCGTCGGCACGCTCAACGTCATCTTCCGCGGCGCGCTGATGCGCTTCCAGGCCCAGCACAACCTGCCGATCAACGGGAACATGGACGGACCCACCTGGCACGCGCTGGTCAGCGCGGCGCTGCGTCACCAGGTGAGCGACGAGACCTACAACGTGGTGGTGGTCCAGCGGGCCCTGCCCCAGCGCGTGTGGCTGTATCGAAACGGCAAGCTGTCCTTCACGTCGCTGGCCAACACCGGCATCGCGGCCGCGCCGACGGCCCCGGGCACCTACACGGTGTACCTGCGCTACGCGGTCACGACGATGTCGGGCACACTGCCCAACGGCCAGCCGTACCACGACACGGGAATCCCCTGGACCTCGTACTTCAACGGCGGCGACGCCCTGCACGGCTTCATCCGCTCCACCTACGGCTGGCCCCAAAGCCTCGGCTGCGTCGAGATGCCCTTCCAGAACGCCAAGATCCTCTGGCCCTACACCCCCCTGGGCACGGAAGTCACCGTCGAGTAGAGAACGGCCCGCCGAGCTCTCGACGCGCCACGAACCAGGCCGACGCGTAGCAGCAGCCGGCGCCTAGGCGATGTAGAAGGTCTTGGCGTTGGTGAACTCGCGAATGCCCAGCGTGGACAGCTCGCGGCCGTAGCCGGACTTCTTGATGCCGCCGAAGGGCAGCTCGGGCGTCGAGGCCACGATGGCGTTGGCGAAGACCATGCCGGCCTCGACGCCGGCGATGGCCCGGTCGATCTCGGCGCGGTCGGTGGCCCAGATGGAGCCGCCCAGACCCCAGGGCGTCGCGTTGGCCAGCTCGATCGCCTCGTCCAGGTCCTCGACGACCTCGACCACGGCCACCGGGCCAAAGAGCTCCTCGCAGCCGGCACGCGTGTCGCGCGGCACGTCGCTCAGCACGGTGGGCTCGTAGAAGAAGCCCGGCCCGTCGATGAACTTGCCGCCGGTGTGCAGCGTCGCGCCCTGGGACAGCGAGTCCTGAACCTGCGCGTGCAGCTCCTCGCGCTGAGCCGCGCTCACCAGCGGGCCCATGCCCGAGTTCGGGCTCATCGGGTCACCGACCACGATCTCGCCCATCGCCTTGGTGAAGCCGGCGATGAACTCCTCGGCGCGCTCCTTGACCACGATGAAACGCTTGGAGGCGATGCAGCTCTGG
>JAJXUK010000016.1 GCA_021782915.1 Actinomycetes bacterium | reverse complement strand
CGGTGGCGTCGATGGGGTTATCAACCAGGATCGCCTTGGACTTGACCAGATCTACGTCCAGGCGAAGCGTCACCAATCAAGCAGTTCAATCGGTCGTCCTGAAGTGCAGGCCTTTGCGGGAGCGGTTGTGGGGAAGAAGGCCTCGAGGGGCATCTACATCACCACGAGCAGGTTTGGACCTCATGCCCGTGAGTACGCAAGCGATCTCACGGACCCGCGACTCATACTTCTTGACGGCGAGGAGTTCACGAACTTGATGATCAAATACGAAGTGGGTGTCACCGTCGACAAGACCTACAAGGTCTACAGAATCGACGAGAACTTCTTCAGTGCTGGTGACTGAATCATTGGATCTGATGGAAGCTCTCAGGCAGTGATTGCAATCAGTACGGTTGCGATGATGTTGACATCGTAGACAGCCTCGAACTCGACCGGCGGCACGGCGGCCGGGTAGTTGTTTAGGCCCTGATGGTATGCGATAAAGTCAACCTCGACCTGCTTTAGCTCAAAGATGACAGTCTTCAGCACGCGGCCGATCCCCCTCCGGACGTGCTCGCATCGATCGTCGAGGAACTCGAGTCGGCTCTTGAAGAGTTCCACGTCATCGCGGCGTCCATGGACGAACTGACGTGTCGAGCGGAGCGTTCGGACTGGGTCGTCGCTGGCGTCTTTGATGTCCTGGTCCGGTCACACCTATCGAATGATTTGGTCCAACGATTGCAAATCCTTCTTAGAGATAGATAGCACGGCGGTCTGTCAACTTCGTCCGTCGTGACGGCGCATCCTTGGCCACGACGTCACTCTGGGGCGCTACTCTCCAACAAGCGACATTTCTGCGACAGTGAACCGTGCAGAAGAGGGGCGAATGGAGGCGAAAAGTGGCGAACATCACCGCGAGAACGTCGCTCGAAATATCTCTTCCCATCAGGGAAGAGTCTACTGGAGCGGGCGACGAGAATCGAACTCGCGTTCTCAGCTTGGGAAGCTGATGTTCTACCGCTGAACTACACCCGCGACCGGATCATCGTACTACGGGTCCGGGATTCCGAGTCCGGCGAGTGGCGCTCCGGGGGATGAACCACAAGAACTATCGTTGCCAGCGATATGGTCCTCTCCGACAAGTCCATCCGTGAGGCGCTGGCCGCGGGTCGCATCGTGATCGACCCGCTCGGTGAGGACTGCATTCAGCCCTCCTCGGTCGACCTTCACATAGACCAGCTCTTTCGCGTTTTTCGGAATCACTCCCAACGTGTGATCGACGTGCGCGAGGCTCAGGAGGACTTGACCGAGCTCATCGAGGTGGGTCCTACGGACCCGATGATCCTGCACCCGGGTGAGTTCCTGCTCGGCTCGACGATCGAGCGCGTGGCCCTGCCGGACGATCTCGTGGCGCGCCTCGAGGGTAAGAGCTCGCTGGGCCGACTGGGTCTGCTCATCCACTCGACGGCCGGCTTCGTGGACGCGGGCTGGGATGGACACCTCACGCTTGAGCTGTCGAACGTGGCCAACCTGCCCATCACTCTGTACCCGGGGATGAAGATTGGTCAGATCAGCTTCTTTGAGATGACCACACCGGCTGAGCGGCCCTACGGCACGGCCGGTCTCGGCTCGAAGTATCGGGGTCAGCGTGGTCCGACTCCGAGTCGGTACTCGGAGAACTTCAAGGGCCAGTAGGCGGCCTTAAGGGAAAGGGGTTCGTGTGGCAGCACGGATCATCATCGGCCTGGCAATCACGCTGATCTGCGGCTACATCGCCGGTCGGCGCTTCTGGTGGCTCTCGCGCCTGATCCGCTCGGGCCAGCCAGCCCCGCGGCGCAACAACGGATTCGCCGGGACGGCCGAAGCGGAGGTGATCGAGGTCGCCGGCCAGCGCAAGCTGCTGCGCTGGAGCGTGCCGGGCACGGCTCACTTCTTCACGATGTGGGGCTTCGCGATCCTGCTGCTCACGATCATCGAGGCCTACGGCGCCCTCTTCAGCCGAGACTTCCACATCCCGCTGATCGGCACCAACTCCGTGGTGGCCTTTCTCGAGGACTTCTTCTCGGTGGCCGTGCTCGTCTCGCTCGCGGTCTTCACGCTGATCAGGATTCGCCAGGCTCCGGCGCGCAAGGAACGCGCCTCGCGCTTCTACGGCAGCCACACCGACGCGGCGTGGCTGACCCTCGCTCTCATCGCCCTGGTAATCATCACGCTGCTGCTCTACCGCGGCGCGCAGATCGTCACCGGGCACTTTCCCTTCCAGCACGTGTTCTCCAACTCCGCGGCCGAGGTCGGCGGCTTCAGCGGGGCGTCCGTCACGCCGTGGGCCTTCGCCTCACGCGTGGTGGCCGACTGGCTCCATCCTCTCGGCTACGGGGTGAACTCGGTGCTCGAGGCGGTCTTCTTGCTGGGCAACATCGCGGTGATCATGGGCTTCCTGGTCTTCGTCTCCTACTCCAAGCACCTGCACATCTTCATGGCACCGGTCAACGTCGCCTTCTCGCGCCGTCCGCGGGCCCTGGGCGGGCTCGACAAGACACCGGACATGGACATGGAGCACGTCACCGAGGACACCGTCTTCGGCGCCGGGACCATCAAGGACTTCACCTGGAAGCAGATGCTCGACTTCGCCACGTGCACCGAGTGCGGGCGCTGTCAGTCGGTGTGCCCGGCCTGGAACACCGGCAAGCCGCTGAGTCCGAAGATCCTCATCATGTCGCTGCGCGAGAACATGTTCGCCTCGGCGGACTATCTGCTCACCGGCGAGGGCGAGGCGCAACGTCTCGTGCCCACGGTGATCGACCCGGACGTGCTCTGGAGCTGCACGACGTGCGGCAGCTGCGTCGAGCAGTGCCCGGTGGACATCGAGCACGTGGACGCGATCATCGACATGCGCCGCTACGAGGTGCTGATGGAATCGCGCTTCCCCACTGAGGCGGGACTGCTGCTGCGCAACATGGAGAACCAGGGCGACCCGTGGGGGCTGGGCTCCTCGAGGCGCACCGAGTGGCTGGGCGCCCTCGACTTCGAGGTGCCGGTCGTCGACGGGGCCATCCCCGAGGACGTGGAGTACCTGTACTGGGTGGGCTGTGCGGGAGCCCTGGACGAGCGCGGGCGCAAGCAGATCGAGTCGACCGCCCGGATGCTGCACCGCGCCGGGGTCAGCTTCGCCATCCTCGGGCCCCAGGAGAGCTGCTCGGGCGACCCGGCCCGGCGCATGGGCAACGAGTACCTCTTCCAGGAGATGGCCAAGGCCAACATCGCCACGCTGGACGCCGTGGGCGCGAGAAAGATCGTCGCCTCCTGCCCGCACTGCTTCAACACGATCAAGAACGAGTACCCCGCCCTGGGTGGGAACTACGAGGTGATCCACCACGCCGAGCTGCTCCAGCACCTGGTGGCCTCGGGTCGCCTGATCCCGGGGATCAACTACACGGGCACCGTGACCTACCACGACCCGTGCTACCTCGGCCGACACAACCGCGTCTTCGACGAGCCGCGCGGCGTGCTCGCGGCGGTGCCGGGGCTGACCCAGGTCGAGATGCACCGGCACCGCGAGCGGGGCTTCTGCTGCGGCGCCGGCGGCGCGCGCATGTGGATGGAGGAGAACATCGGCAAGCGCGTGAACCTCGAGCGAACCGAGGAGGCCCTGGGCACCGGGGCCGACGTGATCTCGACGGCCTGCCCGTTCTGCATGATCATGCTGGACGACGCGGTGAAGGCCTCGGGCCGCGAGGACGTGGCCGTCCTGGACATCTCCCAGGTGGTCGAGCGCTCGCTGTAGGGCGCGGCTAGCTGCCGGCCAGCAGGTCGATCGCGTTGACGCGCGTCGGGTGGATGGTGATCACCACGCGCGACTGCGCGGGGCCGTCGAAGGCGCGCAGGTCCGCGCCGTACTTCGCGCCGATCTTGTCGGCGAAGGCGTAGCCCTCGTCGTCGGTGATCTCGGCGTCACCGCGCACCTCGAGGTAGCGCGTCGGGGCCGCCGGGTCAAGGACGAAGAAGGTCACCGCCGGGTGCGCGCGCATGTTCTTGACCTTCTGGCGTGACGTGTGCAGCGAGACGCGGATCGTGTCGTGTTCGGCGAGGAACCAGACGGCCGAGAGCTGGGGCCGTCCGTCCGGGCCGTTGGTGGCCAGCACCGCCGTGGCGGCTTCCAGCAGGTCGCGGTGCGAGTCCGGGATGCTCGTAGTCATGGCAGAACCCTACGGGATCAATACTGCGCTCGCCAGGGGTGCGCCGGTACTGGCGAGTGCGTAAGCCTGGACTGATAAGTTCAGCCTGATGGATTCTGAGATCACCGCTGAGCAGGTCGCGCGCGCCCTGCAGCTGAGCATCCGACTGCTGAACCTGCGCCTGCGCCAGCACGGCGTCGACGACGAGCTGGCCGTCCCGGAGGCCTCGGTGCTGGCGCGCCTGGACCGGCTCGGCCCCCTCGACGCGGCGAGCCTGGCTCGTGCGGAGGGCATCAGCCCCCAGAGCGTGGGCGCGACCGTGGCGAGCCTGCAGCGCCGGGGTCTGGTGAGACGCGAGGCCGACGCCACCGATCGTCGCCGGCTCCTGCTAAATCTGACGCGCGAGGGGGCCGGCGCCTTGGCTCGGCGTCGCACGCGCCGGGCCGACCAGCTCGCCGCGGCGCTCGAGGCGGGATTCAGCGCCGAGGAGCTCAGGCAGCTCTTCGAGGTCGCTCCCCTCATCGAGCGCCTAGCCGAGGGCCTGTGAGCACGCTCCTCGCGCCCGATGAGACCAGCCGCTACCGGTGGGTGGCGCTGGCCAACACCACCGCGGCCGTCTTCATGTCGGCCCTGGACGGGTCGATCGTGCTGATCGCGCTGCCACCCATCTTCCGCGGCATCCACCTGGATCCGCTGGCACCCAGCTCGATCGGCTACCTGCTGTGGATGATCATGGGCTACCGCCTCGTGCAGGCCGTGCTCGTCGTGAGCGTGGGACGCCTCGGGGACATGTACGGACGCGTGCGCATCTACAACGCCGGCTTCGTCGTCTTCACCCTGGCCTCGATGCTGCTCTCCTTTGACCCCTTCACCCAGGGTGGCGGCGCGGTGTGGCTGATCGGGTGGCGGGTCCTGCAGGCGGTGGGCGGCTCGATGCTCATGGCCAACTCCGCGGCGATCCTGACCGACGCCTTCCCGTCGACCCAGCGCGGCTTCGCGCTGGGCATCAACCAGGTCGCTGCCCTGGCCGGTCAGTTCGTGGGACTGGTCGCCGGGGGCCTGCTCGCCTCGATCGACTGGCGCTGGATCTTCTGGATCAACGTGCCGATCGGACTGTTCGGCACCGTCTGGGCCTACCTGCAGCTGCGCGAGACGGGCGAGCGCAAGCCCGGGCGCATCGACTGGGCCGGCAACGTCACCTTCGCCCTGGGCCTGGGCGCGCTGCTGTGGGGCGTGACCCAGGGCGTGCAGCCCTATCACGGTGCGGCGATGGGCTGGGCCAATCCCCAGGTGGTGCTCGAGCTCGTCGGCGGCGCCGTCCTGCTCGGCGCCTTCTGGCGGGTGGAGCGCCGGGCGCCGGATCCGATGTTCGATCTCAGCCTCTTTCGCATTCGCGCCTTCTCCATGGGCAACGCGGCGGCCTTTCTGATCTCCCTGGTGCGCGGCGGCCTGCAGTTCATCTTCGTGATCTGGCTCCAGGGGATCTGGCTGCCCCTGCACGGATACCGCTTCGACCAGACGTCACTGTGGTCGGGGATCTTCCTGCTGCCCCTGACGCTGGGGATGCTCATCGCCGGGCCGCTTTCGGGGTACCTCTCGGACCGCTTCGGCTCGCGCAGGCTGGCCACCGCCGGTCTGGGCGTCTTCGCGCTCAGCCTGCTGGGCCTCTTGGGGATCCCGGTGAGCTTCTCCTACGCGCCCTTCGCGATCCTCATCACCCTCAACGGGATCGGCGGGGGCATGTTCGCCGCACCCAACACCTCCTCGATCATGGGCTCGGTGCCGGCGAATCAGCGCGGGGAGGCCTCGGGCATGCGCGCGACCTTCATGAACTCGGGCACGGCACTCTCCATCGGCGTCTTCTTCTCGATCATGATCGCGGGACTGGCCCGGCACCTGCCGCGGGCCCTCACGAGTGGACTGGTCTCTCACGGGGTGCCGGCGAGCGCGGCCGGCCACGTGGCGACTCTGCCACCCGTCGCCTCACTCTTCGCCACGTTGCTGGGCGTGAACCCGGTTGCGCACCTGCTCGCCTCGAGCCACGTGCTGTCCGGCCTCGCCGACGCGGGCCTCGTCACCAGCCCGCGCTTCTTTGCCCACCTGCTCAGTGCACCCTTCGGTGACGGCCTGGCGCCGGTGCTGTGGGTGAGCGTCACGTGCACGGTGCTGGCCCTGGTCGCGTCGGCGGCGCGCGGACACCAGGGTGAGTCGATCGAGCGCGACGATCTCGAGGGCTGAGGCGTGCCCCGGCGCTGGCATGATGGAGCCATGTCGCTGCGACGTGGGGGGCCCGGAGTCGTGCGCGCGGGAATCGTCGCGATCATGGTCGTGCTCTCGGGCAGCCAGGTCGGCGCCAGCGCGGCGCGGGCCGCGTCGTCCGGGCCCGTCGTGGCGACCTGCCGGTTCGCCCAGTTGGTGCTGGGCCCCGGTGGCGGGGCCGCCGGTCTCTCGCACCAGGCGCTCAACGTCGAGATCATCAACGCCTCGGCCCGCGCGTGCTCGCTGCGGGGCTACGCGTCGCTGCAGGCCCTCAACCAGCGCGGCACGTCCGTGCCCCTTCGCGTGCGCCACGGCGAGGACTATCTCTTCCGCGCCCGTGCGGTGCGCCGCGTGGTGATCGGCCCGCAGAGCGTCGCGAGCTTCTCACTCGGCTTCTACGCGACCCACACCTATGAGGGCCTGGGCCGAGTGGTGGGCTGCGTGGCGACGACGCTGACGATAGAGCTGCCCGGGGTGCGCAGCGCGGCGCAGTTCGCAATTCCGACGGGGTTCGACTCCTGCTTCTACCACGGTGTCCTGGACGAGAGCCCGATTCTTCCCGGCGCGCGAGGCGCGACGATCTAGAGCGCACCACGTGCTCGGCCTCGGGCGAGCACTCGTCGCTGCGGTCCCGCCTCACCGGCACCGGTCGTCCCCGGGAGTTCATACGCCTGAAACACGTCGCTAACGGTCGCGAAATCCTCGCTTGGCAGAGTTGGGCCCGTAGACGAGGTCAACGGCGCCCTCCCGTGTGAAGAAGGAGAGGACGTGTCCCTCGCGACGATGATCCCCTATCCCAGTTGGCTGAATCCCGCCGACAACACGTGGCAGCTGGTCGCGGCCACGCTGGTGGGCCTGATGAGCCTGCCGGGCATCGCCGTGCTCTACGGCGGCCTGGTGCGCAAGAAGTGGATCGTGAACACCATGATGATGGTCTTCACGGGCTTCTCGCTCACCCTGGTGGTCTGGATGCTCTGGGGCTACAACATGGCCTTCGGAACCCTGTCGCACTTCGGGCCGACCGGCTCGTTCTGGAGCGGCTTCATCGGGCACTTCACGCCCCTGTCCACGGCCGGCGCCGAGCAGGGCCAGGCGGTCTCGGGGGCCAACACGCTGATCCCCTTCCACTTCCCGACCGCCACGATGGCCTACTTCCAGTTCGTCTTCGCCGCGATCACCCCACTGCTCTTCTTGGGCGGGCTGGTCGGTCGGCTCAAGTTCAAGGCGTGGCTCCTGATCGTGCCGCTGTGGATCACGCTGATCTACACCGTGAACGCCGCGCTGCTCTGGGGCGGCGGCTTCTTCGCCCAGAAGGGCGCGGTGGACTACTCCGGGGGCTACGTCATCCACCTGGCGGCCGGCGTGGCCTCCTTCGTGGGCGCGGCCATCGTGGGCCCGCGACGCTGGCAGGACCGGGAGAACGCGTTCCCGAGCAACCTGATGATGGTGGCGATCGGCGCGGGCATCCTGTGGCTCGGCTGGAACGGCTTCAACGGCGGTGACCCCTTCTACGCCGGGGCCGACGCGGCGAGCGCGGTGCTCAACACCAACGTCGCCACCGCGGTGGGCGTGCTGACCTGGGTGGTGCTGGACATGACCCTCTCGCGCCAGAAGAAGCCGACCTTCCTGGGCGCCATCAACGGCATGATCTGCGGTCTGGTGGCGATCACGCCCTCGGCCGGCTGGGTCAACGGCGTGGGCGCCATGCTGGTCGGGCTCATCGCCTCGACGGTCGTGTGGATCGCGTGGAACTACGTCAGCCAACTGGGATTCTTCAAGAAGGTCGATGACGCCCTGGGGGTCGTCTACACCCACGGCTTCGCCGGGCTGACCGGCGGACTGCTGGTGGGCCTGCTCGCGGACCCGAAGATGACCGAGTACGGCGTGAGCGGGGCGCACTACAAGGGCGCCGGCGGCTTCTCGGTGGGCGGCTGGTTCTTCACCCACTCGTTCCACCAGCTCTGGGAGCAGTTCCTCGCCGCGGTGTGGATCATCGCCTTCACCTCGATCGGCACGGCGGTCATCTTCTATATCGTGAAGGCCGTGGTCGGACTGCGCGAGGACGATGAGGTGCTGGCCCTCGGCGACGTGGCGATCCACGAGGAGGAGGCCTTCCCCGAGCCGATCTTCGGCGAGCCGATCCTCACCCCCAGCCACACCCACCCCGACAACGTCTAAGGAGAGAGAATGAAGTTGGTAACCGCTGTAGTGAAGCCCTTCAAGCTCGACGAGGTGAAGGTCGCGCTGACCAAGATCGGGGTGTCCGGCATGACGGTGACGCAGGCGCGCGGCTTCGGCCGACAGGGCGGGCACATCGAGATCTACCGGGGCCGCGAGTACGAGTTCGACTTCATCGACAAGATCCGCGTCGAGGTCCTGTGCACCGACGAGCAGCTCGACGGCGTGATCGACGCCGTGGTGGCCAGCGCGCGCACTGGCTCGGTCGGTGACGGCAAGGTCTGGGTCACCGAGGTCGACAAGGTGGTGCGCGTGCGCACCAACGAGCGAGGACCGGACGCGATCTAGCCCGTCGTGCGCGTTCGCGACGCCCCGCCCGGCCCCCCCGGGCGGGGCGTCGTCGTGTGCGACCGAGCGCCGAGGCCGACCCGGGCCGGGCCCGGGTCACGGCGCGTGACAGGCTCAGGCTCGTCGGCTCAGAGTGCTGTTGGCCTTGCCACTCGCGCGTGACCGGTCCCCGGAGCGGGCCGGGACTGCTGCCGGCGCCGGCGCGGGCTCGAGGTGAGCCTGAGCTAGCCCGCCTGGCGCGCGACGGCCTCGGCCGCTCGGGCCGCGGCGGCGGGGTCTCCCAGGTAGGCGGCGTCGATGATGTCGAGGTTGGCGTCCAGGCGCATCCGGTAGGGGATGCCGGTCGGGATCTCCAGGTCCACGATCTGGTCCTCGGCGATGCCCTCGAGGATCATGCGCAGCGCGCGCAGCGAGTTGCCGTGGGCCACCACGATGACCGCGCCCCCGCGAGCACCCTCGCGGCGCAGGTCCTCGTTGATCACGTCGGCCAGGTAGGGCCGCACGCGATTGACCACGTCGCGCAGACACTCCGTGCGCGGCAGGAACTCTCGGGGCACGTCGCGATAGCGCGGGTCGCTGTCCACCAGGCGCTCGTCGCCGTCGGGCATGCGCGGCGGTGGCACGTCGTAGCTGCGTCGCCAGAGCTTGAGCTGGTCCATGCCGTAGCGCGTCGCCGTCTCCTTCTTGTCCTGGCCGGTCAGGTCCCCGTAGTGGCGCTCGTTGAGCCGCCAGGAGCGCGTCACCGGCAGCCAGGAGCGCCCCGCCACGTGCAGGGCGATCTCGGCGGTGCGCACCGCGCGCGTCAGCACCGAGGTGTGCAGCACGCGCAGGTCGGTGCCGGCCTCTTGGAGCAGGGCCCCGGCGCTGGCGGCCTCGGCCTCGCCGAGCTCGCTCAGGTCCACGTCGGTCCAGCCGGTGAACTGGTTGGTCGCGTTCCAGGCCGACTGGCCGTGGCGCAGGAGGATGAGCTCAGCCACGGCCCCAGCGTACTGAGTTCCGGTCGGGCGCGGTCCTCGGGGCGGCCTGGAGGCCAAGCGCGCCAAGGGATACACGCGATTGTCATGGAGGGTATGGGTTTTCTTGACAAGAGGGGACTCAAGTTGCTAACCTTGAAACTGCTAGTCGTGGCCAACAGGAAGGTCCGGGCCCGACGACGAAGGAGTTTTCATGGCTAAGGCAGTCGGCATCGACCTGGGCACGACCAACTCGGTCGTGAGTGTGCTGGAGGCGGGCGAGCCCGTCGTCATCCCCAACGCCGAGGGCAATCGCACGACCCCATCGGTGGTGGGCTTCTCCAAGACCGGTGAGGTGCTCGTCGGCGAGGTGGCCAAGCGTCAGGCGATCACCAATCCCGAGCGCACGATCCGCTCGGTCAAGCGTCACATGGGCGAGTCCTGGACGATCGACATCGACTCGACGAAGTACACGGCCCAGGAGATCAGCGCTCGCATCCTGATGAAGCTCAAGCGCGACGCCGAGGCCTACCTGGGCGACACGGTCACCCAGGCCGTGATCACCGTGCCGGCCTACTTCAACGACGCTCAGCGCACCGCCACCAAGGAGGCCGGCCAGATCGCGGGCCTCGAGGTGCTGCGCATCGTCAACGAGCCGACCGCGGCCGCCCTGGCCTACGGCCTGGACAAGGCCAACCACGAGCAGACGGTGCTCGTCTTCGACCTGGGCGGGGGCACATTCGACGTCTCGGTGCTCGAGATCGCCGAGGGCGTCTTCGAGGTCAAGTCCACCCACGGCGACACCCACCTGGGCGGCGACGACTGGGACGAGGCCGTGATGCAGTGGCTCATCAAGACCTTCAAGGACACCGAGGGCGTGGACCTGTCCAGCGACAAGATGGCCGTGCAGCGCCTCAAGGAGGCGGCCGAGAAGGCCAAGATCGAGCTGTCGAGCCTGCAGGAGACCCAGATCAACCTGCCCTTCATCACCGCGACGGCCGAGGGCCCCAAGCACCTGGATCTCAAGCTGAGCCGAGCCAAGTTCAACGAGCTGACCGCCGAGCTGGTCGAGCGCTGCCGCAAGCCCTTCGACCAGGCGATCAAGGACGCCGGGCTGACCGTGGGCCAGATCGACCAGGTCATCCTGGTCGGCGGCTCGACGCGCATCCCGGCCATCCAGGATCTCGTGGCCAAGCTCACCGGCAAGGAGCCCAACAAGGGCGTCAACCCCGACGAGGTCGTCGCCGTGGGCGCGGCCGTGCAGGCCGGGGTGCTCAAGGGCGACGTGAAGGACATCCTGCTGCTCGACGTGACCCCGCTCAGCCTGGGCATCGAGACCAAGGGCGGCGTGATGACGCGCATCATCGAGCGCAACACGACCATCCCGACCAAGAAGTCCCAGATCTTCACCACGGCCGACGACAACCAGCCGAGCGTCGAGGTCCACGTCCTGCAGGGCGAGCGCGAGATGGCCACCTACAACCAGACCCTCGGCAAGTTCCAGCTCGTCGGCATCCCGCCGGCGCCGCGCGGCGTGCCCCAGATCGAGGTGACCTTCGACATCGACGCGAACGGCATCGTGCACGTCTCGGCCAAGGACATGGCCACGGGCACCAGCCAGTCGATGACCATCACCGGCGGCTCGGCGCTGTCCAAGGAGGACATCGACCGCATGGTGCGCGACGCCGAGGCCCACGCCGAGGACGACCGCAAGCGCCGCGACGAGGCCGAGGTGCGCAACAACGCCGACGGCCTGGTGTACCAGACCGAGAAGCTCCTCAAGGACCAGGCCGACTCGTTCCAGGGCACCGAGCGCGAGGACGTCGAGTCGGCCCTCACCAGCCTGAAGGAGGCCCTCGCGGGCACCGACGTCGAGGCGATCAAGGCGGCGACCGAGAAGCTGCTGAGCGCGAGCCAGGGCTTCAGCCAGCGCCTCTACGAGGAGGCCGCCAAGGCCAACGCCGCGGGCGAGGGCGCGGCCCCGGCCGGCAACGACGACGAGATCGTCGACGCCGAGATCGTGGAGTAGCCGTGGGCGAGGACGTGGTCGAGGCCGAGGGCCTCGAGAACGAGACGGCGGGCGAGGACGTCGCGGCCGAGGCGGGCGACGTCCTCGAGACCCGTAGCGAGGCCGAGGTGCAGCGCGACGAGTACCTCGAGACGCTCCAGCGCCTGCAGGCCGACTTCGAGAACTACCGCAAGCGCGTCGCGCGCCAGGTCGAGGACGTCGCGGCGCGCGCCGCGGCCGACATCGTGGCCAAGCTGCTGCCGGTGCTGGACGCGCTCGATCTGGCCAGCGCGCACTTCGCGCGCCAGGACTCGGACGAGGGCGTCGCCCTCGCCCAGGCCCGCGCGCTGACCCTCGACACGCTGGCCAAGGAGGGCCTGGAGCGCATCGACGAGGTCGGCGTGGCCTTCGATCCCACCGTGCACGACGCGGTGGCCCACGCCCCGCACGCCGAGGGTGAGGAGGGCGAGCAGGTCGTCGAGGACGTGCTGCGCGCGGGCTATCGCTGGAAGGGAGCGGTGCTGCGCCCGGCTATGGTGAGAGTGAAGGGATAGATGGCCGAGCGCGAGTGGTTCGAGAAGGACTACTACCAGGTCTTGGGACTGACCTCGAGCGCCACCGACAAGGAGATCACGCGCGCCTACCGCAAGCTCGCCAAGGAGCTGCACCCGGACACCAACCCGGGCAGCGAGGAGCGCTTCAAGGAGGTCTCGGTCGCCTACGACGTGCTGGGCGACGCCGAGAAGCGCAAGGAGTACGACGAGGTGCGCCGTCTCGGTCCGGCCGGCGCCGGCTTCGGGGGATTCCCCGGCGGGGGCTTCGGCGGGGCGCACGTGGGCGACCTCGGGGACCTGGGTGACCTCTTCGGTGGGCTCTTCGGGGGCCGGCGCACCCGCGCCCAGCGCGGCGCCGACGTGGAGACGGCCCTGCACCTGTCCTTTCGCGACGCGGTGAATGGCGTGACGACGACGGTGAACCTGCCGAGCAACGAGGCCTGTCACACCTGCGCCGGGCGCGGCGCGGCCCCGGGCAGCGGGTTCGTGACCTGCGAGCGCTGCGCCGGACGCGGCGTACTCAACGATGACCAGGGCCCCTTCGCCATGTCGAGCGTGTGCCCCGTGTGCAACGGGCGTGGCGGGCGCATCGTGACGCCCTGTGCCAGCTGTGCGGGCACGGGCCGAGAGCCCTCGACGCGCCGGGTCAACGTGCGCATCCCCCCGGGGGTCGTGGACGCCCAGCGCATTCGCCTCAAGGGCAAGGGCAACCCGGGCCAGCGCGGCGGCACGCCCGGGGACCTCTTCGTGGACGTGCACGTGGCCAAGGACCCGCGCTTCGAGCGCCGCGGGCGCAACGTGACGACCAGCGTGAGCGTGCCGGTGACCGCGGCCATGCTGGGCACGACGGTGTCGGTTCCCACGCTCGAGGAGCCGGTGACCCTCAAGGTGCCCCCGGGCACTCAGCCCGGCACGACGATGCGCGTGCGCGGGCGCGGAGTTCCCGCGCACGGCAAGGCCGCCGCCGGGGACCTGCTCGTCACGGTGCAGGTGTCGATCCCGGCGAAGCTCTCCAAGGACCAGCGCGCGGTGGTCGAGCGTCTGGCCGCCTCGCTGGGCGAGGAGGCCCCGTGAGCGAGCGTCGCGTCGATCACGCGGTCTACGTCATCTCCGTCTTCGCCGAGCTGGCCGGGGTGCACCCGCAGACCCTGCGCAACTACGAGCGCTCGGGCCTGCTCAGCCCACGACGCACGCCCGGCGGCTCGCGGCGCTTCTCGGACGAGGACCTCGCGGGCCTGCGACGCATCCAGCAGCTCACCGCCGAGGGCGTGAACCTCGAGGGCGTCAAGCGCATCATGGCCCTGGAGGCCGAGAACGCCGACCTGCGCGCGGACCTGGCCCGACTGGCCGAGCACGCACGCGCGCGCGTCGAGGACGCGCACCGCCAGTACCGACGCGACCTGGTGCCGGTGCGCAACGCGCTGGCGCTGTTTCGCGACGCGCGCGCCACGAGGCAGAGAGGAGAGTCGTGAGCCTCGACCCGCAACGATGGACGATCAAGACCCGTGAGGCCTTCCAGGCCGCGAGCACGCAGGCCGCGGCGGCCGGCAATCCCTACGTGACCCCGGCCCACCTGCTGCTGGCGCTGCTCAACCAGCCCGAAGGCGTGGCCCGGCCGCTGCTGGTGGGCGCCGGGCTGGACCCGGTGTCGGTGGTCGGCGCGCTGAGCGAGACGCTCGCGGGAGAGCCGCGCGCGGTGGGCGGATCCCAGCCCGGCCTGTCGGCCGAGGCCCGCCGGGGCCTCGAGGACGCCGACGCCCTGCGCGCGGACCTGGGTGATGAGTTCCTGTCGGTCGATCACATCCTGGTGGCGTGGGCCGATCGGCTCGGCTCGAGCCGCGAGGCCCTGCTCTCGGCGCTGCGCCACATTCGCGGCAGCGCCCGCATCACCAGCGAGAACCCCGAGGAGACCTTCCAGTCCCTCGAGAAGTACGGCCGGGACCTCACCAGCCTCGCGCGCGCCGGCAAGCTCGACCCGGTCATCGGGCGCGACGACGAGATCCGCCGCGTCATCCAGGTGCTGAGCCGACGCACGAAGAACAACCCCGTGCTCATTGGCGAGCCGGGCGTGGGCAAGACGGCCATCGTCGAGGGCCTGGCGCTGCGCATCGTGGAGGGCGACGTGCCCGAGAGCCTGAAGGACCGGCGTCTCATCGCGCTCGATCTGGCCTCGATGGTCGCCGGGGCGAAGTACCGCGGCGAGTTCGAGGAGCGCCTGAAGGCCGTGCTCAAGGAGATCGAGGACTCCAACGGCGAGGTCATCACCTTCATCGACGAGCTGCACACCATCGTGGGCGCGGGCGCGGCCGAGGGCGCGATGGACGCGGGCAACATGATCAAGCCGCTCCTGGCGCGCGGCGTGTTGCGCCTCATCGGGGCGACGACGCTCGACGAGTACCGAAAGTACATCGAGAAGGACGCCGCCCTGGAGCGGCGCTTCCAGCAGGTCTACGTCGGCGAGCCCAGCGTGGAGGACACCGTGGCGATCCTGCGCGGGCTCAAGGAGCGCTACGAGGTCCACCACGGCGTGCGCATCCAGGACGCGGCCCTGGTGGCCGCGGCCACGCTGAGTCAGCGCTACGTCGTGAACCGCTTCCTGCCCGACAAGGCGATCGACCTGGTTGACGAGGCGGCCTCGAAGCTGCGCATCGAGATCGACTCGATGCCCACCGAGCTCGACGTCGTCATCCGGCGCATCCGCCAGCTCGAGATCGAGCGCGTGGCCCTGGCCAAGGAGACCGACGCGGTCTCGGCCGAGCGCCTCGCGAGCCTGGAGGCCGAGCTGGCCGAGCAGCGCGAGAAGTCTGACGCCCTGGCCGCGCGCTGGCAGGCCGAGCGCAGCGTCATCCAGCGGATCCAGGACGCCAAGGGCGAGCTGGAGGACCGCCGGGCCGAGGCCGAGCGCCTGGAGCGAGTGGGAGACCTCGCGGGGGCCGCGGCCCTGCGCTACGGGACGATCCCCGAGCTCGACAGGTCGATCGAGGCCGCGACCGGCGAGCTGGCCGAACTGCAGCGCGAGGGCGCGTTCCTCAAGGAGGAGGTCGACGCCGAGGACGTCGCCGAGGTCGTCAGTCGCTGGACCGGCGTGCCGGTGTCCAAGCTCCTCGAGGGCGAGGTCGACAAGCTCCTGCGCATGGAGGAGCTGCTGCACAGTCGCGTCGTCGGCCAGGATGAGCCGGTCAGCGCCGTCGCCAACGCCATCCGCCGCTCGCGCGCCGGGCTGAGCGACCCGCACCGGCCGATCGGCTCCTTCCTCTTCCTCGGGCCCACCGGGGTGGGCAAGACCGAGCTGGCCCGCGCGCTGGCCGAGTTCCTGTTCGACGACGAGACGGCCATGGTGCGCCTCGACATGAGCGAGTACATGGAGAAGTTCGCCGTCAGTCGACTGGTCGGGGCGCCCCCGGGATACGTGGGCTACGAGGAGGGCGGCCAGCTGACCGAGGCGGTGCGCCGGCGCCCCTACGCGGTTCTGCTGCTGGACGAGATCGAGAAGGCCCACCCGGACGTCTTCAACATCCTCCTCCAGGTGCTCGACGACGGACGGCTCACCGACTCCCAGGGCCGCACCGTGGACTTCACCAACGTGGTCCTGATCATGACGAGCAACCTGCCCGGGGATCCGCTGGGCTTCTTTCGCCCCGAGTTCGTCAACCGCATCGACGAGATCATCCGCTTCCGCACCCTGAACGAGGCGGACCTGGCGGTCATCGTGGGCATCCAGCTGGGACGGCTGCGCCGTCGTCTGGCCGAGCGTCGCCTGAGCCTGGTCGTCACCCCGGCCGCGGCGGCGTGGCTCGCCCACGAGGGCTTCGACCCCGAGTTCGGCGCCCGGCCGCTGAAGCGGGTGATCCAGCGCCGCGTCGAGGACCCGATCGCCCTGGCGGTGCTGCAGGGCCGCTACCACGACGGGGACACGATCACGCTGCACGCCGAGGACGACGCGCTGCGCCTGGACTAGCCAGCCTGGCTATCGTGGCGCCGTGAGCCAGCCCGCGTCGAGCCCGTCGCCGGCGCGCGTCGCCGTGTTCACCCTGGGCGGCACCATCGCCTCGACCGGGGCACGCGGTGCCCCCGTCACGCCCGAGCTCTCGGGTGAGGACCTCGTCGCCAGCGTGCCGGGCCTCGCCGGGGTGGCCGAGCTGGAGGTCCACGAGCTGCGTCGCCTGCCCTCGGGTGACCTGGGATTCGGTGACCTCGTCGAGCTCGCCACGCGGGCCCGGGCGGCGAGCCAGAGCGGCGTCGCGGGAGTGGTCGTGGTGCAGGGAACGGACACGCTCGAAGAGACGGCGCTGGCCCTCGAGCTGCTCTGTCCGGGGGTGGTGCTCGTGCTGACGGGCGCGATGCGCCACCCCCAGAGCGCGGGTGCCGACGGGCCGGCCAACCTGCTCGCGGCGGTGCGCGTGGCCGCCAGTGCGTCGGCGCGGGGCCTGGGAGCGCTGGTCGTGATGAACGAGGAGATCCACGCGGCGCGCTGGGTGCGCAAGTCCCACGCCACCAGCCCGGGCGCCTTCGCCTCGCCCAGTCTCGGGCCCCTCGGCCAGCTCATCGAGGGCGCCGCGCACGTGCGCGTGCACCCCGAGCCCCTCGAGGCCCTCGACATATCGGCTCAAGCGGTGCCACCGGTGGCCCTCTACGAGGTCTGCCTCGGTGATGACGGGCGCCTGCTGGGCTCGCTCGCCGAGGCCGGCTACGCCGGCGTGGTCATCGGCGCCTTCGGGGCGGGACACGTGCCGGGCGCCCTGGCCGAGCCCCTCGGCGCGCTGGCGTCGCGGATGCCGGTCGTGCTGGCCAGTCGCACCGGCGCGGGCAGCGTGCTGGGCGCGACCTACGGCTTCGTGGGATCCGAGAGCGACCTGCTGGGCCGCGGGCTGATCTCGGCCGGTTCGCTCGATGCGCGCAAGGCGCGCGTCGTTCTGAGTCTGCTGCTGGCGAGCGGGGCCACGCATCAACGCGTGGTCGACTACTTCGACGAGCTGCGCCGTCGAGTCTGAGTCAGCGGCGCGCGTTCTCGCGCAGGAACGCCGCCACGAAGTCCAGGTGCGCGCTCATCGCCTCGCGCGCGGCGCGCCCGTCGCGGATGCGCAGCGCCTCGTAGATCGCCGCGTGCTGGACGTAGCTGCGGTGTCGGCGCTCGGGCGAGTCGCCGCGGCGCTTCATGTCGCCCCACATGTCACCCTGGCGCGCAGCCTCGATGAGTGCGTACATGTGCAGCAGCAGCGGGTTGTGCGTGGCCTCGATCAGGCTGCGGTGAAAGGCGATGTCCCAGTTCTCAAAGTCCTCGTAGCTGGCCGCGTCGCGACATCCCTCCACGCAGCGCTCGGCCTCCTCGAGGTCCGACTCGGTAGCCTCGACCACGGCGAGGTACATCGCCATCGGCTCGAAGGACTGGCGCGCGGCCATGACGTCGGCCGGCCCGATGTCCGAGAGCGTGACGTGCAGGGTCGACTCGTCGCCGTCCAGGCTGACCAGCGCGGTGAGCGGCTCGCAGCGAAGGTAGGTCCCGCGACCGACCTCGCGCGAGACCAGGCCATCGGATTCGAGCAGGGCCATCGCGCTGCGCACCATGGCCCGGGTGATGCTCAGCTCGTCGGCCAGGGCTCGCTCGGTGCGCAGGCGCGAGCCGGCCCCGAGTCCCTGCTCGGCCGCGTCGCGCAGGACGCTCTGGGCGACTTGGCGGATGCGGCTCGCGGTCATCGTCTGCATTGCCACCCCCGCGTCATTGCGCCAATGATTCGCCCAATAGTACCAATTCTGCGCGCAATTATGCCAGAGTTCTCAATCGAGCGCGCCACGCTCCAGCGGATCTTCGGTACTGGGCGGGTATTTGCGGGCCAGCGCGCGACGCACGCAGTGAATTTCGTCGCGCGGTGGTTGACAAAGGTTCTAGGCGCGGTTATCCTGCGCGAAACGCGTCAACCAATAGAGCCATTCCAACCAAAGTGAGAGGGGACAGCGGTGCGATTCGCTACCGTTCGAACGCCGCGAGGCCTGCGACTGCACGTGAAGGGGACCGGGGGCTACGTGGACCTCGCCGACGCGAGCGGGGACGCCTCTCTCAGCGACATCAACGCCCTGGCCGCCGGTGGCGAGAGCGCGTTGGGCGCCGCGCGCGCCGCCTCAGCCCAGGGTGGCGTCGCGCTGGCCCGCGAGGACTTCGCACCCGTGACCCCGAACCCGAACCGGGTGCTCTGCCTCGGCGTGAACTACGCCGAGCACGCCATCGAGGGCGGACGCGAGGTGCCCAAGTGGCCCGAGAGCTTCGTGCGCGGCGCGGGCAGTGTGATCGGGGCCTATGACGACCTGGTCAAGCCGGCCCTGTCAGAGCGCTTCGACTACGAGGGCGAGCTCGCGGTGGTGATCGGCAAGGGCGGACGCTACATCGCGGCCGAGGACGCCTTCGACGCCATCTTGGGCTACGCGGTCATGAACGACGGCTCGGCGCGCGAGTGGCAGCGCAAGGCCACCCAGTGGACGCCCGGCAAGAACTTCGAGGGCACGATGCCCATCGGTCCCGAGCTGGTCACGGTCGACGAGGTGGACGTGACGGACCTGGCGATCCGCACCACGCTCAACGGCGAGGTGATGCAGGACGCGCGCACGTCAATGATGATCGTCACCGTCGCCAAGGCCGTGGAGTACTTCTCCGGCTTCACGACGCTGCGCCCGGGCGACGTCATCGCGACCGGCACGCCGGGTGGCGTCGGCTTCGCGCGCACGCCACCGGTGTGGCTGACGCCGGGCGACACGATCGAGGTGTTCATCGAGGGGGTGGGCACGATCTCGAACACGGTGGTGGCCGAGGAGGGAGCACCGGCTGATTGGCCGTGGCAGCCGCTCCAGGTGGACACCACGAACTTCTAGAGAACTGCGATAGCAGGGCAGTACCGGAACCAAGCAACAGGGGGGAAAACTATGGGAGGGGCCACACAAGGCCGAGCGTGGATCGCTACGCCGGCTCGAATGCGCAGGAGCCTGGCGCTCTTTGGCGCGGGACTGGCCACCGTGCTCAGCACGGTGGGCATGCCGGCCATGAGCGGACAGGCCAGCGCCGCGTCCTCGACGATGACCATCGGAGTGGTCGCGCCGTTCACGGGCGCCGACGCCGCGCTCGGGCCGAAGTACCAGGCGGCGTGCCTGGCCGCGACCCAGGCCATCAACGGTCAGGGCGGCGTGCTCGGCAAGAAGTTCACGTGCAAGGTCGTCGACACGCGCGGCGACCCGGCTGACGCGGTGCCGGCGGTGCGCCAGATGTACGCGACGACGCCGAACCTGTCGCTGGTCATCGGCTGCACGTCGGACGAGGCCTCGACGGTCGTGCCGATCTTCGGCGCGCACAAGACGGTCTCGTTCTGCATGACGGGCGAGTCCGAGTTCGACGCGGTGCACTTCCCGTACTTCTTCCGGCTGGTGCCGCCGGACGCCGCGGACTCGGTCGCCATGACCCAGATCGCCAAGCGCCACGGCTACAAGTCGGTGGCTCTGGCCTTCGGCAACGACGCGGGGTCCCAGACCTTCGTCAAGCCGGCTGAGGCGGCGTTGGCCAAGGCGGGCATCCAGATCGTCTCCAACCAGACGCTGGACATGAGCGCCACCACGTTCCAGACCGAGGCGCAGGCCATCGTGACCGCGCACCCGGACGCGATCATGATGGAGGCTCTCGGCGCCGCGGGAGTGGCTCTGCTGAGCGAGGTCTACCAGCTCAACGGCAACAAGATGATCCCGACCATCGGCACCTCGGCGATGATCGACCCGGTCTTCTTCTCCGGCGTGACCACGGGCCCGATTGGCGTGCAGAACTTCATCTCGAACTTCGACGCGGACAACCCGACGGTGGACGTGGGCGGACCGGCCTACCCGCTGTACAAGAAGCTGGTCCTGGCCCAGAAGGGCAAGGTGCCCGGTGTGCCGAGCTTCCCGGGCCTGCTGTCGGCCAACGGGACGGTGCACCTGTACGACGGGATCAACCTGGCCGCCCTGGCCATGGTGATGTCCAAGTCCACGCAGGGCTCGGTCTACAAGGCGGACATCCTCAAGATTGCTCAGGGCGTGCCCGGGGCGGTCTCGGTGAGCACCTACGCCCAGGGCGTGAGGGCCCTCAAGTTGGGCAAGAAGATCCACTACCTGGGAGTCGGCGGCTCGTACAAGTTCGACGCCTATCAGACGGCCTTCGGACCCTTCGAGGACGACCAATTCCTCGCGAACGGCACGACCCAGATGGTCGGCCCCTCGCTCGGATACTGCAACCTGACCACCTGCCAGGCCAAGCCCTAGGCACCACGCGGCTCGCGGCCGCGGCGATGAAGTCCTCCTCCATCGTCGCGGCCGCTCCGCACAACTCTCGTCTCGCTACACGCTGAAAGGAACGCTTCGGTGAGCGTCTTCATGTCGTCCTTCGGCTTCGGACTGGTGTCCGCCGCCGTCCTAGCCATCGCCGCCGTGGGCTTCACGATGCAGTTCGCCGTGACCAACGTGCTGAATCTGGCCTACGGCTCGATCATGATTAACAGCGCGTTCGTCACGTACTACGTGAACACCCACGCGCACGTCACGCCGTGGGTGGCCACCATCGGTGGAGTGGCCACGGGGGCCATCGTCTCCTGGGCGCTCAACCGCTTCGTCTTCACGCCCTTCCAGCGCCGCAACCTTCCACCGATCACCATCGTCATGGTGGCCCTGGGCATGGACCTCATCGGCACCTTCGGCCTCCAGGCGATCGTCGGGGGCAGCTACGTCTCCTTTCAGCAGTCCCAGGGCAGCGAGTACCACATCCTCGGCATGTTCCTGAGTGGCCTGCAGCTGACCATCATGGGCCTCGCCGTCGTCGTGCTGGTGGCGATCCACTGGCTGCTGCGCTACACCCGCCTGGGCAAGGCGATGCGCGCCACGTCGGCCAACCCGAACCTGGCCCGCAACAGTGGGGTGAAGACGGGCTTGGTCATCTCGATGACCTGGCTGATCTCCGGTGCGCTGAGCGGTCTGGCCGGCACGGTCTTCGCGATGAACACCGGCGTCTTCGAGGCCACGTCGGCCCAGCTCTACATCGTCATGCTGCTGGCCGCCATGTTCCTCGGCGGGCCGGGCCAGCCCTACGGCGCCATGCTCGGCGCGGTCACGATCGGAGTGGCCACCGAGATCAGCGCCGCCTACATCAACCCCGAGTACAAGGAGGTCATCGCCTTCCTCGTGCTGATCGGGATGCTCATGTTCCGCCCCTACGGACTCTTCGGAAGCGAGAAGACCGCCTGATGCCGACCGCTGACGCCTTCTACCTGGCCACGATCATCGTCTACGGCGCCGTGGACGCGATGGCCTGTTTGGCGCTGAACGTCGAGTTCGGCTTCGCCGGGCTGTCGAACTTCGGCTTTATCATCTTCCAGTCGATCGGCGCCTACGTGGCCGCCGTGCTCTCCATGCCCAACTGGGCCTCCTCCAACGGCGGCTTCCAGCAGTACATCCTGGGCTGGCACCTGGCCTGGCCGCTGCCCTGGATCGGGGCGGCCATCGCGGGCGGACTGCTGGCGCTGCCCTTCGTCTTCCTGGTCGGCAAGCGCCTGCGCGGTGACTTCGCGGCGGTGGGCCTGCTCGTCTCGGCGGTGCTGCTCAACGTGCTGGTGAAGAACTACATGCCCCTCTTCAACGGCGACGCCGGCATCTCGATCGTGCCCGCGCCGCTGCAGAGCCTCTGGAACCCCCAGTCCCTGGGGTACCAGTTCGCCTACGGCGGCCTCGCCGTGGTGCTGACGATCGCCACGTACTTCCTGCTCAAGCGCGTGACCGAGTCGCCCTTCGGGCGCAGCCTGCGCGCCATGCGCGACAACGACATCGTGGCTGACTCGCTGGGCAAGAACATCCGCGGCCAGCGCACGTCGATGATGGTCCTCGGTGGAGCGATCGCCGGGCTCTCGGGGGCGGTCCTGGTCGGCTTCATCAACCTGTGGGCGCCCGGGGCGTGGGGCTACGCCGAGACCATCGTTCTCTTCGCGGCGATCATCGTGGGGGGCGCGGGCAACCACAAGGGCGCCGTGCTCGGGGCGATCCTCGTGCCCCTGGGCTTCGAGGAGGTCACTCGCTTCATCCCGCCGCTGAGCAATCCGACCCTGGTGCCGGCCCTGGAGTGGGTGGCCATCGGGCTGCTCATCGTGCTCTTCCTCTGGTTCCGCCCGAACGGCATCCTGCCCGAGCGCCGACGGATCCTGAGCGGCCTGCCCTCCGGGGCCGCGGCCCCGGTGCTCACCGGATCGGACACCACCGACGCCGACGTTCTGGTCAAGCTGGGCAACATCGAGCAGATCGACTTCCGTCAGCTGCTGCGCCTGGGCGAGCCGGTCAATGACCACCGCGTGATCCTGTCCACGCACAATCTCACCAAGAGCTTCTCGGGCGTCACCGTGGTCCAGGATGTCTCGATCGAGGTCCACCAGGGTCGTCTGACGGGGCTCATCGGACCCAACGGCGCGGGCAAGTCGACGACGCTGGCCATGCTCGCCGGCACCCTGCCCAGCTCTGGCGGCACGATCACCTACGACGGCCGGGACATCACGTCGATGCCCTCGAACCTGCGCGCGCGCGCCGGGCTCGTGCGCACGTTCCAGCTGGCCAGCGAGTTCAAGAAGCTGACGGTGCTGGAGAACCTCGTCAGCGCGATCCCGAACCAGTCGGGCGACTCGCTGCGCGGCGCGCTGCGCGGTAAGCGCTTCTGGGGCGCCGAGGACCGGGCCAACATCGAGCGGGCCATGGAGATGCTGGAGGGCTTCGGGCTCACGCAGTACGCCGATGCGTACGCGGGAAGCCTCTCGGGCGGCCAGCGACGTCTGGTGGAGATCATGCGCGCCCTGCTCGCCGAGCCCAAGGTGCTGCTGCTGGACGAGCCGATGGCAGGGGTGCACCCCAACCTCGCCCACAAGATCGGTGAGCAGCTGGTCACGATGTGCCAGGCCGGCATGACCGTGCTCATGGTCGAGCACGAGCTGTCGATCATGGACGCGTTCTGCGACCCGGTGATCGTGCTGGCCGAGGGCAAGGTCCTCGCCCAGGGCACGATGGCCGAACTGCGCCTGAAGGAGGAAGTGGTGGAGGCCTACCTTGTCGGCTGAACTCTCTCAGAAGGGTCAGGTCCTGCGGGCCGTGAACCTCTCGGCCGGCTACGACGGGCGGGCCATCGTCAGTGGCATCACCGTCGAGGCGAGTCCCGGCAAGGTCGTCTCCATCGTGGGACCCAACGGCTCGGGCAAGTCCACCCTGCTCAAGTCGCTGGTGGGCGTGGTGCCGGTGCTGGCCGGCTCGGTGAGCGTGGGCGAGTCCGACATCACCAACGTCGCCCCCGAGCGCATCGCCACCCTGGGCGTGGGCTACGTGCCCCAGGTCGATGACGTCTTCCCACCCCTGACGGTGAAGGAGAACCTCGAGATCGGTGGCTACCTGCTCGAGCGCCACCTGGTGGGCGAGCGCATCACGGCCGTGCTGGACTTCTTCCCGCGCCTGAAGACCATGCTGTCGCGCAAGGCGGGCAAGCTCTCCGGCGGCGAGCGCAAGATGCTGGCCATGGGCCGCGTGCTCATGCTCACGCCCTCGGTGATGGTGCTCGACGAGCCGACCGCCAACCTGGCGCCCCAGGTGGCCACCCAGCTGCTCGAGGAGTTCATCCGCGGCTTCGCCGATCACGGCACCACCGTGCTGCTCGTCGAGCAGCGCGCCAAGGCCGCCCTGCGCATCTCGGACTGGACGTGCGTGCTCGGCGGCGGGCGCGTCGTGCTCGAGGGAGTGCCGGCGGATCTGGAGCGCGATCCTGTCTTCGTCGAGTCGTTCCTCGGCGGCGGCGCGCGACACTAGCGCCGTGGCCCGCGAGACCTCAGAACTGGCCGCTGCGAGCGACGAGCGCTCGGGCTTCTGGACGGTTGAGCGCCGCCGTGACGGGCTCATCGTGCTGCTCACGCTGGTGACGGGCTCGCTGGACGCGATCGGCCTGCTGCGCCTTGGCGGCGTGTTCACCAGCGTCATGACCGGGAACATGGTCTTTCTCGGCGTCTCGGTCGCTGAGCGCAATGGCGCGCTCGCGGTGCACACGGGCGTGGCCTTCCTGACCTACATCGTCGGCAGCTTCCTGGGCGCGCGCCTGGCCGGACACGCCGACGGCGAGCAGCACCCCTGGCCGCGTCCGGTGGTGCACGGGCTGCTGCTCGAGTTCGGGGTCCTGTGCGTCTTCGGTGTCTGGTGGGAGGTCGTGGGCGCCGCGCCCTCGAGCGTGGTGGGCTACGCGATGCTGGGCGTGAACGCGATGGCCCTGGGCGTGCAGAGCGCGGCCGTGCTGCGCTTCGGCATCAGCGGACTGTCCACGACGTACCTGACGGGCACGTTGACCCAGTTCGTGGCCGGGCTGACCAAGCGAGGCGAGGGCTTCCAGGTGCGCTCCGGGCTGTTGCTGCTGGCGCTGATCACGGGGGCGGGCCTGGGCAGCGAGGTCGTGCTGCACGCGCCGCGCTACGCGCCGCTCGTGCCCCTGGGCGCCCTGGGCCTGGTGGTGCTGGGTGCCTGGGGCACCTTTCACCGGCGCGCCTGAGGCTCAGCCGATCACCAGGCGCACGAAGGTGAAGGCGCCGATCGCGATGACGAAGGCGCGCACGAGGCGTGGAGAGAGACGCTTGACGAGGCTGGTGCCGAGGTAGCCGCCCACCAGCGAGCTGACGGCCAGCACGAGCACGGCGACCATGGCGAGGTGCCCGCGCACGACGAAGACCAGGGCGGCCACGGCGTTGGTGAGCAGTCCCAGCGTCACGCGGATGCCCTGGAGCGTGTAGATGTCCTCGGGTAGCGAGAGGGCCAGCACGGCCAGCAGCACGATGCCGAGCCCGGCGCCGAAGTAGCCACCGTAGATCGAGGCGACGAGCACGCCCAGGCTCATGAGCCGCGGGCGCACCGGCGCGTCCTCGTGCTCGGCGCGTCGGCGCGCCAGGGCGCGGGTGATCAGCGGGGCCAGGGCGAAGAGCAGGGTGGCCACTCCCACCAGCCAGGGCACCACCGCGTCGAAGGTGCTCACCGGGCTGAGCAGCAGCAGCGCGGTGCCGATCAGCGAGCCCAGCACGCACCAGGGCATCAGGCGCTTCAGCGTGAGTCGGTGAGCGCGCAGCTCGCGCCGGAAGACGGCCGTGCCCCCGAGCACGCTCGGCACGAGCCCGACCGTCGAGGAGACGTTGGCCTGCAGCGGCGCGACGCCCAGGGCGAGCAGGGTGGGGAAGCTGACGAAGGTGCCCCCGCCGGCGATGCCGTTGCTGAGCCCGGCGCCCACGCCCGCCACGGCCAGCACCGCGACCCGCCACGGCGTGGCCAGGTCGGTCGCGATCACCGCCGAAGTCTAGGGGGTCCTCCGCGGCGCGATGGGCCCTCGGGGCTCGCCGGGCCATCAAGTACGATGGACCAGTACCGCACCTACTCTCCCCGGAGGGGCCATGCCCGCAACCGTCGTCGTCGGGACTCAGTGGGGCGATGAGGGCAAGGGCAAGCTGACCGACCTGCTGGCCGGCGAGATGGACGTCGTGGTTCGCTACCAGGGCGGGCACAACGCGGGACACCGCATCGTCGTGGCGGGCGAGGCCTTCGCCCTGCAACTCGTGCCCTCGGGGGTGCTCTACGAGCACATCACGCCGGTCATCGGCAACGGGGTGGTGATCGACCCCAAGGTCCTCTTGGGCGAGATCGACACGCTCAGCGCCAAGGGCGTGGACTGCTCGCGCCTGCTCGTGTCGGGCAACGCGCACCTGATCATGCCGTATCACCAGGAGCTGGACCGTCTCACCGAGCGCTTCCTGGGCAAGAACGCCCTGGGCACCACCAAGCGCGGGATCGGGCCGGCCTACGCCGACAAGGCCGCCCGCGTGGGCCTGCGCGTGCAGGACCTGCTGGATCCCAAGATCTTCCGCGAGAAGCTCGACATGGTCCTCTACGAGAAGAACCTGGTTCTCTCCAAGGTCTACAACCGCCTGCCGATGAAGGCCGAGGAGATCGCCGAGGCCTACCTGGGCGTGTACGCCGAGAGAATCGCCCCGATGATCTCCGACACGGTGACCTACCTGCACGACGTGCTGGGCGTGGGCAAGCGGATCCTGCTCGAGGGCGCCCAGGCGACGTTCCTGGACCTGGATCACGGGACCTACCCCTTCGTCACCTCCTCGAATCCGGTGGCCGGGGGCGCCGCGACGGGCTCGGGGCTCGGACCGCGCGACCTGAGCCGCATCGTGGGCATCGCCAAGGCCTATATCACTCGCGTGGGTGCCGGGCCCTTCCCGACGGAGCTCGAGGGCGAGACGGGCGACCTGCTGGTCGAGCGCGGACACGAGTTCGGCACCAACACCGGACGTCGGCGCCGCGTGGGCTGGTTCGACGCGGTCATGGCCCGCCAGGCGGTGCGCCTGAACTCGCTGAGCGAGATCGCCATCACCAAGCTCGACGTGCTCGACACGCTGGAGGAGATTCAGGTCTGTGTCGCCTACGAGGCCGCGGGCGTGCGCTACGCAGTGCCGCCGTATCACCAGTCCACCCTGCACGAGGTCACCCCGATCTACGAGACCCTGCCGGGCTGGGGCCGGGACCTGAGCGGCTACACCCGCTTCGAGGAGATGCCGGTGGAGGCGCGTGACTACATCGCGTTCCTGCGCGAGCAGATCGGCGTGCCGATCAGCGTCGTGGGCCTCGGCCCCGAGCGCGAGCAGTTCGTGCGTCCGTGACGCGCGTCGTCGTGATCGGCGCGGGCGCGCGCGAGCACGCCCTGGCGCGCTCGCTGGGCCCGGCCGCGGAGGTCATCGTCTCGCCGGGCAACGCGGGCATCGAGGCCGACGGCATCGCCTGCAGCCGCGCTCCGGCCTGGGAGCTGGGCGCGGAGCTGGTCGTCGTGGGTCCCGAGCAGCCCCTGGTGGACGGGCTGGGCGACGAGCTGCGCGCGCGCGGCGTGGCGGTGCTCGGCCCGGGCCGCGACGGTGCGCGCCTGGAGGGCTCCAAGGCCTTCCTCAAGGAGTTCCTGAGCTCGGCGGGTGTGCCGACGGCGCGCTACGGCACCTTCGACGAACCGGGCCCGGCGCTGGCGTACCTGGAGACCATGGTCCCGCCCTACGTCATCAAGACCGACGGACTGGCCGCGGGCAAGGGTGTGCTCGTCACGAGCGAGCTCGCCGAGGCGCGCACGGACGTGGCCGACAAGCTGGCCGGACGCTCCTTCGGGCGCGCCGGCACGCGAGTGGTCATCGAGGAGGGTCTCGAGGGCTTCGAGTGCTCGTTGCACGCGCTGTGTGACGGCCGGCGCGTCGCCGCCTTGGTCAGTGCCCAGGACTTCAAGCGCGTCGGCGACGCGGACCGCGGCCCGAACACCGGTGGCATGGGCGCCTTCGCGCCGCTGGCGGCGGTGACGGGCGCCGCCGTCGAGCAGGTCATGGACCTCATCGTCGAGCCGACCCTGGCCGAGCTGGTGCGCCGCGGCATCGACTATCGCGGCGTGCTCTACGCCGGGCTGATGATCGGCCCGGCGGGTCCGAAGCTGATCGAGTACAACGTGCGCTTCGGTGACCCGGAGACCGAGGTGCTCGCGCCGCTCTACGGGTCCGAGCTGCTCGAGCTGACCTACGCCGCGGCGACCGGCGAGCTCGTCGCACCGCGCCCCGTGCGTGGCGCCGCGGTCACCGTGGTGCTGGCCGCCCAGGGCTACCCCGGCGCGCCCCGGCGCGGGGACGTCATCGAGGGCCTGGGAGCCGACGGTCAGCTGGGCACGCCGCTCGAGGGGGTGAGCGTCTATCACGCCGGCACCGCGCGCGACGCCGACGGCCGCTTCGTCACCGCGGGGGGCCGGGTGCTGGCTATCAGTGCGCTCGGCCCCTCGATCGGCGTCGCGCGCGAGCGCGCCTACGCGGCCGCGGCGACCGTATCCTTCGATGGCATGGTGATGCGAACGGACATCGCCGGAAAGGTGACCCCGTGATCCCGCGCTACGCGCCCTCCGACGTGGCCGCGCTCTTCAGCGACGAGGCCCGCTTTGACACCATGCTCGAGGTGGAGCTGCTAGCCGCGGAGGCCCTGGCCGAGCTCGGGGTCCTGCCCGCGGCGGACGCGGCCGCGCTGCGCGCGCGCCGCCCGGTCGTCGACGCGGCCTTCGTGGCTGACGTGGCCGCGCGCGAGGCGGTGACGAACCACGACACGGCGGCCTTCGTCGACGTGCTCCAGGAGCGCATCGGCATGCCCGAGGGCGCGTGGATCCACTACGGGCTCACCAGTTCGGACGTGGTGGACACGGCGCTGTGCGCGACCCTCGTGCGCGCCCTGGACTACCTGGACGAGGCGGCCCTCGAGCTGCGCGACGCGCTGAGCGCGCGCGCCCTGGAGAGCATCGACTGGCCGATCATCGGGCGCACGCACGGCATGCACGCCGAGCCCACGACGTACGGGGCCAAGTTCGCCCTCTTCGCCCTGCAGGTCGAGCGAGATCGCGCGCGCCTGGCGCGCGCGCGCAGTGGGATCGCGGTGGGCAAGCTCTCCGGCGCGGTGGGCACCTACTCGAACATCGACCCGGCGGTGGAGGCGCGCGTGTGCGAGCGCCTCGGTCTGACCCCGGTGCCGGCCACCCAAGTCATCGCGCGAGACCGTCACGCCGAGGTCCTCTACGCCGTCGCCGCCCTGGGCACGAGCATC
This sequence comes from Actinomycetes bacterium, assembly GCA_021782915.1. Classification (GTDB taxonomy): domain Bacteria; phylum Actinomycetota; class Acidimicrobiia; order Acidimicrobiales; family RAAP-2; genus RAAP-2. Next base: position 11,866 of record JAJXUK010000016.1, on the reverse strand, counting down.
GAGGCCTTCGCCCTGGAGGTGCGTCACCTGGCGCGTAGCGAGGTCGCCGAGGCGGCCGAGCCCTTCGGCGTCGGTCAGAAGGGCTCCTCGGCCATGCCCCACAAGCGCAACCCGGTGCTCTCCGAGCGCCTCTGCGGACTGGCTCGGGTGCTGCGCGGCTACCTGCAGGCCGCACTCGAGGACGTGGCGCTCTGGCACGAGCGCGACATCTCCCACTCCAGTGTCGAGCGCGTCATCCTGCCCGACGCGCTGATGCTGGGTACCTACATGACGCGCGTCGCCGCCCGCCTGGCCGCCGGGCTGGAGCTGCGCCCGCAGCGGGCCCTCGACAACCTGCTGCGGGGCTCCAACGGCCTGGTCTTCTCCCAGTCGGTCCTGCTGGGCCTCGTCGAGGCCGGACGCAGCCGCGACGAGGCCTACCGACTGGTCCAGGCCGCCTCGGCCCGCGCGCTCGAGCAGGACCGCGGCCTGCGCGAGGTCATCGAGGAGCAGGACCTGGGATTCGACGTGGGCGAACTCGACCGCATCTTCAGCCCCGAGCGCATGCTGGCTCACCGACACCGCTTCCTCGACGCTCTGGTGTGGCTGGACCGATGAGCCTCTCTCTGAGCCCGTTCTACTCGGGCAAGGTGCGCGACCTCTACCACGTGGGCGAGGAGATGATCCTCATGGTCGCCTCGGATCGCCTGAGCGCCTACGACGTGGTCATGGCCGAGCCGATCCCCCAGAAGGGCCGCGTCCTGACCGCTCTGACCGACTTCTGGCTCGAGAGCTTCCCCGACGTCGCCTCGGCGCGCGTGAGCTGCGAGCCTCGACTCATCGAGTCCCACCTGCCCGGCTTCCTCGAGGCCGGCGAGCTGCACGGGCGCTCGATGCTCGTGCGCCGGGCCCAGATGCTGCCCCTGGAGTGCATCGTGCGCGCTCGCCTGGCCGGACAGGCCTACGAGGAGTACCGCCAGCGCGGCACCATCCACGCGATGCCGGCCCCGGCGGGCCTGCGACTGGCCGACGCGCTGCCCGAGCCGATCTTCACCCCCTCGACCAAGGCCGAGTCGGGCCACGACCAGAACATCGACCTGATCGCGGCCGCCGGCATCATCGGAGCGTCGCGCCTCGAGGCGGTCATGGGAATCTGCCTGTCGCTCTTCGTGCGAGCGAGCGAGCGCATGGCCGCGGTGGGGCTCGTGCTGGCGGACACCAAGTTCGAGCTCGGCCTGCTCGAGGGCGAGCTGGTGGTCTGCGACGAGGTGATCACGCCGGACTCCTCGCGCATCTGGCCGGCCGAGGCCATCGTGCCGGGTGAGACGCCCCCGGCCTTTGACAAGCAGCCCTTCCGAGACTGGCTGGACGCTCTGGGCTGGGACCGCACTCCGCCGCCGCCCCCCGTGCCCGCCGAGGTCGTCGCCGCCACCTCGGCGCGCTACGTGGCCGCCTACGAGCGCGTGAGCGGACGCTCACTGGCCGACTGGTACGGTGCGTAGGTGAACTACCCGATCCTCGTTCACGTCACCCTGCGCGCCGGGATCGCCGACCCCGAGGCCGCGACGATCGAGCGGGCGCTGCCCGCCCTGGGCTTCAGCGGCGTGAGCCACCTGCGCACAGGCAAGACCTTCCGCTTCGAGCTCGCGGCCTCGGACGAGGCCTCCGCCCTCGAGCGGGCCACGGCCATGGCCGAGCGCCTGCTGTCCAACCCCGTCATCGAGAGCGCCGACGTGCGCCTCGGGACGCTGTGATGCGCGTCGGCGTCGTCGTCTTCCCCGGCTCGAACTGCGAGTACGACGCCCTCGGGGCCCTGAACGAGCTGGGCGCGAGCGCCGAGCTCGTCTGGCACGCCGACAGCGACCTGGACGCCTTTGACGGCGTGGTGCTGCCGGGCGGCTTTGCCCACGGTGACTACCTGCGCCCCGGGGCCATTGCGCGCTTCTCGCCGGTGATGGGCGCCCTGGGCGCCTTCGCCGCCTCGGGCCGGCCCGTGCTGGGCATCTGCAACGGCTTCCAGGTCCTCACCGAGGCCGGCCTGCTGCCCGGGGCCCTGCAGAAGAATCGCGGCCTGACCTTCCTGTCGATGCCGGTGACGCTCGTGGTCGCCTCGACGCGCAGCGTGCTCACGCGCGGCGCGCGCGTGGGCCAGGAGCTGGTGATCCCGATCAACCACTTCTCGGGCAACTACACCTGCGACGACGCGACCCACGCGTCCCTGCTGGCCCACGACCAGATCGTGCTGCGCTACGCGGACAACCCCAACGGCTCACGCGACGACATCGCCGGGATCAGCAACGAGGCCGGCAACGTGGTTGGCCTGATGCCGCACCCCGAGCGGGCCATGTCCACGCTCCTGGGCAGCGCCGACGGGCGTGTGCTGCTCGAGAGCTTCGTGGGCTCACTGGTGCGCGCCTAGCGCACGCTCACTCGGCGGCTGAAGTCTCGGCGCTCCGTGCAGCTACTGGTGCTGACTGGGCTGTACGCACCTGGACTCGGTTCTCCTCAGACCGTGCGTGGGTCGAGAAAGTGGGCTCGACCGGGGTCACTGTCAAACCCAGAGCGGTCACGTCTCGGCCTCGGTGGGGACCGCGGGCTGTGCATGAGCCGAGCACGCTCATCAACCCTCGACCGGCGCACGCCGCCACCCTGGGACGCACCCTCGCTGAGCAGGGCTACGGCTCCGCGCCCTTGACGGTGGCCCTCCGGCTGGCGACATCCACAACCCGGACGCACCCTGGGAGGTGAAGGTCAGCTCGGAGGCCAGATGATGCCGAAGTTCACGACGCTACGTCCCACTCCGGTGTCGAAGCAGACGCCACGCAGCTGGCGGGGAATCCAGTGGAAGGTGCCGATGGGTGCCGCGTAGCCCTGAATCAGAAGCCCGGTCGCGGTGGCCGGGTGACAGCCCCTGAAGTACGGTCCGGCAAGGGGCTTGAGAACCACGAAGAGGGCCTCGAGCTTCTGGTGGCGTGCGAGGACCGCTCGCCGGGTGTTGTCGGCGCCGGTGGGAATCGACACGTCGTGCATCGAGAGTGTGGAGAGACTCGTCACGTGCGTCGTGTGTCGCACGGCGCGAACATCGGGTGCGCCCGTCAACAGCTGACAGGTGGCTGCCGAGTTGTAGAAGTACACCGGAACGATCTCGTAGGCGCGTACCTGGTGAAGTCCCGTCGTCGTCCTCACCCCGTAGGTCGCATCGGTCTGGGTCTTGCCCGCGGTCACCGCAATCTGCGAGGCCCCGCACGCGGGATGCGAGGTCACCGCGTGGGCAGTTGCCAACGGTGCCAGGACCTCCCCCGCGATCAGCAGTGGCGTCACGACAACGAGCGCTCGTGCCGTCACGCTCCCGCGAGCTCGCTGGCGTACAGACCTCACCATGGTGGGTTTCCGTTCAGCCTCACGGGCCGCACGTGCCCGTCCTTCAACCTACAAGCGCAGGCTTCGGGCGCCGGGAGTACGCCATTCGGAGCATTCTGACTTCGTCTCGGGCCTCTGCACGAACGGAGGGGTGAAGCTCACTGTGTGTGTTGCGCCTGGCGTGAATTCCCACTGGTCGACCGGCGACGCCCAATCTCGTCGGAGGCAGATCAGTAGACGGGCCGTCCCTAGCTCTATTCAGTGAGGGCACCAGTGCCTTCACTGCACGCTGATGCCTGGCGGGAGTAGGCCGCCTCAGCGTTGGGGCGATGTGCCCGGCGCGCTGGGCGGACTCGACTCGCTGACCCCGATGCGTGTGGCCCGCGTGGACGGGGCCCCGGACGTGCGCGACGGCTTTAGCGGAGCCCTCAAAGTCCACGGTGCGGGCTGGGCCCGCGGGTGAGCGAGCTAGGCGCGTGTGCGAGCGACGCCGGCTCGCTTGAGCACTTCGGCCGAGACGCCGAGCTCGCGGAACGCGCTGTAGCTGATGCCGTTGCGCTTGGCGTAGGACTTGGCGATGCGCACGAACTCCTTCTCCATGCCCGTGAGGTCCACGCGCGTGGCCAGCCGGTCACGCTCGGCGACCAGGTCGAAGCGCTTCTGGGTCAGCTCGAGCTTGCGGATCGGGGCCGCGGAGTCCAGCTCCTTGTCGATGCGCGTGATCTGCATCGAGATCGACTCGGGGGTGCGCTTGCGCCCACGACGCCCCTTGCCCGCGGCGATGGCGTCCAGGTAGCGACTCACGACGCGTGACTCGCTGCGACCCTGCGCCAATTTCGCCTTGTGGTCCTCACTCATCGTGCGCTTGGCGACCTTCTTGGCCGGGGCCTTCTTCGCTGTAGTAGCCATCATCTTCTCCAGACTTCTTCCGTGGGTGCGACCTCTTCCAGTTCCACATTAGCGCACAAGTGTGAAGATGAGCTAAGGGCTTAAGGTCCTCATCTCGCCCCGAGTGTGCCACGCGTGAGCGCGTCTCCGCTATCTCGAAAGACCTTGGCACATAAGAGAAATATCAAAACTGAATACGGTTACTCTCCTAGTGCGACACGACCGATGGCGCGGGGTATGCCCTCGGAGCGTCGGGACTTTGCCCCCGGACCAGTCTTGCTTCTTGTGCAACTAATCGCCGCGGCTGCCTCGGAGCTGGTCGAGTTTTCCCGTGTTCGCGCCCGGGCAGCGAGCGCGCACATTTCACTTGACAATTAGGGCCGTGAAGCGTGGTCGGATTGAGCGCGACGCTCGAGTTGCCTGACGTGCGGCCCGGCGCCTCGTCGAGCTCGCGGGCCACCCCGGTAGTTTGGTGGCGTGACGCCAGACCTGCACCGCGCGCTCGGTCTCACGGACGATGAGTACGCCGAGATCGGGCGAGTCCTGCAGCGCGAGCCCAACCACCTCGAGCTGGCGATGTACGCCGTGATGTGGAGCGAGCACTGCTCCTACAAGTCCTCGCGCCTGCACCTCAAGCGCCTGCCCACGTCCGGCGAGCACGTGCTGGTGGGCCCGGGCGAGAACGCCGGGGTCATCGACGCCGGCGACGGAATCGCCGTGGCCATCCGCATCGAGAGCCACAACCATCCCTCGGCGATCGAGCCCTACCAGGGCGCCGCCACCGGGGTGGGCGGCATCCTGCGCGACGTGTTCACGATGGGTGCGCGTCCCCTCGCCGTGATGGACCCACTCTTCTTCGGCGACCTCGACACGGCGCGCCAGCGCTGGCTGGTCGAGGGAGTGGTCTCGGGCATCTCGGGCTACGGCAACTCGGTGGGCGTGCCCACGATCGGCGGCGAGCTGACCTTCGATGAGGCCTACGCCGGCAATCCGCTCGTCAACGTGCTCTGCTGCGGGGCGCTGCCGCGCGAGCGTCTGGTCCTCGGGCGGGCCTCGGGCGTGGGCAATCTCGCGGTGCTGCTGGGCTCGACGACCGGACGTGACGGGATCGGTGGCGTCTCGGTGCTCGCCTCGGCGGGCTTTGGCGAGGGGGGCCTGGACGACACGAAGCGGCCCAGCGTGCAGGTCGGCGACCCGTACGAGGAGAAGCGCCTCATCGAGGCCTGCCTCGAGCTGTTGGACCGGGGACTGGTGGTGGGCATTCAGGACCTGGGTGGAGCCGGACTGGCCTGTGCGACCAGCGAGACGGCCGCGCGCGGCGGCGTCGGCATGGACGTCGACGTGAACGCGGTGCCCCTGCGCGAGGAGGGCATGGAGCCCTTCGAGGTGATGACCTCGGAGTCCCAGGAGCGCATGCTCGCCATCATCACCCCAGAGAACTGGGAGGCCGTGGCGGCCCTGTGCGCCAAGTGGGAGGTGCGCGCGAGCGTCGTGGGCCGCGTCGTGGCTCCCGAGATCGACCAGAGCGGCAGGACCGTGGGCATGCTGCGCGTGCGCGACGGATTCGACGGAGCGGTGCTGGCCGAGGTGCCGGCGGCCTCGCTGGCTGACGAGGCACCCCTCTACGATCGGCCGCGGCGGCGCCCGGCGGGGCTGGACGCCCTGATCGCGGACGACCCGTCGGACGAGAGTCTCGACGACGCGGGCGAGGACCTGCTGGGGATGCTGCAGGACCCGGCCTGGGTCTATCGCCAGTACGACAGCCAGCTCTTCCTCAACACCGTGGTCGGCCCGGGCCGCGATGCGGCCCTGCTGCGCCTGGCCGGGCCGGGCCTGCCCAAGAGCGAGCGCGGCATCGGGCTGTCCACCGACTCGAACCCGCACTGGTGCGCGCTCGACCCGCGTCTGGGCACGGCCCTGACCGTGGCCGAGGGTGTCGCCAACCTGGCCTGCGTGGGAGTCACCGCCAAGGCCATCGTCAACTGCCTCAACTTCGGCAACCCCGAGCACCCCGAGGTCATGTGGCAGCTCTCCGAGGCGGTCGACGGCATGGCCGAGGCGTGCCAGGCCCTGGGTCTGCCGGTGGTGGGCGGCAACGTCTCGCTGTACAACGAGAGCGCCGGCACGGACATCCACCCCACCCCCGTGGTGGGCTCCCTGGGCGTCATCGACTCCCTGCTCGCTCCACCGCCGGGCTGGGCCTGGGCGGAGGGCGACGCGATCATCCTGGTGGGCGAGCGCCGCGCGCTCGGCGCCAACCCCTTCCCTCTCGCCGGCAGTCGCTTCGCGCTGGGGCGTGGACGGCGCGGCGGACGGGTGGGCGGCATCGACTTCGCGCGCTTTGGCGCCACCGCGGCCTTCGTGGCCAGCGAGGTCGCCCGCCAGTGCGCGGGCGGGCCGCGTGAGATCAGCGCGGTGCACGACGTGGCCGGTGGCGGCCTCGGCGGCGCGCTGGGCGAGATGGTGGCGGTGAGCTCCCTGGGCGTTGTCGTGGAGAGCCTGGAGGCGCCGGCCGAGGCCCTCTCGGAGTTTCCCGGGCGCTTCGTGCTGGCCGGCGCGGACCCCTCTGGGGTGCTCGCGCGCGCCGCGGCCGCCGGCGTCAGTGCCGTGGTGATCGGCCACGTGGGCGGGGACCGGCTGGTGCTGGGGCCCATTGAGCTGGCCGTGGCGGCGATCGCTCAGCGCTACGCCCACTCGCTGATCGACGCGCTCGCCCTGCGCGAGTGGACCGCACCGGTGCTCTGAGCGGCCCGCCGGTCCCGGCGGTACCATGAGCCATCTCCGCGATCCGGGCGCGCCCGTGTCCCGACACCCGAGGGGACAGGGGGGATCATGGCGATCTTCGACAAGGTGAAGAACCAGGCGGCGGGACTGGCGGCCAAGGCCCAGGGGGCGGCTCAAGAGGCCGCGCGCGAGGGCAAGGCCAAGCTCGATGAGGTGCAGGCTCGGCGCAAGAACGACGCTCGCCTGCGCGCGCTCGGCGCCGCGGTCTACCTGGCCCACCAGGGACGCGGGGGTGAGGCGAGCGAGGCGACGATGCAGCGGCTCATCGAGGAGATCGCGGCCTACGAGGCCGCCGGGGGCTCACTGGACGGCCCGGACGCCGACGACTAGCACCGCGCTCGCCGTTCTGCCTCATCGGAGGGCTCGTGGCTCCTCCCTCACCAACTGGGACTTTCGTCCCTACCAAAAGTCCTCAGTAGTCCTTACGGTCGGCTCCGTACCTAGGTGAGAAGGGAGTACCACCATGAAGCGTCACCTAGTCCTGAGTTGCGCCCTAGCGATCGGCTCGCTCGGCGTCCTGCCGCTGTTCGCCGGCTCGGCGGGCGCGAGCGTTCCCCCATTGGATCCCCCCGGGGTTGTGAACCAGCCTTCGGCGAGTTCAACAGCGGTCTATGCGGTCACCCAGGCGTGCGGCAGCATTACCACCAAGAACCCCGTCGCCCTCCAGTCGGTCCCGAATCAGCCGGTCGTGGGAACGGCCGCCTTCGAGGAGCGAGGGGATCTCTTCTGCGGAATCTAGGTGCGGCTCTCGGCACGGGCTCCTGATACAACCGGGTTGGCGCGGATCTGGGGCAACCCGCCCCGGCGTCGGCGCCATGACGTGGTCAGGTCCTCGTTGTCCTCGGAGCTCTGGCGGGCGGCCCGTCGGTCTCGAGCAGTCCTAACGGGGGTCGACTCGCTCGCGCATCTCGTCCAGGACCTGGTCGGGCACGTAGAGATCGCCGTAGGCGCCTAGACCGAGCGCCACGTGCTCCTTGTAGGTGCCGTGATAGTCCGAGCCTCCCGTGGGTATGAGCCCCGCGTCGCGGGCGAGTTTGGCCATGTGCTGGCGAGCGGTGCGCGCGGTGCCCCCGTAGTAGGCCTCGACGCCGTGCACGCCGCGCTCGACCAGGCTGGCCAGGACCCTCGGCATGCGCTCCTCGATCGAGGCGGTGTCGGCGTGCTCCAGGTAGTTGAGCAGCGGGTGGGCCACCGAGATGAACACGTGGGGCCCGGCGGCCTCGACGAACTCCTCCAGGGGCATGGACGTCTTGGGCACGTAGGAGCGCCCGTCGCTGCCCAGCCAGTCGCGAAAGACGTGGCGCCAGGCGTCCTCGGTCTGGACCCCGACGATCTCCGGGTGCAGGTCGAACATGGCCTGGGCGAAGTGGGGGCGCCCGATGGAGTGGATCGAGCGCGCCAGTCCGGTGAGGTACTCCAGGCTCAGCCTCTCGAAGCCGAAGCCGCGCAGCTGGCTCAGCAGGCGCCGGTTGCGCACGTCGCGGTCCCGGCGCAGCGAGGCGAGCTTGACCTGCACCGGGTGGTCGTGCTCGAGGGGCACGAAGTAGGCGAGCACGTGGATGTTGCGCGGGCCGACCGAGCCATCGCGCTGGACCTTGGGGAAGTAGTTGTCGCGCAGGGACACCTCGACGCCGATGACGTACTCCACGCCCAGCGCGGCGCAGGCCGCGGCCATCTCGGCGTGGCTGGCCGTCGTGTCGTGGTCGGTCAGGGCGATGGCGTTCAGTCCCACCCGCTTGGCGGCGCGCGCCAGCTCGGCCGGCGTGTCCGAACCGTCCGAGAAGCTCGAGTGGGTGTGAAGATCCAGCATTGAGTGAAAGAGCGTAGTGAGTCAGCGCCGCACGTCGATTCTGCCTGGCCCGCCGGGGCGAGCCCGACCCGTAGAGTGGGGGCGCATGAAGGAAGCCTGTGGCGTCGTGGGGATCGTGGCGACGGGCCGGGACGTCTCCTATCTCTGCTACGACGCGCTCTACGCCCTGCAGCACCGGGGCCAGGAGTCGGCCGGCATGGCCACCTTCGCCGACGAGATGATCACGGTGGTCAAGGACAACGGGCTGGTCAGCCACGTCTTCTCCGATACCGCGCTGCGCGCCCTGGGCGGCTCGATGGTCATCGGGCACACCCGCTACTCGACGTCGGGCTCGGCCAACTGGACCGCGGCCCAGCCGGTGTATCGATCGGCCGGGCGCTCCGGCTTCGCCCTGGCGCACAACGGCAACCTGACCAACACGCCGGCCCTGGCCGAGGCGGCCGGGATCTCGGTCAGCTCGATGCTCTCGGACTCGGACCTGGTCGCCGAGCTGCTGGGCCACGAGGTCGAGGCTGGAGCGAGCCTCAGCGAGGCGCTGGGCCGGGTGCTGGGTCGGGCCGAGGGGGCCTTCTCGATGGTGGTGCTCGAGGCGGGTGCGGTGCACGCGGTGCGCGACCCGCACGGCTTCCGGCCGCTGTGCCTGGGCCGCCTGGGCACCGAAGACGCCCCGGAAGGCTGGGTGATCGCCTCGGAGAGCCCGGCCCTGGACGTGGTCGGCGCGGCCTTCGTGCGCGAGATCGAGCCGGGCGAGATGATCAGCGTCACCTTCGAGGGCGTGACCTCGACGCGCCTGCTCGCCCCGGCGCCCGGCGCCGAGAGGCTCTGCGTCTTCGAGTTCGTCTACTTCGCGCGCCCCGACGCCTACCTGCTGGGACATCAGGTGCACACCGCGCGCCGACGCATGGGCGAGGCGCTGGCGGTCCAGTCCCCGGTCGCCGCCGATCTGGTGATGGGCGTGCCGGACTCGGGCGTGCCGGCCGCGGAGGGCTACGCCAAGGCCTCGGGCATCCCCTTCGGCTACGGCCTGGTCAAGAATCGCTACATCGGGCGCACCTTCATCGCGCCCACCCCGAACCAGCGCGCCGCGGGCGTGCGGCGCAAGCTCAACCCGCTGCGCGAGAACATCGCGGGCCAGCGCCTGGTGGTGGTGGACGACTCGATCGTGCGCGGCACCACCACGCGTGCTCTGGTGGGCATGCTGCGCGACGCCGGGGCGGCCGAGGTGCACCTGCGCATCTCCTCGCCGCCCTTTGCCTGGCCCTGCTACTACGGCATCGACACGCCCAATCGCGACGAGCTGCTGGCGGCCACGCACAGCCCCGAGCAGATGCGTGAGTACATCGGCTGCGACTCGCTGGACTTCATCACGCTGGCCAACCTGCGCGGTGCCATCGGACTGGGCGAGGAGTGCTGTGACGCCTGCCTGACCGGCAACTACCCCGCACCGACCCCGGTGGCCCTGGGCGGGGCCGGGCGCTGGTGAGCCGGCTCCTGGAGTTCGAGGGCGGGCTCAGCTACGCCGCGGCGGGCGTGTCCATCGAGGCCGGTGACGAGTCCGTCGAGCGCATGCGCGCGGCCGTGGAGTCCACGCGTCGACCCGAGGTCCTCGGGGCCATCGGCGGCTTCGGGGGCCTCTTCGCCCTGAGCCGTCACCGAGACCCGGTGCTGGTGGCCTCGGCCGATGGCGTGGGCACGAAGCTCGAGGTGGCCCGACAGCTGGCGCGCTACGACACCGTGGGCCGCGACCTGGTGGCGATGCTCGTGGACGACCTGGTGTGCGTGGGCGCCGAGCCCCTCTTCGTGCTCGACTACGTGGCGGTGGGCCGCGTGGAGCCCGCGCGCATGGCCGAGGTCGTGGCCGGGGTGGCCGAGGGCTGCCGTCTGGCTGGTGCGGCCCTGCTGGGCGGGGAGACGGCCGAGCACGCCGGCGTGATGGAGCCCGACGAGATGGACCTGGCCGGCTTCGCCGTGGGGGTCATCGAGCGTGGCCGCGAGCTCGGCGCGCCGCGCGTGCGCCCGGGCGACCTCTTGATCGGTCTGGCCTCGCCGGGCCTGCGCTCGAACGGCTACTCACTGGCCCGCCGGGTGCTGGCGCCTCCGGGCACGGACCTCGGCGCACCGGCGTGGGCGGGCGCGAGCGTGAGCCTGGCGGAGGAGCTGCTGCGGCCCTCGGTGATCTACGCGCCGAGCGTGCTGCGCGCCGTGGCCGAGCTGGGCGAGGAGCTGCACGCGGTGGCGCACATCACCGGTGGGGGCATCGCCGGCAACGTGCTGCGCGTGCTGCCCGAGGGACTTGGCGCCCGCATCGAGCTCGACAGCTTTGCCACCCCGGAGATCTTCTTCGAGATCCAGCGACGCGGTCGGGTGAGCGGCGCCGAGATGACTCGCGTCTTCAACTGTGGCCTCGGGATGGTCCTGGCGGTGGCCCCGGGCGCGCGCGAGGCCGCCCTGGCGCTGCTGGGCGAGCACGGGCCCGTGGTGGTCGGCGTGGTGGCCGAGGGGTCACGGGCCGTGGAGCTTCGGTGAGCGCGCGCGAGCGAGTCCGCCTGCACCTGCTCGAGCACGCCGTGCGCCGCGGGGACTTCGTGCTCAAGTCGGGCAAGCGATCCGACTGGTTCATCGACTCCAAGCAGACGATCTGCTCGCCCCAGGTCATGGTCGAGCTGGCGGATCTGGCCCTCGAGCGCATCCCCGCGTCGGCCAGCGCCATCGGCGGGCTGACCATGGGCGCCGACGGGCTCAGCTTCGTGACCGCCGCGGTGGCCGCCACGCGCGGGCGCTACCTGCGAGCCTTCAGCGTGCGCAAGGAGACCAAGGACCACGGCGCCGGCGGGCGCATCGCCGGGTGCCTGGAGCCGGGCGACGAGGTCGTCATCACCGAGGACACGACCAGTCGGGGCACCAGCCTGCTCGAGGCCCTGCGCGTGGTGCGCGAGTTCGGCGCGAGGCCCGTGCTGCTCCTGGCGCTCGTGGACCGCGGGGGCACGGCCGGCTCGCTGGCCGCGAGCGAGGGCCTGGCCTTCGAGGCGCTCTTCAGCGCCGAGG
>JAJXUK010000015.1 GCA_021782915.1 Actinomycetes bacterium | reverse complement strand
TTCCGATCTGTGAGTGCATCCCAGTCATCCGGAGCCCATCCCAGCTGAAAGCGCCGAGCCAACTCACCCGCAATGCCTCGTGAGCGCAAGTAGTCGCGCGCGACTCGTGCCGCCGGATCACTCAGCAGCCGCTCGTGGTACCAGGCCACGGCCCGACTCATGACATCCAGCAGCTCCTGGCGCTCGCGGCGGGCTCGGCTCGCCGAGGCGTCTTCGTGCAACTGCAGGCCCGCCCGATCGGCCAGGACCCGCACCGCCTCGACGAAGTCCAGGTGCTGGGTCTCGCGCACGAAGCTGATCGCGTCACCCGTGGCGCGACAGCCGAAGCAGTAGTAGCGGCCCTCCTCGGCGTTCACGGAGAACGACGGCGACTTCTCGGCGTGAAACGGGCACAGTCCGCTCCAGCGCCGCCCGGACTTCTTCAGGGCCACGTGCTCGGAGATCAGCGCGACGATATCCGTCGACGAACGCACCTGCGCAATGTCATCGTCCGAAATCGCCATGGTCGTAAGGTACCGCCTCGCCTCAGAGAGTCCGCCGCTGCCTCCCTAGACTGCGCCCATGGCACGACCCCCCCTCCCGTCAGCCACGCGCACGACGAGTCCGCGCCCACGCGCGCGACGCCACCGGAGCGCGTGATGGCCCGCCTTGACGCGCAACGCCTCAACGAGATCTTCCGAGACGCCTTCCCCGACCACGAAGTGCCTCGGGTCGAGGAGGTCCACGATGGCGACGTCGTGCTCTCCCTCGACATCTCGCCGCGCCACGGACGACCGGGGGGCACGGTCTCCGGGCCGACCATGATGACCCTCGCCGACACCGCCGCGTGGGCGGCCATCCTCGCCGAGCTCGGTGAGGTCCTCCTGGCGGTCACGACGAGTCTGCACATCGACTTCCTGCGCAAGCCCAGCCTCGACGCAGACCTACTCGCGCACGCGCGCCTGCTCAAGCTCGGCCAGCGCCTCGGTGTCGTCGAGGTGGAACTGCACTCGCGAGGCGTCGGCCAGGTCGTGGCCAAGGCCCAGGTGACCTACTCCCTGCCGCCCGGTCACGGGGGCACCGTCGAGCGCTAGGGTGCGCCCGCCGAGACAGCCATGACCGAGAGCCGACGACTGACATCCACCCTCACCTTCCTCATGGCTGTGGGTGTCGGTGTGATGGTCGCCAACCTCTACTACCTACAGCCCGTGCTGCACCAGGTGCGCGACCAGTTCCACGTGGGTTCAGCCTCGGCCTCACTACTCGTGGTGCTCACCCAGGCCGGCTACGCCCTCGGCCTGGCCTTCCTCGTTCCACTCGGGGACCTCTTCGTTCGCCGGCGACTCATCACCACGATGTTCATCATCGCGGCGGCGACGATGGGCCTGGCGGGGCTCACCACCAACTTCGCCGCGTTCACCGCGATCTGTCTGCTCGTGGGCCTGACCTCCGTGGGCACCCAGCTCATCATCCCCTTCGCGGCCGACCTCGCCGAGAGCGCCACTCGGGGGCGCAGCATCGCACGCGTCATGTCCGGACTGCTCTCGGGCATACTCCTGTCACGTACCGCGTCGGGCATCGTGGCCCAGTTCTTCGGCTGGCGCGCGATCTACGCGATCGCGGCTGGCGCCCTCTTCGTCATGGCGCTGATCCTGTGGCGCGCACTGCCGAACGAGGCTCCGCGCGAGCGTCTCAGCTACACCCAGGCGCTGGGTGGCTCGGTGCGACTGTTTCGCGAGCTCTCTCTGCTGCGCCGTCGCGCCTGGTTCGGCGCCCTGGCCTTCGCGTCACTGAGCTGCCTGTGGACGACGCTGTCGTTCCGCCTGAGCGGGGCTCCGTTCCACTACTCCAACGGGGTGATCGGCCTCTTCGGTCTCTTCGGCGTCGCCGGCATCAGCGCCGCCAACGCGGCCGGGCACCTAGCCGATCACGCGCGCAGCCGCACGGCCACGATCGCCGCGGCGAGCCTCGTGACGGCCTCGTTCGCCATCCTGTGGCTCGGGCGCGACACCGTCTGGCTCCTGGCCCTAGGCGTGGTCGCACTCGATGCCGGCATGCAGGGCATGCAGATCACCAACCAGTCCATCATCTACGCGCTGCGTCCTGAGGCGCGCTCGCGCGTCAACAGCGCCTACATGGTCTCCTGCTTCACCGGCGCCTCACTCGGCTCGTACGCAGCGGGCTGGCTCTACGCGCACTTCGGCTGGGCCGGTGACTGCTGGCTGGGCGTGACGGTGGGCCTCGGCATGCTGCTGCCCGCGCTCAGCTCACTGAACGCCGCGGCCCCCACCGAGCACGTCTCGCTCGATCTGGCCTAGCGGCGCAGCCGCGCGCGCACCAGCTCGCCCAGCGCGTCGATGCCGACGCGCTCCTGGGTCGTCGTGTCGCGATCGCGAACGGTGACGGCACGATCGTCCAGCGAGTCGAAGTCCACGGTCACGCACAGGGGCGTTCCCACCTCGTCCTGGCGCCGGTAGCGGCGCCCGATCGACTGGGTGAGGTCGTAGTCGCAGATGAAGTCCACCTGGAGTAGTCCGAGCACCTCGCGCGAGAGCGCCTCGAGCTCGGGCTTCTTGGACAGGGGCAATACGGCCACCTGATACGGGGCCAGGCGCGGGTCTAGGCGCAGCACCGTGCGCCTCTCACCGCCGACCTCGTCCTCGTCGTAGGCCGCGAGCAGGAAGGCCATCATCGCGCGCGTGGCACCCGCGGCCGGCTCGATGACGTAGGGAACGTAGTGCTCGCCGCTGGTCTGATCAAAGTACTCCAGGCGCACGCCCGAGGCGTTGGAGTGCTGGGTGAGGTCGTAGTCACCCCGATTGGCGATCCCTTCGAGCTCGTCCCACCCCCACGGGTACAGGAACTCGACGTCCGTGGTGCCACGCGAATAGTGCGACAGGTCCTCCTGGGCGTGCTCGTGCAGTCGCAGCTTCTCCGGCGCGATGCCCAGGTCCAGGTACCACGTCAGGCGCGTATCGATCCAGTAGCGGTACCACGCCTCGGCCTCGCCCGGAGCCACGAAGTACTCCAGCTCCATCTGCTCGAACTCGCGCGTGCGAAAGACGAAGTTCTGCGGCGTGATCTCGTTGCGAAAGGACTTGCCGACCTGTGCGATGCCGAAGGGGGGCTTGCGCCGCGTCGTGGCCAAGACGTTGGCGAAGTTGGTGAACATGCCCTGGGCAGTCTCGGGGCGCAAGTAGGCGGTGGCCCCCTCGCCCTCGACGGGCCCGGCCTGGGTCTTGAACATCAAGTTAAAGGCGCGGGCCTCGGTGAACTCGGTCGAGCCGCAGTTCGGGCAGACCCCCTCGATCTTGTCCTCGCGCCAGCGTTCCTTGCACTTCTTGCAGTCCACCAGCGGGTCCGTGAAGGTCTCCAGGTGCCCGGACGCGGCCCACACCGCCGGCGGACCCAGGATGGCCGCGTCGAGTCCCACCACGTCGTCGCGCAGCTGAATCATCGAGCGCCACCAGGCATTCTTGACGTTTCGCAGCATGTTGACGCCGAGGGGGCCGTAGTCGTAGGTGGACCGGAACCCACCGTAGATCTCGGCCGACGGAAAGATGAAACCACGCCGCTTGGCCAGGTTCGTGACCTTGTCGAGCAACTCCGCGCCTGCGCCGGATGCCGCGTCGTGGGATTCTGCCATCTCGCCAGGCTACCGGAGCGTTCGCCCGGACTCGGCCTGACCGCTCTCGCGCGACGCGTCGACGTAATCTCAGGGTCGGTTCGACCTGAGGGGGCGCAATGGTCGCACGATCACGCAGAGGAACCTCGCTGCTACTCCTGAGCATCCTTGTACTCGGTGGGCTCAGCTGGAGCCTGGCACCTCCCGCACCCGCCGGTGCGCTCGGCGGTGCCTGGCACGTGATCTCCGCGCCGAGGGTGCCCGGGCGAATATACGGCCAGCCCGTCTGCATCAGTGACACGCACTGCCTGGTGATCTTCAACCAGGCTGGTCGTGCGGGTGTGATGATCTCAACGAACGCCGCGCGTAGCTGGCGCAGCGTCGGCTCGGCCTCGATGGTGGGCGGACTCGAGGCCCTGGCCTGCACCACGAGCAGCGTCTGCATGGCCATGGGATTTCACGGCTCACTGCCAAGAGTCTCGAGCCTCGCGCTCGAGCGCTCCAGCGATGGCGGGCTGTCCTGGCAGAAGCTCACGCCCCCCACGGGCCTCGGCGGCTCCCAGCCGGGCAACCAGCTCGAGGCGCTGGCCTGTTCGGGTCCGAGCGACTGTGTCGCCGTAGGTCAGATCACCACGAGCAGGCCTCCGCCGGGCTGTAGCCCGCCGAGCTGCACGTACTCCCAGCCCAACGTGGGCCTCGGGGCCGTCGTGCTCACCAGCAGCGACGCCGGCGCCACCTGGTCGACGTCCACGCCCGCGGGAGGATTCGAAGACGCCTACTCCGCGGCGTGCTCGAGTAGCGGACTCTGCCAGGTCGTGGGCATCGGCATGCCCTTCTGTCCGCCCGGGGCGCGCTGCGGGGTCGTCGGGGCTGCGCTGGGCTCGTCGCCCACGGTCTCGGTGGGTGCCGGCACGAGCCCACCCGGGCCTTCGTGGAGTACCGAGACCGTGCCGCACGGCGTCTTCGCCATCAACGGCGTCACCTGCCTGTCCGGGAGCCAGTGCGTGGCCGTGGGCCAGTCCGCGGACAGCACCCTCGGTCACGGCGTCGTGCTGGTGACCCACGACGCTGGTCACACCTGGAGCCTCCTACCGGCGCCCGCCGACTCCAACTCCCTGATGTCCATCACCTGTGTCAGCACGCGGGTCTGTCTGGTCACGGGCGGTCTCGGGCGCTCCTACGAGCCCGTCATCTTTGAGAGCACCAACGCCGGCTCCACCTGGCACGTCATCGCGCACTTTCCGACGCTGAGCAATCTCGTGCGCAGCACGTGCACGCCAGGTGGCCTCTGTCTCGCCACGGGCACGGTGGGCATCGGACCGTCCGAGTACGGCGAGCTCCTGGCCAACTAGGCGCGCTCGGCGCTGCGCAGTCGCACGATGACCTGGTTGGCCAGGAGGCGGCCCTCGGGCGCCAATCGCACCACGCCCTGCTCAACGCGGACCAGGTGCGCGATCTCCTCGAGCGAGTCAAAGGCCTCCACCGGCACCCCGCGCGTCGTGCGCAGGGCCAACGACTCGGCCTCGAAGCGCCGAGTTGGCTCGTCGAGGTCCTCGTGACCAGCCTCAGCAGAGCGAGCCTGGCGGATGCGCTCGATGTAGCGCTCGGGACTGCGCACGTTCCAGGATCGGCGTCCCGCGCGGTGTGAGTGCGCCGCCGAGCCGAAGCCCTGATAGTCGCCCTCGTCCCAGTACAGATGATTGTGTCGGCTCTCGTGCCCGGGTCGGGCCCAGTTGGAGATCTCCTCCCACCGGTACCCGTGAGCCTCGAGCGTGGCGCCGACCAGGTCGTAGGCGTCGGCCGTGGCGTCCTCGTCGGGATGCCTCGCCGGGTCCCGACCCAGCGGCGTGGCCGGCTCGGCCGTCAGGGCGTAGCAGCTGATGTGCGGCGGCGGGTTGCTCAGACCCAGAACGTCGGCCAACGTCGCGGCGACGTCCTCGAGGCCCTCGGCGCGCGAACCGACGATGAGGTCCATGTTCCAGGTGGAGAAGCCGGCCTCGGTGACGGCCTCGGCCACCGCCCGGTGCGCCCCGGTGCCGTGACGCCGGCCCAGGTCGGCCAGGACGGCCGGGCGCGTCGACTGGATCCCGAAGCTCATGCGGGTGACGCCACCGTCGCGGTAGGCGCGCAGGCGCTCGAGGGTGGCGTCCTCGGGGTTGCACTCCACGGTCACCTCGGCGTCCGGCGTGCGCTCGATCTCGCCCAGGATGCCCAGCAACTGCTCGGGCGCCAGGCGCGACGGTGTGCCCCCGCCGAAGAAGACGGAGCTGGCCGCTGGCACGTCGGAGCGCCGCGAGACGATGTCCGCGCGTACGGCGGCGACGTAGTCATCCATCAGCTCGTCGCGGTCGGCGTAGGTGGCAAAGGCGCAGTAGTCGCAGCGGCGTGCGCAGAACGGCACGTGGACGTAGACGCCGAAGTCGCTCACGCGCGTCCTCGGGCCCGCGCCCAGCGCGCCAGGGCCTCACGACGCTCCTCGGCCAGATCGATCATGGGGGCAGGGTACCCGGGAGCCCAGCCGCCCGCGCCGGGCTGGTGCACCAGGGGCGCCGCGAGGCCGGCGAGCTCGGGCACCCAGCGTCGGATGTAGGTGCCGTCGGGGTCGAAGCGCTCGGCCTGCAGGGTGGGATTGAAGATGCGATGAAACGGTGCGGCGTCCGTGCCCAGGCCCGCGCACCACTGCCAGCCATGCTGATTGGACGCCAGATCCGCGTCCACGAGTCGCCACATAAACCAGCGCGCGCCCCAGCGCCAGTCCAGGTGCAAGTGCTTCACCAAGAAGGAGGCCGCGACCATGCGCACGCGGTTGTGCATCCAGCCCTCACCCAGCAGCTGGCGCATTCCGGCGTCGACCAGGGGATAGCCAGTCTGGCCCCGGGCCCAGAGTGCGAAGCGGGCCTGCGCGGGCTCGTCGCGATCCACGTCGAGGCGCCCGTCGAGATCGGACAGAGCCCGCCGAGCCGACTCGGGCCAGTGCCAGAGCACGTCGGCGTAGAACTCACGCCAGGCGATCTCGCTGACGAAGGCGTCCTCGCCCACGACATTCAGGGCCTGACGCGGGTGCAGCACACCGAATCGAAGGTCCGCACTGAGCCGGCTCGTGCCGGCCAGGTCGGGTCGATTGCGCCGCCGGGCGTAGTCACCGGCCGTCGCCGCGAACTCCTCGAGTCGCCGGGCGGCGGCGAGCTCACCCACCGGGCCGATCGGGGCCGGGCCGTCCGCCAGGTCCGCGAAGTACCAGGGACGCCGGGTCCCCCCGAGTTGACCCACCAGAGCGGGCGACTCTCCCGACGTCGGCCGCCAGCCTACGTCAGGCACGCGTGTCACGTCGAGGCGGACCTCGCCCCACCAGGCCCGCCGAAAGGGCGTGAAGACGCGGTAGGGCTGCGCGCTGCTCGTGCGCAGTGTGCCCGGGGCCACCACGTAGTTGGAGTCGATCCAGTGAACGTCGAGGCCCGCGTCCTTCAACAGCACCTGGACGCGCGCGTCGCGCTCGCGCCCGTAGGGCGCGGCGTCGGTCGTGGCGTACAGGGCCGACGCTCCCACTTCGCCGGCCAGGGCGAGGAGCTGTGCGCCGGGCTCGCCGACGCGAATGCTCAGCGCCCCGTGCGTGGCGCGCTGCAGCGTCGCCAGCACGGAGGCGAGGTAGGCCCGACGGGTGGCTCCGGCAGAGGCCAACAGCGCCTCATCGGCCACGAAGACGCCGACGACGCGCCCGCGTCGCGCCGCGGCCGCCAGAGCCGGGTGATCGCTGAGACGCAGGTCGCGTCGGAACCACACGAGACTGACCGGCTCGCTCACCCCTCGTCTCCCACGAGGTGGGCCGACGAGCGCCCCGCTCGCAGGCGCCGACCGAAGTGCGCCTCGAGGGCGCGCTGCACGAGGGCGGCCACCTCGAGTGTCCCCGCGGCTGGTTCGCGCAACACTCCCGCGAGGTCACCACCGAGAATCCGGCCCAGCAGCGAGAGCGCGTCCGGCGAGATCGCGCTGCCCGAGCGGCACTGGGAACAGAGCGCGCCGCCCACCGCGGCGTCGAAGGCCACGAGGGGCGCCTCTCGTCCGCAGTTGACGCAGTGGTCCACGGTCGGAGCCGAGCCGTCAAACTCGAGCAGTCGCAACCCGAAGGCGGCCGGCACGAGGCTCGGGCTGAAGGCCTCCTGGTCCAGGGCGCCGAGGACCCGCACGAGCGTGTCGAAGAGTCCGGCGTCGACGACATCGTCTACCGGGATCGCGTCGACCATCTCCACCACCGCCATGCCGGCCACGATGCGCTCGTAGTCCGAGCGCAGCGTGGCGTAGCGCGCCAGGTGTTGCACGTGACGCGCGACGTAGAACTCGCCGCGCGTCCTGACGAGGTCCACGCGCACGTGGGCCAGGACCTCCAACGTGCCACCGAGACGACTCGTGCTCTTGCGCACCCCCTTGGCGATGACGCGCAGTTTGCCGTGGGCGCGCGTGAAGAGCACGACGACGCGATCAGCCTCACCGCTCGCGTAGGTGCGCAGGACGACGGCGTCGTCCTCGATCTCCTTCACTGCGTCGTGTCGTCTTCAGGGTCCTGGAAGTGCTGACGACGTGGCTCGATGCCCAGGAAGCGCTCCAGCGCTACGCCGGCGGCGATCAGCACCGCCAGGACCGGCGGGATGACCAATGGAGCGATGAGGCTGCTCGCTCCGTTGAGGGCGAGGACCCACAGCCCGACGTAGACGGCCAGTCCGAAGATGCCCACCGCGCGTCGCACGCTCACTGGTCGACCCCGCCGAAGCGCCGATCCCGACCCTGGAACTCTTCGATGTCCCGGTAGAGGTCTTCGCGCCGGTAGTCGGGCCAGAGCACCTCGCTGAAGATCAGCTCCGAGTAGGCGATCTGCCAGAGCAGAAAGTTCGAGATGCGGTGCTCGCCGGACGTGCGAACCACGACGTCCGGGTCCGCCAGCTCCGGGTGATAGAGCCGGCCCCGGATCGCGCGCTCGTCTACCTTGTGCGCCGGCACGCCATCGGCGATCAGCCGGCTCACCGCATCGACGATCTCGGCGCGTCCGCCGTAGTTGAAGGCGATGTTGAGTGTCATGCGCCGGTTCTTGGCCGTCAGGTGCGCGGCCGCGTCCATGCTGGCGAGCACCCGCTTGGGCACTCGCCGGTCGCGCCGGCCGGAGAAGGTGATGCGCACGCCGTCTTCGTGCAACGAGTCGCGGTGGCGCTCGAGAATGCCCTGGTTGAAGTTCATCAGGTATCGCACCTCGTCCACCGGCCGGCGCCAGTTCTCCGTGGAGAAGGCGTAGACCGTCAGCACCTTGACGCCGGCGGCCAGGGCGCCGTAGGTGACGTCGAGCAGGGCCTCCTCACCCGCTCCGTGGCCCTCCGTGCGCGCCAGGCCACGGCGCTTGGCCCAGCGTCCGTTGCCGTCCATGACGATGGCCACGTGACGTGGAGCGCCCGCGCGCAGGATGCCCGCGGGTACGGGTACGGGGCGCGGATCCACGCCAAGAACCTACCGGCTCGGACCCGCAGACCTCGGCGGCGCCCGTAGTGTCGGAAGGTGCGTTCCTACGATCCGGACGAGGACGAGCCCTTCGTCGAGCCCCCCGACGAGGTGCGCGCCGTCGAGCGCGAGGGACCCGCCGAGATCAGAGCCCTCGAGCTGCTGGAACGCGTGACCACCGCTCTGCCCGGCGGGGGCGAGAGCCGTGAGTCCCAGCGCGAAATGACCCGACTAGTCGCGCGAGCCCTGGCGACTCGACGTCCTCTCATCGTCGAAGCCGGCACCGGCGTCGGCAAGTCCCTCGCCTATCTCGTGCCGGCCGCGCTGTCGGGTGAGCGCGTGGTGATAGCCACGGCGACCAAGAACCTCCAGGACCAGCTCGCCGCCAAGGACGCGCCCCAGGTGATCAGTCGCGTGCCGGGCGCGAGCGTGGCGGTACTCAAGGGCCGCAGCAGCTATCTGTGTCGCAACCGCGCCGCGGCCAGCTCCGACGGCCAGCTCTCCTTCGACGATGGCGAGCCGGTGCCGCGCGGGGTGGCGAGTCAGATGCGCCGAATCCTGAGCTGGTCCAGCGAGACGACCACCGGTGAGCGCGACGAGCTCAGCTTCGACGTCGACGAGCGAGCCTGGCGCGCGCTCTCGGTGACGCCCCAGGAGTGCCTGGGTCGCACCCAGTGCCCCCAGGGGGCCTCGTGCTTCGCCGAGCTCGCCCGGGACCGCGCGGCCGAGGCGAGCATCGTCATCGTCAACACCCACCTGTACGCCGCGCACCTGGCCTCGGGCGCCATGCTCCTACCCAGCCACGACGCGGTGATCTTCGACGAGGCCCACGAGGCGCCCGACATCTTCGCCACGCTGCTCGGCACGTCACTGGCCCCGGCGCGCCTTCGCGCCCTGGGCGGGGTCGCGAGGTCCCTCGTGCCGAGCGAGCTAGACGAGACCGTGCGCGATCTCACGACGCTGGCCGATCGGCTTTCCGCGTCACTGCTCCAGCAGTACGACGCCCAGCGTCTGCGCGCACTGGACCCCGAGGTGGAGGCCGAGTTGGCCCGCGCGAGCGAGCTCGTAGGACGCCTGGTCGAGGCCCTGCGCGTGTCGGGCGGGGCCAACGAGCAGCGCCGCCTGCGTGCGCTCGGCCCGGCGATACACCTGCAGAACGACCTGACTCGCCTGCGCGGGGGCGCCGACGAAGACGACGAGCTGGTGTACCTCAGTCGACGCGAGCGCGACGTGCAGATCGAACTGTCGATCATCGACGTGGGCCCGCGCCTGGCCGACGAGCTCTGGAGCCACGTGACGGGCGTCCTGACCAGCGCGACGATTCCCGAGCGCCTCGGTGCCGACATGGGCTTGGTCGCGCGAGTCGAGCGTCTGGCGAGCCCGTTCGACTATCGCCACCACTCCCTGCTCTACGTGCCCGAGCTGCCCGGGCGCAACGAGCCCGGCGCGGAGGATGCGATCACCCAGGAGCTCGTCACCCTGATTCGCGCCGCCGGCGGGCGCACCCTGGCTCTGTTCACCAATCGCTCCGTGATGGACCGGGTCGCCCTGCGCGTCGCCGAGCGCGTCGAGACGCCGATACTCATCCAGGGGACCCTGTCGCGTCAGCGCATCATCGCCGAGTTTCGCGACTCCATCGACGCGAGCCTGTTCGCCGTGACCAGCTTCTGGCAGGGCGTCGACGTGCCGGGGCACTCCCTGAGCCTGGTCACGATCGACCGGCTCCCCTTCCGGGTTCCGGGCGACCCCCTCGCGGAGGCACGACGCGAGCGCACCTCGATGCCCTTCTACGAGGTGGACCTGCCGCGTGCGGCGATGTTGCTCGCTCAGGGGGTCGGCCGACTCATCCGCAGCGCCGAGGACCGTGGGGTCGTGGCCGTGCTCGACACGCGCCTGGCCGAAGCGAGCTACCGCAGCGCGCTCTTCTCTCGCCTGCCGCCCATGCGGCGCACCCGAGACCGCGCGAGCGTGACCGACTTCCTGGTCCGGCTGCGAGCGGACACGCCCGACCCCGCGTCTTAGATAGTATTTCACTGGATGAAGTAGTTATTTCCCCGGAGTCCCCAGTGATGAACCCCCTGCTCATACTCGCGAGTGCCGTCGTCGGCACCGCGCTGGGCATGACCGGCGTCGGCGCGGGAGCGCTCATGACGCCACTGCTGGTGCTGGTATTTGGTGTCAGCCCCTCGACGGCGATCTCCGCTGACCTGCTCGCCACCGTCGCGATGCGCCCGGTGGGCGCCCTGATGCACTGGCGGCGTGGCCGGGTGCGCCGCGACATCGTGCGTGACCTCTCGCTCGGCTCGGTGCCCGGGGCCTTCCTCGGCACCGCGGCAATGCACACGATCACCCACGCCCAACACGCGGAGGCCGTCCTCAGCCACGCCCTGGGCGTGGCCCTCGTGCTGGGCGCGCTGGCCATGACGCTGCGCCTGTGGCGCACGCCGCGCCCGGACCGCTCCGTGACCCGCGCGCGCGGCCTCGTCGTCGGCCTGGGCGCCGCGGGCGGTTTCATGGTGGGCCTGACCTCGGTGGGCGCGGGATCGCTCATCATGGTCCTGCTGGCCACGCTCTACCCCGGACTGAGCAGCGCCGAGCTGGTGGGCACCGACCTCGCCCAATCGATCCCCCTGGCCGTCTCGGCCAGCCTCGGCACGCTCCTCTTCGCCCACGTCGACTGGACGATCGCGGGCGCGGTCATCCTCGGGGGCACGCCCGGGGTGTGGCTCGGCTCACGCCTGAGCGAGCGCGTGGACGCCCCGGCCCTGCGCCACGTCGTCATCGGTTTCATCGGCCTGAGCGGGCTGAAGTATCTCGGCCTGGCGGCCGATCCCCTGCTGGTACTGGCCGGCGTCGGTGCCGTCCTCTACGCCGCCACGGCGCTGTGGCGCCGCGGGCATCTCCTCGCGCGCTAGTAGCCGAGGCGGTCCAGGATGTCCTCGCGCTTCTGCCAGTTCGGCTCGACGCGCACGCGCAACTCGAGGTAGGTCCCCTCGGGCAGTTCCTGGCGCGCGGCGGTGCCAACCTCCTTGAGCAGCTGGCCGGCCTTGCCGATGACCATCCCCTTCTGGGACTCGCGCTCGACCAGAATCTCCACGACGATGTGGGGCCACTCGAACTCGACCACGCGACAGTGAATCGAGTGGGGCAGCTCCTGGCTCGTGCGCCGTAGGAGCTGCTCACGCACCAGCTCGCCCACCCAGGCCGCCTCGGCCACGTCAGAGACCTCGTCCTCGGGAAACAGCAGGGGCGACTCGGGCATGGCCCGCTGGATGTGGCGCACCAGAGCCTCGACCCCACGACCAGTTCGCGCCGAGACAGCGAAGTACTCCACGCGCGCGGCGACGGCGGGCTCGTCGCCCAAGCGCTCGACGCTCGCCTGGGCGCTCAAGAGCTGAGCCGCCACCGCGGCCCGGCCCACCCGGTCGGACTTGTTCACGACCACCAGCATCTGGGCACCTCGACGCGCACTGGCCAGGGCTGTGCTCAGGGTCTGCTCGTCGCCGGGACCGATCGCGGCCCCGGCATCGAGCACGGCGAGCACCACCTCGACGTCATCGGCCGCGCTGCGCGCGGCCTCATTGAGCCGCCCGCCCAGGCTCGTGCGGGGACGATGCATCCCGGGCGTGTCGACGAAGATGACCTGAACGTCGTCCTCGGTGAGTATGCCCCGGATGGCCTGGCGTGTCGTGTGAGGCGTCGAGGACGTGATGGACACCTTGGTGCCGACCATCTGGTTCAGCAGGGTCGACTTGCCCACGTTGGGCCGTCCGAGGATGGCACAGAAGCCCGCGCGACTCATCGCTGCTCCACGCGTTCCACGCGCACCTCCTCGATGCGATGCCCGTCCAGGCGGTTCACGGTGAGGCGGTAGTCACGCACGTAGAACTCGTCGCCGACCTCAGGCACCCCACCGGCCAAGTCGAGCACGAGCCCACCCACGGTGTCCCAGCCGTCCTTGGGCAGCGCCAGGTCGTAGTCGAGGTTGGCGTCGTCGATGTTCAGACGGCCCGAGAGGGTGATCGATCCCGCCGCGGCCATGGCGACCTGCACGTTCACGTCGGACTCGTCGGTGATCTCTCCGACCAGCTCTTCGAGGATGTCCTCGAGCGTGACCAAGCCGGCGGTGCCCCCGTACTCGTCGACCACCATCACCAGATGACTCTGGGCGCGACGGATCTCCGAGAGCAGGCTGGCGACCCGTTTGGTCTCCGGCACGAAGTGCACGGCACCGGCGTGCTCGCCGACCGGCTCCTCGCCGCGGCCCTCCTCAACCAGGCTGGCCAGCACGCGCAGATTCACGATGCCCACCACGTCGTCAACGCCCTCGCCGAGCACTGGCAGGCGCGAGCGTCCCGAGTCGATCGCCACGCGCAGCGCGTCGCGCACACTCGCGTCACTGGGCACGTCGACCATGTCCGGGCGCGGCACCATGACCTCGCGCACGACCGTGTCGCCGAACTCGATGACCGAGTGAATGAAGTTGCGCTCCTCCGAGGCGATCGCCTGATCCTCGTGGGCCACGTCGGCCATCGCCAGGACCTCCGACTCGGTCATGCGCGGGCGCGAGCCCGTGGAGCCGAAGAGCCCGATCGCCCACTGGGCCAGGGCCAGCAAGGCCCTCGCGCTCCAGCGCACCGGGGGAAAGCCCACGATGGCGCCCACCACCGGGGCGGCCAGCAGGGCCGCGCTGTCCGGATGCGCGACCGCGAAGTTCTTCGGAATCGCCTCGAAGAGCACGAAGATGACCACGACCTCGGCCACCATCGCGACGATCACCCCGGCGGCGCCGAAGAGATCGCCGGCCACCACACCCACCAAGGTGGCCGAGACGAGCTGGCAGATGAGCACCAGCAGCAGGAGCGGGTTCAGAAAGCGCTCGGGTGCCTCGGCCAGACGCACCAGGGCCTCGGCCCCGTGGCGGCCCTCCTCGCGCAGGCCCCGCGCCCGCGAGCGCGTAGTGCGCACGAGCGCCGTCTCAGCGAGGGCGAAGAAGGCCGAGGCACCCAGCAGCAGCACGACCAGGAGGCTGAGATAGGTGTCGTCCGCCGACCAACTGGTGGCGATCACTGGCCTCTCCGGTAGTGCCGGCTGAGCAGCTCGCGCTCGCGCGCTTCCATCTGCTCGGCCTCCTCGTCGACCTCGTGATCCCAGCCCAGCAGGTGCAGCACGCCGTGCACCACGAGCAACGCGATCTCGTCCTCCGTGGAACACTCGTGCTCGCGCGCGTTGCGCGCCGCCACGCTCGGGCAGATCACGACGTCGCCGATGAGCTGAGGGATCTCCGGTTCCGGTGCCTCGCCGGGTCCCGTCGTGCCCGCGTCCGGGTTCCGGCCGCCGGGCTCGTCCTCGAAGTCGATGGGAAAGCTCAGCACGTCGGTCGGTCCAGACTTGCCCATGAACTGCTGGTTGAGCGCGCCCATCGTCGCCTCGTCGTTGAAGAGCAGCGACACCTCAGCGGGTCCACGTACCCCCTCGTCCTCCAGGGCGTGGCGTGCCAGGTCCACCCACGTCACCAGGGTCACGGGCACGTCGTGCTGCTCATCGGCCGCGAAGATGTCAATCGTCATGACTCAGCCCGTTCGTAGGCGGCGACGATGTCGGCGACGATGCGGTGACGCACGACGTCGCGCGCGGACAGGTAGATAAAGCTCAGGCCCTCGATCGGCGCGAGGATCCTCTCCAGATCGGCCAGGCCGCTGCGCTTGCCGTTGAGATCGACCTGGGTCACGTCGCCCGTGATCACCGCCTTGGAGTTGAACCCGATGCGGGTGAGAAACATCTTCATCTGCTCGGGCGTGGTGTTCTGGGCCTCGTCCAGGATGATGAAGGAGTCATTCAGCGTGCGACCGCGCATGAAGGCCAGTGGGGCGACCTCGATCGTGCCGTTGGCGATGAGGCGCGCCGCACCCTCGGGTCCGAGCATGTCGTAGAGGGCGTCATAGAGCGGGCGCAGGTAGGGGTCGACCTTGGCCATGAGATCTCCCGGCAGGAAACCCAGATGCTCGCCCGCCTCGACGGCCGGCCGGGTGAGCACGATGCGCTGGACCTGGCGTCGATTCAGGGCCTGGACGGCCGCGGCGACGGCCAGGTAACTCTTGCCGGTGCCCGCCGGGCCGATGCCGAAGGTGACCGTCGAGGCCTCGATGGCATCGGCGTAGCGCTTCTGGCCAGCCGTCGAGGGCCGCACTGACTTTCCCTTGGCACTGCGCACGACCTCGTGGCCCAGGACCTCGCTGGGGCGCAGGTCCTGGGCCACCATGTCGATCGTGCGCTCTACCTTCACGGGGTCGAGCGCCTGGCCCGCTTCGAGGACGAGCACCAACTCATCGAAGAGGCGCAGTACCCTGGCCGCGTCCGGGCCCGTCACCGAGATCTCGTTGCCCTGCACTCGAATCGTCGAGTCCGGGAAGGATTGCTCGATGACGCGCAAGAAGGCGTCACGCGGCCCGAGCAGCCCGGCCATCAGATGCGTGTTAGGGATCGACGTCGTCACCGTCAGGGCCTCAGCCGTCGAGGCGTCGCTGCTCATCCGGGAGGCCACTCCAGTCGTCGACCTCCGAGCACGTGCACGTGCAGGTGCGCGACCGTCATCTGCGCGTCGGGTCCCACGTTCATCACCAGCCGGTAGCCGCTCTCGCGAACTCCCTCGACCTCCACGACCTTCTGGGCCAGGAGCACGAGCTCGTCCACGATGCCCCCGTGCACGGCGGCGACCTCATCGGCGCTCGTCAGGTGAATCTTGGGGATGACCAGCACGTGAACGGGGGCCTGCGGCACGATGTCGTAGAAGGCGTACGCCGCCGCGCTCTCCGCCACCGGAGTCGACGGGATCTGCCCGGCCACGATCTTGCAGAAGACGCAGTCGTCCATGGGCTCATCTTTACCCATCGGCCGGTCCCGACGTGACTCCCCATCCGTCTCGCCGGGCCACGAGCGTCACCGCCGCCGCCAGCGCGGCCGTCTCGGCGCGCAGCACGCTCGATCCGAGGGAAACCCGTCGGCGGGTCTCATCCCACTCGCCCGGCTCCCAGCCGCCCTCGGGCCCGATGGCCACGGCGTGCACCCCCGACCAGTCATCTCCCGATCCGATGTCGGCGATCGCGACGTCATCGGGGACCTGCAGGACCCCCACCGGCTCGTCGACGAGCACGTCGTGTGTGCGCCGGCACTGCCCGGCGGCCTCGCCCGCGATGCGCCGCCAGCGGCTCACGACCCGAGCGGCCGTCTCACCGCGGAACTTCACCGCCAGGCGCGCGCTGATCAGCGGCACGATGCGTGTCACGCCGATCTCAGTGGCCTTGGCCACTGCCCAGTCCCCGCGATCCCCCTTGAGCGGCGCGAGATAGATCGTCACCGGCGTCGGGGCAGGATCAGCGTCGACGTCGCTCACGCGCTCCAGGCCATCAGCGACCACGCGGGCCAGGGCCCAGTCGCCCCCACCGTTGGTGACGACGACCTCCTCGCCCTCGCGCGCGCGCAACACACGTCGCAGGTGATGCTCGTCGTCGGCTCGCAGAATGGGAGCCGACGGGTCATCGACGCGGAACTGGGCCAGCGCCGCCACGCGCCGCGGCCACTGGTCGAGGCTCATCGCTTGGACCGTCGGCGTCCGAAGAGTCCGGCCGGCTCCTCGTGCACGGCTTCGCCCCACTGCGCGGCCAGCTGACGCAGCAGCCCGGCGCTCGCCTCGTCCAACGACGTGGGCACGTCGACCACGAGATGCACGTAGAGATCGCCGCGACCCCGACCGTGCAGGTGGGTGACGCCCTCGTGACGAACCCGGTGCACCGTGCCGTTCTGGGACCCCGCGGCGACCTCGACGTCCACGGTGCCCGACAGCGTCGGCACCTCGATGCTGGCGCCCAGGGCGGCCTGGGTGAAGCTGATGTGGGCCTCGTGGTGCAGGTCGTCCCCGTCGCGCTCGAAGCGAGCGTCAGGTGCCACCGACAGGTGAACGAAGAGCCGACCGTTGGGTCCGCCTCGTGGCCCGGCGGGCCCCCGATCGGCGAGACGCATCGTCGAGCCGTCTTCGACCCCCGCCGGAATCTGGATGGACAAGCTTGAGCTGATGCGCTGGCGACCATCGCCACGACAGTCCGGACACGGGGTGGCAATGCGCGTACCCCAGCCGTCACAGCGTGGACACGGCGTTGTCGTGATCATCTGGCCCAGAATCGAGTTGCGCACCCGGCGCACCTCGCCGACTCCGGCGCACTCCTCGCACGTCACCGGCGTGCTCCCAGGCGACGCCCCCGAGCCCTCGCAGGTGCCGCAGCGCTGAGGCAAGTCCACCGTGATCTCCCGGTTGGTGCCGAAGGCGGCCTCCTCGAGCGTGATCTGAAGACCGACCTCGGCGTCAGGACCAGGCTGAGGTCCGCGCCGGGCTCCCCTCGCGGTGCCCGCGCCGAAGAACATGTCGAAGATGTCCTGCACCGAACCGGCACCGAAGGGGCTCTGCGCGTCGGTCGAGCCGAAGCGGTCGTAGTTGGCCCGCCGCTCCGGGTCCGAGAGGATCTCGTAGGCCTGGGAGACCTCCTTGAAGCGCGCCTCGGCCTGCGGGTCCGGATTGGCGTCGGGGTGGTACTGGCGCGCCAACGCGCGGTAGGCGCGCTTGATCTCCTCGGCCGAAGCCCCGCGGGTCACGCCCAGCACCTCGTACAGGTCGCTAGACACGATCGTCGTCTCCCGTGAAGTGCTGGGTCAGCTGCTCAGAGACGAGTCGCGCCGCAGCCATGGCCTCGCGGTACTTCATGCGAGTCGGCCCGAGCAGTCCCACCGCACCGACGCGACGACCCTCGACTGACACCGGGGCCACGATCAGCGAGCACGACGTCAAGGACTCATACCCGTGCTCGGAGCCGATCGAGACGCCCGACGTGGACTTGAGCACCTCTTCGACGAGCGAGACCACGAGCAACTCCTGCTCCAGGATGCCCAGGACCTGTCGCACGGTCTCGACGCCGTCGAAGGCCTCGGCCACTCGCGAGGAACCGCCGATGTAGACCTGTTCGCCGTCCACCGTGGGCGCCACGGCGTGCAGCGTGGCCACGGCGTCTCGCACCAGGCTCGAGACGTGGTCCGATCGCGAGGGAACCTGAACCCGGGTCTCGAGGCTCGTGCCCAACAAGAGCGCGTGCAGCTGACGAGAGGCCTCGGCCACCTCGATGGCGCTGGCCGGATAGACCGTGAAGACGCTGTGCTTGCTCACCGCTCCGTCGGAGAAGACCGTCACCAGGAGTTGGTGACCCGCGTCGAGGCTGACCAACTGGGCCGAGATGATCGACGCCTGGGCGTGCCCGGTGCTCACGACCACCGAGGTGTAGTTGGTCAGCTCACTGAGCAGCGTCGACGTCTTAGCGAGGACCTCCTCGACCTCGCCGCGCACGTGGGCGAAGAACTCGGCGACCTGACGCTGCTCGGCCAGGCCCATGGTGGCCTCAGCCAGATGGTCGACGAAGTAGCGATAGCCCTTGTCGGTGGGCACCCGTCCCGCCGAGGTGTGGGGTTGGGCGAGAAAGCCCTCGCGCTCCAGAGCCACCATCTCCGAGCGCACCGTGGCCGAGGAGACCTCGAGGTGCGCGGCCGCCGCGACCGACGAGGACCCCACCGGCTGGGCGGTGTCGACGTGCTCCGTCACGACGGCCTTGAGGATGGCCGCCTTGCGTGCGTCGAGATCCCCGGCGCTCTCGGGACGCTGCTGGGTACCGCGGTGAGCCATCGAACCTCCTATTGGCACTCGATTCTACCGAGTGCCAACCGTTTTGACCGCGCCGGGGATCACTCCTCCAGGCGCAGGGCGGCGACGAAGGCTTCCTGAGGGACTTCGACGCGCCCGAGGTTCTTCATGCGCTTCTTGCCCTCCTTCTGCTTTTCGAGCAGCTTGCGCTTGCGGGTGATGTCGCCGCCGTAGCACTTGGCCAGCACGTCCTTGCGCCGGGCCTTGACCGTCTCGCGCGCGATGACCCGCCCGCCGATCGCCGCCTGAATCGGCACGTCGAAGAGCTGGCGCGGGATGAGCTCGCGCAGCCGCTCGGCCATCTTGCGTCCGTAGAACTCGGCGTTGGCCCGGTGCACGATGGTCGAGAAGGCATCGACCGGCTCGTGGTTGATCAGCAGGTCCACGCGCACGAGGTTGCTGGTCACGTAGCCGTGGGGCTCGTAGTCCAGGCTCGCGTAGCCCTTGGTGCGGCTCTTGAGGGCGTCGAAGAAGTCCAGGACCACCTCGGCGAGGGGGATGAGGTAGCGCAACTCAACGCGCTCGGCCGACAGATAGTCCATCTTGACCATCTCGGCGCGCCGGGTCTGGCACAGGTCCATCACCGTGCCCAGGAACTCAGCCGGCGTCAGGATCGAGATCTCCAACATCGGCTCGTCAATGTGGTCAAGGCGACTGGGATCGGGCAGATCCGTCGGATTGTCGATGCCCACCTCGGTGCCGTCACTCAGGTAGGCCCTGTAGGCCACCGAGGGCGCCGTGGCGATCAAGTCGAGGTTGAACTCGCGCTCGAGGCGTTCGCGCACGATCTCCATGTGCAGCAGGCCCAGGAAGCCGCAGCGGAAACCGAAACCCAGCGCGCGCGAGGACTCCGGCTCGTAGGTGATGGAGGCGTCGTTGAGCCTGAGCTTGTCCAGCGACTCGCGCAGCAGACCGAGGTCGTCCCCGTCGATCGGGTAGATCCCACAGAAGACCATGGGCTTGGGGTCGCGGTAGCCCTCGAGCGCCGAGCTCGCCGGGCGGGCGGCCTCGGTGATCGTCTCGCCCGAGCGAGCCCCGCTGACGTCCTTGATGCCGGCCACGATGTAGCCGACCTCGCCGGGTCCGAGAGCGGACACCGGGCTCATCTCCGGGGTGCGCACGCCGATCTCTTCGAGCTCGTGGGTGGCCCCGGACTGCATCATGCGAATGCGCACGCGCTCGCGCAACGTTCCCTGCACGACGCGGATCGAGCTGATGACCCCGCGGTACTGGTCGTAGACCGAGTCGAAAATCAGGGCCTGCAGCGGCGCCGCCGGATCTCCGACCGGCGCCGGAATCCGTTCAATCACGGCCTCCAGCAACTCGCGCACTCCTTGGCCGGTCTTGGCCGAGATGGACAGCACCTCGTCTCCGGGCAGGCCGAGCACGCGCTCGAGCTCCTCCTTGCAGCGCTCGGGATCCGCCGCCGGCAGGTCGATCTTGTTCAGCACCGGCACGATCTCCAAGTTGTGCTCGATGGCCTGGTAGCAGTTGGCCAACGTCTGGGCCTGGATGCCCTGACTGGCGTCGACCAGCAGGATCGCCCCCTCGCACGCGGCCAGGGAGCGCGACACCTCGTAGCCGAAGTCGACGTGCCCCGGCGTGTCGATGAGCTGCAGGATGTGGCCCTCGAAGCGCACGCGCACGTTCTGGGCCTTGATGGTGATGCCGCGCTCGCGCTCGATGTCCATCGAGTCCAGGTACTGCGCGCGCATGAGACGCGGATCGACGGCCCCGGTGATCTCCAGAATGCGGTCCGACAGGGTCGACTTGCCGTGGTCGACGTGCGAGATGATGGAGAAGTTCCGGATCTTGCTGGCGTCGACGCCGGAGACGGGAGTTGCCACGGTCCCTTCAGGCTACAGGTCGTCTCGCGCGCGACTGGTGGAGCGTGCGCGCAGCCTGCTAGCCTTGTTCAGCCCGCCGGAGGTCTTCGGCGAACTGAGAACGAGGTCGTCGTGGCAAACATCAAGAGCCAGATCAAGCGCAACCGCCAGAACATCGTCGCGCGCGAGCGCAACAAGGCCGTCAGGTCAGAGATCCGCACCCGCGCCAAGACCGCGGTGACCGCGGTGGGCGGCGAGAACGAGGAGGCCGCGCTGAAGTTGGCGATCAAGCGGCTCGACACCGCGGCCGCCAAGGGCGTCATCCACAAGAACCAGGCCGCGAACCGCAAGAGCGGGCTCATGCGGCGCATCAACAAGCTGCGCGCGGCCCAGTAGCCTCAGCGGCGCGCCAGGCGCGCCAGGCGCGCCACCAACACCTCAACGACCGCCAGCTCGGTCAGTTCGACGTCGCCCTCGCCCGATCGGCCGTAGTCGACTCCGCCCTTGAGATCCTCATCCGCCCGACTGATCATGCCCAGGGCCGCTCCGAGTCGATCGGCACCCAGGCGGCTGGCACTGCGCAGGGCCTTGCCCGCCGGATAGGCCTTGATTCCCAGCACCGCCGCCGCCTCCTCCGCATTGCGCGCACCACTACCCTCGAGGCGAGCCAGACGCAGGAAGTAGCGCTGCAGGATGTTCACGATCTGCAGACCGACCCGACTGCCCGAATCAAGCATGCGCCGCGCCACGACGATCGCCTTCGTGGCGTCGCCCGCGTCGAGGGCGTCGGTCAAGTCCCACTCGGGCACGTCACCCGCGGCGCCCAGGTACGGCTCGATGTCCTCGAAGCCCACCTCGGTCGACCCGAAGATCGCCTGCAGCGTGCGCCCCAGGGCGTCCACGCGCGCCACGTCGTCGCCGATCACCTGCGCGACGCGCCGCGCACCGGGATCGCCCAGGCGCACGCCGTAGGCACCGAGGGTGTCGACGACGAATCGCACCCGGTCCTCGAGTCGCGTACCCACACCCGTTTCGACCAGCGTTCGCGCCGCTCGCGCCAGTCGATGGCTCTTGGGGCCCACGACCGCGAGCACGAGGTCGGCCTCGTCACTGTCGGCCTGCATCCAGGCCACCAGCGCCGCCGTCTCGTCGCCGAGCAACAGGTGCGCATCGCGCACGAGCACCGCGCGCCGCTCTCCCAGCAGGCTGGGCGTGTTGAGTGCTTCGAGCACGCCGGGCAGCACGGAGTCGCCGGGACCTGCCGCATCCTTGGCCGTGAAGACCTGCAGGGCCGTCTGGTCGCGCTCGCCCATGAGGTCATCGAGGCGCCGACGCACGACGTCGTAGACCATGGTTACCTCGGTGCCCACCACGCAGAGACTGCTCACGCGAGCTCCAGGATCGCGCGCAGGGTGTCGCGAACGCGAACGCTACCGGCGACGTCGTGCACCCGCACGATCCGCGCGCCGGCGGCGATACCCAGGGCCGTAGCCGCAGCGGTCGCCTCACGGCGTTGCGTCACGGGCAAATCGAAGATCACGCCGAGGAAGGTCTTGTTCGAGGCGGACAGGAAGAGTGGGCTGCCCAACTCGGCTAGGTCGGCGCTGTCCTGCAGCAGCTGCAGCGACTGGCCGGGAGTCTTACCCAGGTCGAGACCCGCGTCGAGCACGATCTGATCCAGACCTAGGCCCGCGGCCTGGGCCCGAGAGCGTCGCTCGAGCAGGAAGTCACGCACGGTGAGCGTCACGTCGTCGTAGTGCGGGTTCGGGTCTGGCACTCGGGGCTTGAGGCGTATGTGGGTAGCCACGACGCTCGCACCGGCCGCGGCCGCCGCGGCGAGGTAGAGCGGATCGGCGAAGCCGCTGATGTCGTTGCCGAGCGTGGCGCCCTCGGCGAAGCAGGCCCCGGCCACCGAGGCACGCCACGTATCGATCGAGAGGGGCACATCGAATCGTCGAGCCAGCTCAGCCACGACCGGTACCACACGATCGAGTTCCTCGGCCTCGCTGACCTCGTCGCCCGGGCCCGCCTTGACCCCGCCGATATCCAAGACGTCCGCTCCCTCGTCGACCAGGCGCTCGGCGCGCACGAACAGCGCGTCCAGGTCGTAGGTCGCCGCCGGAGCGTAGAAGGAGTCGTGCGTGCGATTCAGGATTCCCATCACCAGCGCACGGCTGGACAGGTCGTAGTGGTGGTGCCCCAGTCGCAGCGGAATCGCGCGCGAGGGTCGAAAGACGCGCACTAGTACAGGCGACTGGCCAGTCGGCGCCGGAAGTTCACGTAGCGTGGGTCCTCCGGTCCGAGCGCGTCGAGCAACTCGAGGAGTCGGTCCTTCGCGCTGGGGTCGGTGCCGACTTGCTCCAGGACGTGCTCGAGCATCAGGTCGACGTCCCCGCTCAGGCTCACGCCCTGACGCCGCAATCTGAGTCGCGCGCCGAGGGTGGCCCCCAGCGCCGTGCCCGCCATCGGTGCGAGCAGCGTGTCGGCGTCGTCGAGACGGTTCTGAGAGGAAAGGAGCTCGAAGAGGGCCGCGACGGCCCCGGCGTGGGTGGGATCCAGGCGCAGGGCCTCGCGCAGCGAGGCCTCGTCGCCCGCCTCGAGCAACTGATCCAGCGCGGTGCCACCCGGGGCCAGCTTGCTGAGGAACTCGCGCACCGCACGTTCCGGCAGCGCCCCAACGAAGGAGTCGGCCACCTTGCCGTCCTTGAGGGCGAACACCGAGGGAATGGACTGGACCCCGAAGGCCCTGGCCACCTGCGGGTTCGCGTCGACGTCGACCTTGGCCAGCTCCACCGCACCACCCATCTCGCCGACCACCTTCTCGAGGATCGGTGTCAGCGTCTTACACGGTCCACACCAGGCGGCCCAGAGATCCACCACGACGGGGACCTGGTGGGAACGCTCGATGACGGCGGTGCTGAAGGTCGCGTCGGTCACGTCGGTCACGCTGGTGAGCCTACCGGGACGCCCAACACGGACCTCGCTCGCGGGCGCGTTAGCCTTCGCCCATGGGGGCAGAATCACCGATCAACGAAGCGTCGGTGAGTCAGTGGATGGCAAAGTTCGTCGGCGCTCGAGAGCCGGTGACCTTCTCCCTCATCGCGGGGGGGCGCTCCAATCTCACCTTCCGCGCACAGGACGCCGCCGGAACGGCGTACGCCCTGCGGCGTCCACCGCTGAGCCACGTCCTGCCCACCGCGCACGACATGAGCCGAGAGTTTCGGATCCTGCGAGCCCTGAGCCCCCGGGGCCTGCCCGTGCCACGGCCCCTGGCGCTGTGCGAGGAGCCCGACGTCACCGGCGCGCCCTTCTACCTCATGGAGTTCGTCGACGGCGTCATCGTGCGCACCCGCGAGCAGGCCGAGGCCACCTTCGACGAGCCCACTCGCGCCGGCATCGGCCCTCACCTGGCCCAAACCCTGGCGGACCTGCACGACGTCGATGTTGAGGAGGCCGGGCTCGGCGACCTGGCACGCCACGACGGCTACATCGAGCGACAGCTACGCCGCTGGCTTTCCCAGTACGAGCAGACGCGCGTGCCCGGTGACGGCGGCGACGGGCTCGTCGAGGCGGTCGGTGAGCGTCTCACTCGCACGATTCCCCGCGCCCAGCGCCTCAGTGTGGTCCACGGGGACTACCGCCTCGACAACACCGTTCTCGCGTCCGACGGCAGCGTGCGCGCCATCCTGGATTGGGAGATCTGCACCCTCGGCGATCCCCTGGCCGACGTGGGACTCCTGCTGGACTACTGGGCCGAACCCGAGGATCCGATGGTCGCGCTCCTCGGCTCTGCTCCCACGACCGCCCCTGGCTTCAGTCGGCGTGAGGACGTCCTGGCCGCCTACGGGGCCGGCTGCGATTTGGACCTGAGTGAGGTCGCCTACTATCGGGCATTCGGTTACTGGAAGTTGGCGTGCATACTTCAAGGCGTCTACGCCCGGTACCGCGCGGGCGCGACCGCGGGCGACGCCGGCAGCGTCGACGAGTTCCCGGCGCACGTGAGAGCACTGGCGACGATGGCCAGTGAGATGTTGGAGGGCTGATGGACGACGAGATCTACGACCGCATCATCTTCTTC
Source organism: Actinomycetes bacterium (assembly GCA_021782915.1). Classification (GTDB taxonomy): domain Bacteria; phylum Actinomycetota; class Acidimicrobiia; order Acidimicrobiales; family RAAP-2; genus RAAP-2. Next base: position 16,962 of record JAJXUK010000015.1, on the reverse strand, counting down.
GCCGACCCGGAACTGAACGATCCCGTGCTCGTGGTCAGCCTCGAGGGCTGGATCGACGCCGGCGCGGGCGCCAGCACGGCAATGTCGACTCTCTTGTCGAGCATTGCCACCGAGACACTGGCCACCTTTGACACCGAGTACTTCATCGATCAGCGGGCCCGGCGGCCCATGGTGCGTATCGTTGACGGCGTCACCACTGAATTGACCTGGCCCGAGATTCAGCTGCGCTACGGGCGAGACCGTGACGGCGCCGACGTGCTCTTCCTGGTGGGTCCCGAGCCGGACTTCCACTGGAGCGACTTCATCGACGTCGTCTGCGACGCCGCCTCACGCTTCACGGTGCGACTGGTCGTGGGTCTCGGTGCCTTTCCCGCACCCGCGCCCCACACGCGTCCCGTGCGCGTGATCGGCACCGCTCCCGTACAGAGCGCCCACTTGCTGTCCCGGGTGGGCACCGTGGAGGGCGAGATCGAAGTGCCCGCCGGCATCAACGCGGCCCTGGAGCTGGGATTCGCCGATGTGAACATCGACGTGCTGACGCTGTGGGCCCGGGTGCCGCACTACGTGGCCTCGATGTCCTACCCCGACGCGGCGGCGGCTCTGATTGATGGCCTGGCCGGCATCGCCGGGCTCAGCCTCGACGCGAGCACGCTTCGTACGGCCGCCGATGAGGCGCGCGCGCGCGTGAACGACCTGGTCCTGAACAACCCGGAGCACAGCTCGATGGTGCAGGACCTCGAGACGGCCGTGGATCAGTCCGAGGGCCCCGTCGCCGCCGAGGAGGTGCCAACCGGAGACGAGCTGGCCGCGGAGCTCGAGCGTTTCCTGCGCGGCGAAGCGGGCTAGGCGACGTCGTCGCCCTCGATCGCCAAGCCCAATCCGAGCGCGTAGCCCTCGAGGAAGGTAGCCGACTCCTCCTGGCGAGGATGGCGATTGGCGATCTCGTAGAAGGCAGCCGAATGAGCGACCTCGACCAGATGGGCCAGTTCGTGCACGAGCACGGCGTCTATCACCCAGTCGGGGCACTGGCGCAGACGAGTCGAGACCCGGATCTCCCTGGTCGCCGGCGTGCACGAGGCCCAGCGCGAGGCCTGGTTGGCGACCCAGCGCACCGAGGCGGCCCGGACTCCGTCCACGTAGACCTCGGACAAGACACGACAGCGCTCCTCGAGCATCGCATCCCCACCCGCGTTGAGCGGCCGCTGGTTGATCACGCGTTCGACGAGCTCGTCGATAAAGGCGCGCCGTTCACGTCCTCTCAGGCGCGCCGGGATCAACACCACGATGCGGCTGCCCGACCAGTGTGCCGAGCCCGTCTTCTTGCGTCGGGCCGAGGCGCGAACCTCGACCTCGGGGCGGTCGAAGCGCGGTGGCTCGATGACGACCTGAACCGCCGCGCTCATCCCGTTATGACGTTCACCAGGCGCGGCGGCACGACGACGACCCTCGTCACGGGCGCGCCCAGAGCCGCGCGAACCCGCTCCTCGCCTAGGGCGGCTTCGCGCGCCTGCTCCTGCGTGATGTCGGCCAGCACCTCCAGGCGCGCACGCACCTTGCCGTTGACCTGCACAACCATCGTCACGCTCTCTCGCACCAGAAGGGCTGGGTCGGGTCGGGGCCAGCTCTGTGCGTGCACCCCCGGCTCGCTCGGGTAGTGGACCTCGAAGAGCTCGGCCGACATGTGCGGCGCCATGGGCGCGAGCAGGCACAGCATCGTGCGGCGGACCTCATCGAACACCACGCGCGAGGCTCCCTGGGGATCCCGCGCCCACTTGGACACCGCGTTCAGCAGCTCCATCAGCGCCGCGACCGCGGTGTTGTAGCTCCAGCGCTCCATCGAGTCGGTGACCTTGGCGATCGTACGATGCAGCTCCTGACGCATCGCATAGTCGGCCGGGCCCTCCCTCTCCACGAGGTGCAGGCCGTTCTCAGAGCACAGGCGCCACACCCGGTCCAGGAATCGGGCACAGCCCTCGATCACTCCTTCGGTCTGGTCCGTCCAGTCCACGTCGTCGGCCGGCGGGCCCACGAAGAGGTGAAAGAGGCGCAGCCCGTCGGCCCCCACCGTGTCGAAGTACGGCTCGGGCGCGATGAGGTTGCCCTTGGACTTGGACATCTTCGTCCCGTGCAGGCGGATCATGCCCTGCGTGAACAGACGAGCGAAGGGCTCACGTGCCACACCGCTCGCCAGACCGATGTCCACCAGGGCCTTGACGTAGAAGCGCGCGTAGAGCAAGTGCAAGATGGCGTGCTCGATGCCACCGATGTACTGGTCCACCGGCATCCACTTGGCAACCTGGGTCGGGTCGAAGGGCACCCCCGAACTAAAGGGGTCCGCCATGCGCAAGAAGTACCACGACGAGTCAGTGAACGTGTCCATCGTGTCGGTCTCGCGCCGCGCCGGCGCACCGCAGCGCGGACAGCTCGTGTGCAGAAAGCCGGCGTGCGTGGCCAGCGGGGACTGGCCCGTCTGGTCCATCGAGACGTCATCGGGCGCGACGACCGGCAGCTGCTCGAGGGGCACCGGCACGATCCCGTCCGTCGGGCAGTACACGACCGGAATGGGACAGCCCCAGAAGCGCTGACGCGACACGAGCCAGTCGCGCAGGCGGTAGTTGACCTTGCGCAGGCCGCCGGCCCTCTCGACCAGGAAGTCCGCGGCGGCGGCCTTGGCGGCTACGACATCGAGACCGTCCAGGAAACCTGAGTTGACGTGGGGCCCGTCACCCGTATAGGCACCGCCATCGAAACCGTCCGGCGCCTGCACCGTGCGCACGATCGGCAGATCGTAGGTGCGCGCGAAATCGTAATCCCGCTCGTCCTCGGCGGGCACCGCCATGACGGCTCCGGTGCCGTAGGAGCCCAACACGTAGTCAGCCACGTACACCGGCACCGACCGACCATTGAAGGGGTTCAGCACGTAACTGCCGGTGAAGGCACCACGCTTGGCCAGGCCGCCCTCCGAGGAGGTTCGCTCCACCTCGCTGGCCGACAGCGCCCGCTCGACGAGCGAGGCAACCTCCTCGGCGTGCTCGGGCGTGGTCAGCTCGCCGAGCAGGGGGTGCTCCGGGGCCAGGACCGCGTACGTGACGCCGAACCCGGTGTCCGGACGAGTCGTGAAGACCCGCAGGGCTCGCGAGGGGTCGCTCGCCAGGGCCAGGTCGAACTCGACACCCTCGGAGCGGCCGATCCAGTTTCGCTGCATCGTCTTGACGCGCTCGGGCCACTCGAGTTCGTCGACGTCCTTGAGCAGCTCCTCGGCGTATTGGGTGATGCGGAAGAACCACTGCTCCAGCTCTCGGCGCTGAACGAGGTCCCCTGATCGCTCGCACGTGCCGTCGGCCAGCACCTGCTCGTTGGCGAGTACCGTCGCACATCCCGGACACCAGTTCACCGGTGCCGTCGCGCGATAGGCCAGACCCGCCTCGAGAAAAGCGAGGAAGATCATCTGGGAGTACTTCATGTACTGCGGGTCGTGGCTTTGCACCTCACGGCGCCAGTCGTAGACGGCCCCGAGGCGCACGAGCGAGGATGTGAGTTCACGGATGCGCGCGTCGGTGAACAGACGCGGGTGGCTCCCGGCCTTGATCGCGGCATTCTCCGCGGGCAGGCCGAAGGAGTCAAAACCGATCGGCGAGAGTACCGCGTAGCCGCGCATCGTCTTGTAGCGCACCACCAGGTCGCCGAAGGTGTAGTTGCGCACGTGGCCCTGATGGGCGGCGCCCGAGGGATACGGGTACATGCACAGCACGTAGTAACGATCCCGACGGTCGTCGTTGTCGACGTTATAGGTGCCCTCGTCGCGCCAGCGGGCCTGCCATTTCGCCTCTACGGCTTTGACGTCAAAGGGTCGGGCCATTGGGACAGTCTAGAAAGAGTTCGGCCTAGTCTTGGGCCGAAGGAGGACTCATGGAGAGCTCAACCTACGTCCTCGTGCACGGTGCGTGGGGCGGACCGTGGTGCTGGCGCGACGTGACTGCCGAGCTGGACCGCCGAGGGCTGGCCTGGCGCAGCGCGGACCTGCCCAGCTGTCAGCGAGACGGGGATCCCTACGCCGACCTCGACCAGGACGCCGCGGTCGTGGCTGAGCTCTGCGAGGGCCTCGACTCGGTGGTGCTGGTGGCTCACAGCTACGGCGGCGCCGTGGCGACCCAGGCCGCCCACCTCATCGGCGAGCTCGCTCGGGTCATCTACGTCGCGGCCATCGTGCCGGAACTCGGCGAGAGCGCCACCGACGTCGCACGACTCATCGATGTTCGCACGGATCTGGACCGGGCGATGCGCCTGGAGGGTCCCGTTCTCTACCTGGATGCTGAACTTGCTGGCAGCGCCCTCTATGGCGACTGCGAAGCAGCCACGCGTGATTGGGCCGTCAGTCAGCTCAGCACCCAGACCCTGGCAAGTTTCCGCAGCCCCCGGACCGGATCCGTGGTGCCCGCGCCCACCCTCTACGTCGCCTGCCTGCAGGACCGGGCCATCGACCCGAGCCTCCAGGACATCCTCGCCGCACGCTGCAACGCGCGTGTCGACCTGGAGAGCGGCCACAGTCCGTTCTTCTCCCACCCGACCCAACTGGTGGATGTCCTCACCCAGTGAGAGACGCCCGCGCCCGACTGCTACCATAGATAGTCCCTCGGGGGTATAGCTCAGTTGGTAGAGCGCTTGACTGGCAGTCAAGAGGTCAGGGGTTCGAATCCCCTTACCTCCACCAAGCAGACAAAGGGTTTCCGATCGGTGGTTCGCGAATCCTGGACGCGAGTGTTAGCAGTTTGTTAGCAGTTCGGATTTTGACGCCGACATCGTGGTCGCCTGCTTCAGCAAGTGCGCCCGCGCAGCTCTCAAACACGAACACACCGAACGACCCGTCATGAAACCCAGTCGTGATGCAGACCTACCTGTCAGTGGATCTTCCCTCCGTCCAAGATCTACAGAGCATCGAGGAACTCCCCCAGCGCGCTGATGGCCGCCGTCTTAGTGTCCCTTGTCACACGGGCATAGATGAGTGTGGTTCGCGCATCGGTGTGGCCCAGAACCGCTCCGATCGTCGAGAGCGGTATCGATTGGTTGAGCATCAACGTTGCCGCAGTGTGGCGCAGTCGGTGGGGTGAAACATGAACACCGATCGACCTACCCAGTTTGGACAGCCACTTCGTGTAGTTCGAAGGATCGATCGGCGAACCGTCGATTTGGGCGATCACGAAGTCGTCCGGTTCTGAGGCGGCGAACGCCTGATCACGAAGATCCTCGAGTTTGGCCAGAAGCGACGGGTCGGCGATGAGAGTGCGAACCGAGCCCTGAGTCTTCAGCACGACTCGGCCCAAATGCGTGACCTCAGGATTCTCGGGATTGGGGATGCGTTGCAGCTGCTGCTCGACCGAGATCTCTCCGGTCGAGAAGTTGATGTTCTTCCACAAAAGTCCGAGGGCCTCGCCTCGGCGTAGTCCCAAGCGCAGCATCAGGTGAACGGCGATACCGCCGATGTCGCCAGAAGCATCCGCCGCGTCCACCAGTCTCCTCACTTCTTCGATCGTTAGATACTTCGGTTCGGCCTTAGGGATCCTCGGACGCTTGACCGCCAGCATGGGATTCACACCGAGCACGCCAGCCTCCACCGCGTCGCCGAGCGACGTGCGCATCAACGAGTGACAGAGGCGAACCGTATGGGGCCGTCCATGAGGCGGATTTTCCACGTTGAACCTCGATTCCAGGGACTCGAAGAAGTGACGCAGAACCATCGGGGTGAGCTTGTCAAGGGAGATCTTGGATAGCGAGGAGAAGTATCGCTGGTAGTGAATGCGCTCGATCTCCTTCGTGGAGTAGGAACGTACGCGCAGTTCGCTCCACTGCGTCATCCACTCGTCAAGTGTCATGGACTTCTTGGTGGCGAGCCGTCCCGTACGAAGGAGTTGCAACTGTTCGACAACCCATTCTTCGGCCGCCTTCTTGGTCGCGAACTGCTTGCTAAGACGCTTTCCGCCTGGCAGAGAGATCTGGCCACGCCAGCCTTTGCGGCCGTCGATCTTCATGACCGAACCCTGTCCTGGCGAGCGAGACTGCTGACGTCGAGTGACGATCTCGTTCTCTCCTTCGCTAAATGGCACCCGAATTGGTACCGCTCACAACGGTCGCGCGGTTCGTCGTCGAGGTCGCTTCAGCGTGACAACTTTTAGACTTCTGGAGCATTCCGGGTGATTACGACGAGGTACGCCATGAGCGCGCTCTCTCTCACGACGATTCGACGCGGTGACACCCGTTGGTGTGGGATCATCCCCTCCAACAAGAGACGGCGGGCCGTTGCGTAACTCACCCCCAAGATGTCCGCTGCCTCATCAATCGTCAAGGCCCGGTCAAATTTGATACGACCATCCGGCACATTGAACAACGCGACGCCGTTTTCGTCCAACTTCGGGCTCTGGGTCTCGAAGTCGAGGGCCCGTTCAGCAGGTCCAGCGGCCGCAAACTTCACGGTGGCGGTGTCGATGGGCAGTCTCATGTCTCTCCTCACGAGGGATGAGACATTCATCCCCCATAGGAGTAGGACGTTTTCTGGCCTCTTTCGAACACAATGTTTCGTGAGTGCCCTGCAGACCTCGCTCGACGGCTCTGAAATTTGGAGATTCTGAGGATCACACACTTGGCCCGATGGGCCGACCGTGCGCTACGCGCAGGTCCGCCCCGGGCGAGGAGTTGGTGGCACCTACGACCAATCCGAGGCGATCGGTGATGAACTGTTCTCTACGTCTTCAAGCCGAGCATTCACTGCCTGATAACTGATTTGTCCACCCGGTTCGGTTCGGTCATCCCTCGCCCAAGACGAAGGAGACAGACCCTCATGGTCACAGTAGTCAGCGACGACCCACCTCGCATAGTGGTCGGCGTCGATTCGCACAAGGACATCCACTAGGCCGCGGTGCTAGACGCCCGCGGCGCGCTGTTGGGCAATCGCAGCTTTGACGCGTCGCTTCGCGGATACCGCGAGCTCGAAGAGTGGCTCGCCACCCTGGGAGAGATCGATCGCGTGGGCATCGAGTGCACTGGCTCCTACGCCGCCGGGCTGACCAGATACTTGCGAGAGCGAGACGTCGACGTGCTCGAGGTGAACGCCACGCACCGCGCCACGACGGCACGTCGGGGCAAGAACGACGCCATCGACGCCGAAATGGCGGCGAGGAAAGTTCTCTCAGGCGAGGCAAAAGCCCTGGCCAAGGACACCACGGGTGACATCGAGTGCATTCGTCTGCTGAAGGTCTCTCGAGAGTCAGCCATGAAAGCCCACACGGCCGCCAAGCTGCAGATCCGCGACCTCTTGGTCACCGCACCCGCTCCACTGCGCGAATACGTCGAAGCCGTTCACGGCAGCGGGCGTCGAATCAATCGCGCCGACGCACTTCGACCCGACCTCGAACGTCTTAACGACCCGCACCAAGCCGCCAAGTTCGCGCTCCGCCAATTGAGCCGACGTGTGAAGTCACTCGATGAGGAGATCGATGAAGTGGACGTGCACCTCGCGCAGTTGGTGGCGAAGTGTGCTCCGACGTTGCTCACGTGCCGCGGCATCGGCACCCAGCACGCGGCACAACTCCTCATCACGGCGGGACAGAACATCGAACGTCTCCAGAACGACGGGGCCTTCGCGCGACTCTGCGGCGTTGCACCGGACCGATCTCCTCGGGCAAGACCAATCGGATGCGGCTGCACCGAGGAGGAGACCGCAAGGCCAACAAGACCTTGCACCTCATCGCCGTCGCGCGGATTTGCATCGATCCTCGCACTCAGGTCTACATGGAGCGGCGTCGGGCTGAGGGGCTCTCCAAGCGCGACGTTCTGCGTTGTCTGAAGCGATTCATCGCTCGCGAGGTCTTCAACGCCTTGAGGCAGGATCTGCTCTGAAACTGGCCCTTGACTTTTAGAGAACCTTCTTCAAGAACACTTCTACGGCTACGCGATTGTGAGAAGTCGGCATCCAATGCCACCTAATCCCCAGACCATTGTATGCCTTGCAAATAAGAACTCAAGAGAACTAAGGACCTATGACGATGCCCATAATGCTCGTACTGGCAACCGCAGTACACACCAATTGCTTTGGCAAAACGTAGTCAAGCACCAAAACGGGGTGGATCGTCGTGAAGTGAATCTGGACGCCAGAGACCGTCCTCGGGACGCACCTATTAAATAGGTAACTCGCCGTTGCTGTTACGCCGAACTCAACACTCGCGATTCTTCCTGGCTCGATTACCACCTTTCCCCCTCGTCCTATGAATGATATTGATCTTGCCGGTGGCCCCACTGTTACCCACGGTGTTCTGCTATAGGCGAGGAACCCTGGCCGAGCTATTGGAGTGCCTCTCAGTGTACAACTGGTCGCTGTCTTGTTCACGATTTCGAGAGAGTAGTAAGTGGTGCCAGAGACGCTCCTAGATCGACCGAGTTTGGGGATGAGCGCCGAAAAGTGGCAGGACACAACTGCAGCGTTAGCTATTTCGTTTCTAAAAAACAGGCTGCTGCTCAGAGGAGGGGCAAGGAAAACGGCGGTTACCCCAGTCGCCAGTACCATTCGCATCGAGTATCTCATCAGATGCCTCCTAACTCTCATCGCGTTGCTGTCCACTTGAGATGAAAATTTACAGAGCGAAAAGATTGAAATCGTCTATTCGAAGTTGCAGATATCAATGTGCGTTCGAAAACAGCCACATCTGACCAGTACGCGGATCCTCTTCAAAGCAGAGCAAGTGTTCGATGCCCGTTTAGAGGTCTTCATCTAACCGAAGCATTGACTACTCTTATGGGTCCAGACGCTCGTAAAGTTCACCATCCGTAATCGTACCGGTACAATTGCAGACAGACGTCCTTAAGGTAGCTATCATTCCTTCCAAATTAACTGCAACTCGACTGAATCCACTTATCGCTGAACGACTGACTGTCCGATCCAATTCCTTGTGGGGCAATGCAATTTACTGCACTAGACGATCCGTCAATCCATTTAGTGGTGGCTTGGCTTCCCATGGTTACCCACGTACCCGTTGAGTCAAGCTCCGTATTCGCATCTGAAAACGGAACGGTCCCGAAATTTACGGCAGAACCTGTCGGGGCTTCCATAATCCAATCTGCGGTGTTATCATCATAACTCCAACCAGAGGGAGGACTTGCCGAACAACTATGAGCCACACCCGCAGTGATGTCTTCAAGAAAGAAGTTCGCAAGGTTGGAGCTAGCCTCGTAACCCATGTTCTGATAAATGACATCACCCGCAGCGAACGTCCACGACGTGTAGCCGCAGAAATTGACCGGGTTTGTAGTGTCCGCAAATTCGGTCCATGGCCTCCATGCACTGCCAGATCCAAGATTTGAGTTTCCGCATTCAATCCCCTGCTGAACCAAGTTATTTGTTGCGCTGGTAGTGCCACCAAGCCCAACCCAGGCTGCAATGTTGTTCGTTGATCCGCAGGTGGATGCCGACGGAACCGTCACATCACCCTTCACGGCGACAAAGGTATTACTTTACGTGTTGTTTGAACCAGAACTATAGCCCGCCCAAGGACCATAGATGACCGAATACTTGGTTGCAGTTGAATTCGTCGCCACGGGAAGTGAACCGCTTGGGGCATCGTCTGAGCCAAAAGCGCTCATCACTCTAATCCAGTCCTGCAATGCTAACGAATCTGATGGTCGAACAGGAAAATTGAACTCCTGTAACCGGGAGTTACTGGCCGTTAGGGGGTCGAACCCCCGGGGCGGCGTGTTCACTATGATGGACTGCCCGTCTGGCAGGTGATATGAGGTTTGTAGTCCTCCGCCAGGCAAATTGGTGACGACTGGTGTCACTGAATCGACCGGCCCCGTCTCTGAAGCTGCGGCGACAGATGATCCATAGTCAGTGATGTGAATTCGTAACATGTTCCGTGGTGAGGCAACTCCCAAATCAGAGACTGAGCGAATTGCAAAACCGGAGACCAACGCGAGCACTAGGATTGAAGCCACTAGATGAGATCCTCGTTTCATAGCCCCATTCCTTTGATGTTTAGCAAGATTACGAATCTTACTTTCCAGTTTCATACTGTCCTCCCAATGCTATTAGTGAATCAGTTTCCGGCCCTTCGTATTCGTCGATTACTGAGGACAAAGAGCGATCCTTGACACCAACTCAATAGGGCAAGTGAGACTGAGGATCCAATTGAACTATTTATTCTCTATCGCTTTGTTATTTTCGACTTGAACCAGTAGACTAGCATAAAGTATTCGATAATTATGAGGATGACCCAGTAGATCAGTGCATGTTTTGGGTGAGTGAACAATAGATAGAGCCACGGCAGCACTAGGACGAAGAAGAAGATATGTCTAGCAATGACTGATTGAAGTGCGCCTCCTCCAGATTCCGCAGCATCTAGATAGTGCTTACGCTGGATCCGACTGCTAAAAAGCGCTGAAATGATGGTTATCACGGCTACTGAAGCAATTGCGGTTAGGAATTTAGACATATTCCCATCTACTAACACGTGGTAGCAATTGTGTAGCCTTCGAAAGCAGCTATTCCCAACCAAACTAATGCGAGTGCACCTGTGACCCAAGGGCCTGCCGAGGCACCTGCCGCAATTACTCCGAGATCTGTGAGGCCTGCGGCACCACCTACCCCCAAAAGGACACCGCCAGCGCAAATCATAGACGACAGGACTGAGGTCTTTGCCGCGGCCTGATTGACATTGAGCGAGGCCGTCGCTGAGGTCACCGGGAGCGCCTGGGGAGCTTCGTCGTGGCGATGAGCGTTCAACTGGTGGCGAATGGCGTTCTGGAGGTCCACGTCGTCGGCGAGGACGCGCAGGCCGAGTACGGCGGCGCGGTGCAGGCCGTTCGCCGAGCGCCCCGACTGGGGACACCCCTCTCCACGGTGGCGACAGCGGTAGATGGCCTGGCCGCGGTTGTTGTAGTGCACGCCGGCCACGCGACCGCACAGGCCGCAACGCACGAGGCCCGAGAGAAGGTCCTTGCTGCGGCGCTTGCCCGGCGTGTGGGCCCGTTGAGCGGCGTCAAAGAGCTCGGGGGACACGAGGGGGGAGTGGATGCCGGCGAACCAGTCGACACCGAGCTTCACCTCGCCTTGGTAGACGCGATTGAGGCTGATGTGGCGAACGGTGGAGTAGTCCATGCCCACGTCGCGTGAGATCTCCGGGTAGCTCGCGCCGGCCGCGCGCAGGCTGAAGATGCGCTGGACGACTGGGGCCATGTCGTTGGCCACCAGTTGGCCGTTCACCATGTCGTAGCCGTTGGGCGCGCGGTTTAGCCAGCGCCCCTGCTCGGCGGCCTGGCGTTGGCCCATGCGGGTGTTCTCGACGATCTGGTCGTGGTTGGTTCGGGCTTCGACTCGGCTGCAGTAATGCTCTACAGAACACGCAGAGCGTTGACCGTGTCCCGCTCGCGTCTGGCGAGTGCCCGCATCACGGCCCAGTCGCCATGACGAAGGCGAGCGAGGTCCACGAGAGTGTCAATCGCTACGGTGGCCACCGCTGGTGTGACTTCTGCTGAATCCGGTAAGTCCACGCTGAGAGCCAGGTCCTCAGTGTGAAGAAGAAGTTCCACGACTCGGGTCCGCAGGTATTCATCAAGAGTGATCACGAGATCACCTAGGACGTTAAGACGACGATCGGGCGCCTCGGTGATAAGGCGGGCACCAAGTCGCTCGACCAAAGCATGGGCCTCTACCGCTGCGGCATGGCTGCCAATTGTTGCCTCCTCCTCCCCCCGTGATCGGACGTCCCGATTAAGGGGCGAGGAGATGTCGGCCGTGATGGCAATCGAGTCGTAGTACTCCGCAGCATTGATAGCTTCACCGACAGGATCAGAGCCGTCGAGGTATTTCTCAACAGTTTTGATGCCCCGGAGCAGATGGCCTGCCAGTCCCGAAATGGTGAATTCCGGGAGGATGCTCGCCTCATCCCAGTGATCAGCTATTTCAGAGCGCCCAAGGAGACTTGCAGCGCGAGCGGCGGACTCCAAGAATGCAGCACGCAAATCGTCCATTTACATATGTTCGCATGTTGTGTGCAGGACGGAATGGATTCGTCCCGGCTCCGTCACCAATTAGGACGCGATTGAGTCAAGCCGCCAGTGCATGGTGGCAGAACTGTTTCGTCGGGCCTCGGACACCACAGGTTTGCAGCCCGGGGCCGGGCCAACCTCATCGATGGCCGAGAGGAGGAACTTCGGAACAGGTTGCGTGCCAGCCGGATGTTGGAGTTCGCGCGGGTCCGCTACAACCGCTGGGCCGATGCCGAGGTGTACGCGCGCCACCTGCGCTCGGGGCTCTCGGGGGGCAAGCGACCATCCATCAGCTCACCTGCTGCGAGCCCGGGACGAAAATACCTCACGCCACCTAAGAGGCAGATCACCGACTTCTCCTGTCGGGACTGCGGGCGTAGCCGAAACGGACAGGCTACGCGCCCCGTTGGAGCGTGCCGGTGTCGGTGACGAGAAGGTAAGCGGAGCAGAAGGCAGGGTTCGGGTAGAGGGGGACGAACCGCACCCAACCCAAAGTGGGACCACGAGTGAGCACGCCGGCGAAGATGGCCGGTGCACAAGGCGTCCCCGACTTCCAGCCCTTTGGCGGCACCGCATCCACTCGTGCCGAGACTGACGCCACGGCGTCATGTCGCAAGATGATGCGCGGGGAGAACCCGCCTGACGAGGCCGCCCCAATGGGCCAGTGGCGCTTGCCCTCGCCGAGCTCAGCCCGCGTACTAACGCGTCCTGCGGGAAGAGCACAGGTTGAACCGGTGTTCGTGAAACGCAGCGTGCCCATGAAGAGCGTGAAAGGTCCCCAACCCTGGCTCGCGGTAGCGACGACCTCGCTCACGTGAAGCGACGAGGGTGAGCACGTCACCTGGGCGGTCCGCCCGCTGGCCTCGGAGAGGGGCGATGACAGAGGGCCGGCCGTCACCGACAGCACTATGAGGGACGCAGCAGCACCCGCAAGAAGTCGCACATCAACCACCTTCCCACTCACCCGTTCGTCAATCTCTTTCATTTACGGCATTTCGTTTACATCACGCGATACTCCGACCAAGGATGGGCCAGATTGAGGAACTACTGATCGGCGTGGAACGCGGATGCTCCCCTATTGGATGACGCGCACGAGCCTTCCATTGCTCGCATTGATCACCGTGACGGAACCTTTCTGCCCGCTGTAGATGTTCAGAACGACGATATGGCGACCACTGACGGCGAGGCCGTCCGCGCTGTTGAGACCTTTTGGGTCGAGTTTCACGTCGATGACGCGCACCAGTGCGCCGCTGTTCGCATTGAGTTCGGTAATCGTATTGTTGCCGTTTTCCACCCACATGAGGCCGTGGCTCACGGCGATAGACCGAGGGATGTTGAGCCGGTCAGCCTTCGCCTTGATGATGCGCACCAGCGAGCCGTCGCTGATGTTGAACTCTGCCACCGAGCTCTCCGACGTTGCACCGTTGGCGTCGTTGTGCAGGTCCGTTACCCAGAGATGCCGTCCACTCACCGTGAGAGCGACGGGCGCGGCCCATTCCAAGGTCCCGCTTCGCGGGGCACAGCATCCCGCGCGGGCGTTGATGACGCGTATCAGGGCGCCGCTGTTCGCGTTGAGTTCCGTGACGGAGTCACCGGTAGCGTTGAGAACGAAGACGTGCGACCCACTGACGGCGATCGCCGATGGTCCGTTTAACTCATCGGCCGTTGCCTTGATCACGCGCACCAGAGACCCGGTGTTGGCGTTCAGCTCGGTGACCGAGTTGGCGCCCACGTGACTGTTCGCCACCCATACGTGGCCGCCACCAACCGCAATGGCGCCGGGGTCAGCCAGCCCGTCTGCCTTGGCTCTGATCACACGGACGAGTGATCCATTACGGGCGTTGAACTCGGACACGGTCCAGAACTGGCTGTTGCCCACCCACAGTTCCGACCTGCTCACTGCCATAGGCCCCGGCCAGGCGAGATCGCCGGACCTGTTGTGGATGATGCGAACAAGTCGTCCGTTGCTCGCATTGAGTTCGGCGATCTCGTAGCGAGTAGTCAACGGGTGCGCTTTCCAATTGGTGTCGTCGATGGTCACCCAGACGTGCGAGCCACTGGCCGTCATGGTGTTGGATCCCGCGAGGTTCCCCACGTTGTCGATCTCGACGTTGATGGCTACCGCAGGGCCCGGGCCGTTGGTGGCTGAGCGCTTCGGGATGGTTCCTTTGCTTCCAACGCCAACCAGGATCGCGGCGACAACGATCAACACACCAAGGAGGACGAGGCCAACGACTGTGCGGCGGCGGCGCGCACGGTGACGAGCTTCGGGGATCAAGACCTCGATCGGCTCGTTGTACGTGCCCACCGGTCGCTCTTCGACGCGCGACATTTTCGCCCTACCCGCGGACCGTCAGGATCATGGAGGCCAGTTCGTCCTTGCGATATCCCTGTTGCCGAGCGAGGGCGACGAGCTCGTTCACTTTCTGGATGAGCGTTCCGCGCTCGGGAGTCCCGACCACCCGCACGCCACGGCCCCGCGTGAAGTCGAGCAGTCCCTCATCACGCAGAATGTGCAGAGCACGAATCACCGTGTTCTTGTTCACGCCGAGCACCGCCGCCAGGTCGACCGCCGGGGGAAGTCGATCGCCCTGAGCGGCCTCGCCATCGGCGATGGCTCGTCGAATCTCCGCGGCCACCTGCTCGTGAAGAGGGATCGGTTCATCTCGGTTGACTTTCGGTATTTGCATAGAACTACTCTTAATAGTACCATGAGTGGCGTTCCGAGTGAGGAGTCCGGTGACCACAGCCCCAACCAACCAGCCGGCACAAGTCCTGATGCCAGACCCCGCAGAACTTCTCATCAAAGAAGCTCGTGAGAAGGCGCGACGCCGCCGCTTCCGCTGGGCGTCGATATTCACCCTTCTCGTCGCAGCGTGTCTGATCGAGATTGGCGTCGTCCACTACGCCTTCACGCCGACGAGGACGAGTGGTGGCAGAAGCGACACGTCAGCGAATGCGTTGACGTGTCCTAGCGCTCGTGTGAGGCTGCTCGGCGTGACTGCAATGGCCGGAGGTTTGGGTCATGGCGGTGTTCTCGTACGCGCTTCGGTTACTTCCTCCCCAGCGTGCACGATGAGTGGCTACCCGATCGTCGGCGCCCAACTCACCAACCACTCCACCGCGATGGCCCGCGGCGTGCGAAACGCCTATCTCGGCGGAGGCATGACAACGACCGCGCCGCTACCTCGACTCTCCATCACGTCGCGCCCGCGAGTCGTGTCCTTTACGATCGACATGGAAGCGGGTGGTGGCGTTCCCTCCACCTGTCCTTCGATCAACTCGGTCCAGATCACGCTCCCTGGTTCGCGGGAGATCCTGACGGCGGACACGACGTCCGAGCCTCCTTTTGGCGTGTTCAGAGGCATGGGTACTTATTGCAGTGACCTCCAGGTGACACCGCTGGTCCAGGGCTCGAGCGGGAGGAGTTAAGGGGGGGCCCGTTTCTTTGACACCTCGCTTCGTTCGTAGCGCCAACCTCCAAATGAAAACCTCGCTTCCTGTTAGCAGTTTGTTAGCAGTTCTCGTGAGATCTCGTGCACCGAGTGCAAAATATGAAACCCAAACCACCTGATCATCTGGTATAGAGATTTCCAAGAGCAGTCTGAAAACTGATCAAGCGCGCCTGGCAGTCAAGAGGTCAGGGGTTCGAATCCCCTTACCTCCACCGTGAAATCTGTCACGTCATCGTGAACAGTTGAACCTGTGCAGACTATCGAAAGCCGTGACCCTTGGGCTGGTAGTCGCGGGTGGGATCGAGCTTCGTCTCTCCGATGAATTCGCCGTCCTCGGTGGCGAAGGTCACCACGTCGTCGAGGATGTAGAGGCGAATCGATCGACCTCGGTAGGCCCAACCGACGTTGAGGTGACGCAGCTTGCCCAAGTAGCGCAAGGTGACGTGTCCGCGCACGTCGACGGTGTCGGCTCGCACGCGCCAGTGGGGCTCGTAGATGAGCGTGTGGGGCTTCGCTCGAGCCCGTGCGTGATAGGCAACGCTGGGCGTGCGCCGGTTGATTCCGCGGTGTGGGCGCACGTCGTTGTAGTAGCGAACGACGTCCTCTAAGGCCGCGTTGAGCTCGCCCAGGGTCTGGGCGGGGCGCTTGGCCAAGAAGCCCTTCAACGTGCGATGCCAGCGCTCGACCTTGCCGCAGGTCTGGGGATGGTAGGGGCGCGAGTGCTTGTAGAGCACGCCGGCGGCCATCAGGTCGCTCTCAAAGCCGCTGCGCCCGCCGCGCGAGACCGCGTTGTAGATCGCGCCGTTGTCGCTCAGGACGCTGGCCGGAGTGCCAAAGGTCGCACAGTTGCTGGCGAAGAGTCCTCGCACGTCCTCCATGGTCACCGTGGGATAGGCCCGAACCGACAGCGCCAAGCGCGAGTGGTCGTCGAGGAAGGTGAGGATCTCGACCCCGGTGCCGTTGTCGAGGTGCCAGTGGGTCATGTCGGACTGCCAGCACTCGTTGGGCAGCTCGGCCGCGAAGCGCACGTAGGAACTTCGCGGGCGCTTCTTGGGCGCCGGCGTGACGAAGCCTCGTCGCGTCAAGATCCGCTGGATCGTCGAGATCGACGGGGCGAGGAGTCCCTCGCGCTCCACGAGCGTGTGGATCGTGTCGGCCCCGGCGTCGGTGCCGAGCTCGACCAGCTCCTTGCGCAGCTCGACGATGCGGTCCTCGACCTCGGGCGCCGTCGAGCGAGGGTTGGAGAGTGGGCGTTTGGAGCGACTCTCGAGGCCCGCGGGCCCCTGGTTGCGGTAGCGGGAGACGAGGGTCGAGACCCACGCCGGCGACACCCCGTACCTCTTCGCCGTCGCGCGAACCCCCAGGCCCTGGGAAATCACCGACGCCACAATGACCTGGTTCTTGACCACGACACACCTCCACCGAGGTGTTCACTATGTCGCGACAGATCTGTTCAGTATCTCGTGAAGGCGGAGAC
>JAJXUK010000048.1 GCA_021782915.1 Actinomycetes bacterium | reverse complement strand
GACGTCGAGGGCATCCCGGTCTTTGACACGGTGGCCGAGGCCGTCGCCGCCACCGGGGCGACGGCGTCCTTCGTGGTGGTGCCCCCGCGCTTTGCCGCCGAGGCCATCATCGAGGCCGCCCAGGGCGGGATCAGCTTCATCGTGTGCATCACCGAGGGCATCCCGGCCCAGGACGAGGCGGTCCTCTACAACCGCCTGGTCGAGGAGTTCCCCGGCGTGCGCCTGCTCGGGCCGAACTGCCCGGGCATCATCAGCCCCGGCAAGTGCAACATCGGCATCACCTCGGGCGACATCGCCCTGGCCGGGGGCCCGGTGGGCATCGTCTCGCGCTCGGGCACGCTGACCTACCAGGCGCTCTACGAGCTCTCGAGCCAGGGCATCGGCCAGACGACGTGCGTGGGCATCGGCGGGGACCCGGTGCCGGGCACGAACTTCATCGACTGTCTGGCCGCCTTCGAGGCCGACCCGGAGACCAAGGCCGTGATGATGATCGGCGAGATCGGCGGCTCCGAGGAGGAGCGCGCGGCCGAGTGGATCGCCAAGAACATGACCAAGCCGGTCGTCTCCTACATCGCCGGGGTCACCGCGCCGCCGGGGCGCAAGATGGGACACGCCGGGGCCATCATCTCGGGCTCCAAGGGCACGGCCCAGGCCAAGATGCAGGCCCTGGCCGGCGCCGGGGTGCACGTGTGCCAGAACCCCACCGAGGCCGGCGAGAAGATGGTCGAGATCGTGCGGGCGCTGTAGTTGGCCCACGTGCGCCTGAGCGTCCTGGTGTCCGGCTCGGGCACCCTGCTCGAGTCGATCCTGGCCCACGGGCTCGCCGTGGCCCTGGTGGTCGCGGACCGGCCGTGTCGGGGCCTGGAGGTGGCCACGGCGGCCGGGCTCGATCACGTGCTGGTGGACCGGCGCGGCTACGGGGGCTTTCGGCCCGACTTTGACCGTGAGGGCTACAGCATGGCCCTGACCGGCACGCTGCGCGAGTGGAACATCGACCTAATCGCCATGGCCGGCTTCGGCACCGTGACCACGTCCACCTTCACCGACGCCTTCGCCGGGCGCATCCTCAACACCCACCCGAGCCTGCTGCCGGAGTTCAAGGGCTGGCACGCGGTCGCCCAGGCCCTGGCGGCCGGGGTCGCTGAGACCGGCTGCACGGTGCACCTGGCGACCGCCGAGCTCGACGAGGGCCCGATCCTGGCGACGCGGCGCGTGCCGGTCGAGTTAGGCGACAGCGAGGACGTGCTGCACGAGCGCATCAAGCGGGTCGAGCGCGAGCTCTACCCGGCGGTGATCAGTAGGGTGATGGACGCCATGGCCGCCGGGCGAGAGCCGGCCAGTGCGGCCGAGACGGAAGAGGAGAGCCGATGAGGGCGCTGCTGAGCGTCTGGGACAAGACGGGCCTGGTCGACTTCGCCCGGGGCCTGGACGAGCTCGGCGTCGAGCTGATCGCCTCGGGCGGCACTTCGAGCGCGCTGAGCGAGGCCAACGTGGCGCACCGCGACGTGAGCGACGTGACGGGCTTTCCCGAGATGCTCGGCGGGCGGGTCAAGACCCTGCACCCGGCGGTGCACGGGGGGATCCTGGCCGATCGCGACGTGCCCGAGCACGTGGCCGCCCTCGAGGCCCACGACATCGCGCCCATCGACCTCGTGGTCTGCAACCTGTACCCCTTCGCCTCGAATCCCTCGGTCGAGCTCATCGACGTGGGCGGGCCGACCATGGTGCGCGCGGCGGCCAAGAACCACCGACACGTGGGCATCCTGAGCAGCCCGACTCAGTACGCCGCGGTGCTCGACGAGCTGCGCGCGTCCGGTGCGCTGAGCGACGCGACGCGTCACGCGCTGGCTCGCGCGGCCTTCGCGCACACCGCGGCCTACGACGCGGCGATCGTGGAGTGGTTCGACGCCGGCGGTGAGATCGGCGCGCGCGCTGAGGGCGCGGCGGCCCGGCTGCCGGCGAGCCTGCACCTGAGCCTCGAGCGCCGCGAGATCTTGCGCTACGGCGAGAACCCGCACCAGGTCGGCGCGCGCTACGCCCTGGCCGGCACCAGCCCGTTCTGGGACGCGGTGAGCCAGCACGCCGGCAGCGCGCTGAGCTACCTGAACCTCTTTGACGCCGACGCGGCGTGGCGCCTCGTGCACGAGCTGGCCCGCGACGCGCCCTCGCGCGTGGCGGTGGCCATCATCAAGCACGCCAACGCCTCCGGTGCGGCGCTGGGCGACACGCTGGTGGGCGCCTACGACGCGGCCCTGGCGGCCGATCCCCAGAGCGCCTTCGGCGGCGTCGTGGCCCTGGGCGGCGCGGTGGACGAGGCGACGGCCAGCGCCATCGCCGCCGGACCCCAGGCCGACGTCATCATCGCCGAGTCCTTCAGCCCCGGCGCGATCGAGACCCTGCGCGCACGGCGCAAGGCCACCCGCCTGCTCAGTGCGCCGGCGCCCGAGGCGCTGGGACTGTCCGTGCGCCTCCTCGGGCACACCGGGCTGGTCCAGCAGGCCGACGAGCTGGAGGTGGCGCCGAGCCAGTGGCGCTGCGTGAGCGCGGCCAGTCCCAGCCAGGAGCAGATGCGCGATCTGATCGTGGCCTGGCGCGTCTGTGCGCGCACGACGTCCAACGCGATCGTCCTGGCGCGCGGGGGCGTCGCCGTGGGCGTCGGGGCGGGCCAGCAGTCGCGCGTGGTGGCCGCCCAGATCGCCACGGCCAAGGCCGGCGAGCAGGCGCGCGGTGCCGCGGCGGCCTCGGACGCCTTCTTCCCCTTCGCCGACGGCCTGGACGCGCTGAGCGGCGCGGGCGTCAGTGCCGTCGTGCAGCCCGGGGGCTCGGTGCGCGACGCCGAGGTCATCGCGGCCGCCGACGCCGCGGGAATCGTCATGATGCTCACCGGCGAGCGTCACTTCCGGCACTAGGAGGAACATGGCCGAACTCCTCGACGGCGAGCGCGTCGCGGCGCGACTGAAGATGCAGCTGGCTGACCGGGTGGCCAACCTGGCCGCGCGCGGCACGCGCGTGGGCCTGGCCACGGTGCTCGTGGGCGACGACGGCCCGAGTGCGAAGTACGTGGCCATGAAGCACGCCGACTGCGAGGCGATCGGCGTGCACTCCAGCGGCGTGCACCTGGCCGCCAGCGCCACCCAGGCCGAGGTCGAGGCGGTGATCGACGAGCTCAACGCCGACGACGCGGTGCACTCGATCCTGGTCCAGCTGCCCCTGCCCAGTGGGATCAACCAGGAGCAGGTCCTCTTGCGCGTGGACCCGGCCAAGGACGTCGACGGCCTGCACCCGGTGAACCTCGGGCGCCTCGTGATGGGCGCGCCCGGGGCCCTGCCGTGCACGCCGGCGGGCATCGTGGAGCTGCTCGGCTCCTACCACGTGCCCGTGGAGGGCCACCACGTGGCGATCATCGGACGGGGCCTGACCATCGGCCGGCCCCTGGCGCTGCTGCTGGCCCTCAAGCGCCCGGGCTGCAACGCGGCCGTCTCGGTGGTGCACACCGGGGTGCCCGACATGGGTGCGATCACCCGCCAGGCCGACGTCGTCGTGGCCGCGGCCGGGGTGGCGGGCCTGGTCACGCCGGAGATGATCAAGCCGGGCGCGGCGGTGGTGGGCGCGGGCACGAGCTGGTCGGGCACGAAGCTGCTGAGCGACGTGGCGCCGGAGGTGGCCGACGTGGCCGGCTGGATCACCCCGCGTCTCGGTGGAGTCGGCCCCATGACTCGTGCCATGCTGTTGTACAACGCTGTACGAGCTGCGGAGATGGTCCGATGACGAACACCGATGAGCGTGGACGCGAGCACGACGAGCGCCCCTGGGGCAGCTTCACCGTGCTGGACGATGAGATGTTCGACCACAAGGTCAAGCGCCTCGTGGTCCAGCCGGGCAAGCGCCTGAGCTATCAGCAGCACGCCCGGCGCGCCGAGCACTGGTTCTTTCTCTCCGGGCACGCCACGGTGGTCCTGGACGGCGTGGAGCGTGAGGTCGGCCCGGGCGACGCCGTGGACGTGAGCCTGGGCCAGAAGCACCGCTGCGAGAACCACGGGAGCACCCCGGTGGTCTTCATCGAGGTCCAGCACGGCACCTACTTCGGCGAGGACGACATCATCCGTCTCGAAGACGACTACGGGCGCGTCGAGTAGTCGGTGCGAGTCGATGCGCTGCTGCGCGCCGGTCTGACGCGCTCCTTCGAGTTCTTCCCGCCCAAGTCGGCCGAGGAGGCCGACGTGCTCGAGACCACGCTGACGGACCTGGAGCGCCTGTCGCCGTCCTTCGTCTCGGTGACCTACCGCGGCGGGGCCGAGTCGCGCCAGCGCACCTACGAGCTGGTCACGCGCATCCAGTCTGAGGGTCGCCTCACGCCGATGGCCCATCTGATCTGCGTGGGCCACTCGCGCGCCGAGCTGCGCGAGATCCTTGAGCACTACCGCGCGGCCGGCGTGGAGAACCTCATGGCCCTGGGCGGGGACCGCCCCGAGGGCGCGGACGTCACGCGCGAGCTGGAGTACGCGAGCGAGCTGGTCGAGCTGGCCCGCGGTCTCGGCGAGTTCTCCATCGGCGTGGCCGCGCACCCCGACGGGCACCCGCGCTCGGTGGACCGAAGCAGCGACCGGGCTCACCTGGCCGCCAAGCTCGCCCTCGCCGACTTCGCCGTCACCCAGTTCTTCTTCGAGCTGGACCAGTACACGACGCTGGTGGACGAGCTCGGCGCGCTCGGAGTTGCCAAGCCGGTCCTGCCGGGCATCATGCCGGTCACCACGTTGTCGGGGGTGGCGGCCATGGCCCGCATGGGCGCGGCCGTGCCCACCTGGCTGGTTAGGCGTCTGGAGGCCGCGCACGCGCGCGGGCCGCACGCGGTGCGCGCCGAGGGCGTGGCCGCGGCCATCGAGCTCTGCGAGGGCCTGCTCGAGGCCGGCGCGCCCGGACTGCACTTCTACACGCTCAATCGCTCGACCGCTACGCGCGAGATCCACGAGGCCGTCTTCGCGAGGCGCTGAGGGGACCTTCGTCCTCCGGAGGGTCCGCGGGCCCGGACCTAGGATGGGCCCATGGCTGATCAGTTCTCGGTGGGTGTCAACGACGCCCCACGGGCCCGGCCAGCCATCATCGCGGACACGTTCCTCACGTGCGACGTCGCGCGAGTCGCGACGCGCGCCAGGCCGATCGCACGCTCGATGTTCGGCGTGCGCGCCCTCGTCCGCCCCTAGCCGCCAAAAGGAGAGCCATGAAAACCCCGTTGAAGGTGACCGTGACCGGCGCCGCCGGTCAGATCGGATATCAGCTGCTGTTTCGCATCGCGTCGGGTCAGATGCTCGGTGCCGACCAGCCCATCGAGCTGCGCCTGCTCGAGATCGAGCCGGCCATGAAGGCGCTCGAGGGCGTGGTGATGGAGCTCGACGACTGCGCGTTCCCGCTGCTGAGGGGCATCGAGGCCACCAGCGAGCTCGGCGTCGCCTTTAACGGCACGAACTGGGCCCTGCTGGTCGGCTCGATCCCGCGCAAGGCGGGCATGGAGCGCTCGGACCTGCTGGGCGTGAACGGGGGCATCTTCAAGCCCCAGGGCCGGGCCATCGCCGAGAACGCCGCCAGTGACGTGCGCGTGCTGGTGGTGGGCAACCCGTGCAACACGAACTGTCTCATCGCGCGCTCCAACGCCCCCGAGGTGCCGGCCGATCGCTGGTTCGCGATGACGCGTCTGGATCAGAACCGCGCCGAGACCCAGATCGCCAAGCGCGTGGGCACCGGCGTGGGCGGGGTCAAGAACCTCGCCATCTGGGGCAATCACTCCTCGACCCAGTTCCCCGACTTCGCCAACGCCACGGTGGACGGGCGCGGCGTGCTCGAGGCCGTGAACGATCGCGCGTGGCTCGAGGGCGACTTCCTCACCACCGTGCAAAAGCGCGGTGCGGCGATCATCGAGGCGCGCGGGGCATCCTCGGCGGCCTCGGCCGCCAACGCGGCCATCGACACCGTGATCGGGCTCACCAGCCCGACGCCCGCCGATGACTGCATCTCGGTCGCCGTGACGAGCCGGGGCGAGTACGGAGTTCCCGAGGGCCTCACCTTCGGGCTGCCCATCGTGTCCGACGGAAAGGGCGGCTACTCGGTCAAGGAGGGCTTCGTGCACGACGAGTTCGCCACGGCCAAGATCGCCGCGACCACCGAGGAGCTGGTGGGCGAGCGTGAGGACGTGCGAGGCCTGGGCCTGATCTAGGGCGCCGTGGCCAGAAGGCTGAACGAGAGCGCCCGGCGCGCGGTGCCACTCGGCGCGCGCCAGAAGCCGGCCGGGGCCTCGATCAGCTCAGCGAAGGCCTGGTAGCGAACCCAGTCGTGCTCCTCGAGGTGGCTGATCACGAGCCCGCGTGAGAGCAGGGCGGTGACGATCTCGCCCAGGGAGTGGTTCCACTGGTACGAGGTGGTGTGCTCGAGGTGTCCGCCGTCGACGTAGCTCAGCTCGCTGTCTTCGACGATGGGCTCGGACTCTTCGAAGTACGAGTAGGCCGGCGTGGTCCCGTCCTCGTCGAGGCTCATGAGCAGCGGGTGCACGTCGTGCACGAGCAGGCGGGCCCCGGGTGCGAGCAGCGCGGCCACGACGTCGGCCCAGCGCTCGATGCTCGGCAGCCAGCACAGCGCGCCGATGTTGGAGTACACGACGTCGAAGCGCTCGCCGAGCGCTCGGGGCGCCTCGAAGACGTTGGCGACCACGAAGCGGGCTCGCTCGCTGAGCCCGGCCCGGCGGGCCAGCTCGGTGGCGGCCGCGATGGCCGGCTCGGAGAAGTCCAGGCCCGTCACGATCGCCCCCGCGCGGGCCCAGGCCAGCGTGTCCAGCCCGAAGTGGCACTGCAGGTGCACGAGGCGCTGGGCCGTGACGTCGCCCAGCAGCGCCGCCTCGTACGGGTCGGGTCCGTCGCCGCGCTCGAGCCAGCCGGCCACGTCATAGAAGCGCGAGCCCAGGTGCACGCTCGTGCGGTCGTCCCAGTTCGCGCGGTTGACCTCGAGCCAGTCAGACACGATCGGCATCCTAGTGAGGCCCGTCTCGGCCCACCGGGCACAACTCGCGCACAATTGCTCCGCACAAATGGACGTTTCACCTGGTCGACACGGGCTTCGGCCTTGAGAGTCCGCGCGCACTTGGTTACAGTCGTCATCGAGTTCGTGGACGGCGAGGGGCCCGTCCGCTGAGGGTGGTCGAGTGGAACAGTCGCAGAACGCGCGTCCTGACGCGCACTGGGAGTGGCGCGAGGTCGTTGACGCGCTGCCCTTCGGGGTGGCGCTGCTGGACGAGTCCGGCGTGCTCCAGCACGCCAACGCGCGCCTGGGCGTGCAGGCCGGCGGACGCGCGCTGATCGGGATGCGCTTCGACGACGTGGTGGCCTGTCTGAGCCTGGCCCGGCGCGGCCCCTTCGAGGGCGTCGTCGCGGGCGAGGGCGAGAACCCGGCGGTGGACGTCGAGTTCTCCCGCGTGGTCCTGGCGGCACAGGACTGGACGCTGGCGGTGGTGCGCGACGCGTCGGCGCGCCGGCGCGAGGAGCGCCGCTTCCGTCTGGCCTTCGAGAACAACACCTCCGGCATGGCGATCGTCAACGGCGACGGCACCCTGCTCGAGGTCAACCGGGCCTACTGCGACATGCTCGGCTACGGCGCGGGCGAGATGATCGGGCACAACGTGTGCGAGTTCACCGTCGAAGACGACGCGGAGCTGACGTTGGGCATGATCAAGGACATCGCCACCGGCGCCCGCACCGGCGCGTCGTACGTCAAGCGCTACCGGCACCGAGACGGTCGCGTGATCTACGGCGAGCTCTCGGTCGGCGGCGTGCACGACGACGAGGGCCACATCGAGGGCATCGTCGCCTCGGTCAAGGACATCACCGACGAGCGGGCCCTGGTCGCTCAGCTCAGCCATCAGGCCCTGCACGACCCGCTGACCGGCCTGGCCAACCGGGCGCTGCTCCAGGACCGCCTGAGCCGGGCCATCGAGACGCGCGCGCGCCGCGGGGGGACCAACGCGCTCTTCCTCATCGACCTGGATGACTTCAAGGGCGTCAACGACACGCTGGGCCACCACGTGGGCGACGAGCTGCTGGTGCAGATCTCGCGCCGGCTCGAGAGCGTGACGCGCGCCGCGGACACGCTGTGCCGCTTCGGCGGCGATGAGTTCTTGTACCTCGCCGAGAACATCGAGAGCGTCGAGGAGATCGCCCAGCGGCTGCTGTCGGTCTTCGACGAGCCCTTCCTCGCCGGGAGCGTCAGCCTCGAGCAGTCGGCCAGCCTCGGCGTCGTGCTGGAGGACGGGCCGGCCGAGGCCCACGAGCTGATGCGCAACGTCGACGCGGCGATGTACGAGGCCAAGCGAACCCAGCAGCGCGGCTACGTCGTCTTCACCGACGCCATGCGCCAGCGCGTCTCGGAGCGCTACCAGCTCCAGCGCGACCTGCGCCGCGCGCTGGCGCTCAACGAGATCTCCCTCGTCTATCAGCCCCTGGTCGACCTGGGCACGGAGGAGGTGGTGGGCTTCGAGGCGCTGATGCGCTGGGAGCACCCGATCTTCGGCGCGGTCTCCCCGGAGGTCTTCATCGGCCTGGCCGAGCAGAGCGAGCTGATCCTGTCACTGGGCGAGTACGCGCTGCAGCGCGCGTGCGTGGCCGCCGCGGCGTGGCCGGCCAACGCGAGGGGACGCGTGCCGCACGTCTCGGTGAACCTCTCGGCGCGTCAGTTCCACGACCCGGGCCTCATCGACAAGGTCGCGCACGCGCTGACGGTGAGCGGGCTCGCCCCGCACCGGCTCGTGCTCGAGATCACCGAGTCCACCACGCTCACCGACCTGGCCGGCGCGGCCCACCTGGTCGAGCACCTCGAGCGCCTCGGCGTGACGATCGCCCTGGACGACTTCGGCACCGGGTACTCGTCACTGACCTACCTGGCGCACCTCAAGCCGCTGATCATCAAGATCGACCGGTCCTTCGTGCACCCGATCCGCTCGGCCCTGAGCACCAATCCGCTCCTCGAGTCCATCGTGGCCTTCGGGCACCTGCTCGGTCTGATCATGGTGGCCGAGGGCATCGAGGACGAGCACCAGCTCGAGTACCTGCGCCACATCGGCTGTGACGTCGGGCAGGGCTTTCACTTCTCGGGCCCCGTGGACGAGTCCGAGGTCGCCGGCGTTCTTCGCGCCGTGCCCGCGCCGGTGCCCTAGGCGTCGCCGCCTCGCACGACGCCACGGCGCGTGACACGGTGGCGCACTCGCTGAAAAATGCGCACGCGCCCTCCGCGTGAACGCGCCACCACGTCACGGCGCGAAGGGCCCCGACGGGGCCGACCTACACTGGAGCTGACACCCCGAGAAAGGGGGCTGACGATGATGGTCAGTCTGGTCCTACTGGTCCTGGTCGTGGCGGCAGTGGCACTCGCGCTCACTCGCCGAGGCTCGATGGGGGCGCCGGGTGTCGACTCGCTGAGCAGCTCCGCGTCCCCGGCGAGCGCCGGCGCGCCGGCGCCGAGGCGCCCCGAGGGCCCTGAGGGGACGCCCGCGTCGCTGTCGCACGAGTTGGCGCGCTGGCGCCACGCCGGGCTCATCAGCGAGGAGCAGGCCGCGGCGATCCAGCGCTTCGAGGCCCCCCACGCACTCAGACAGTCGCACCCGCGGCGCGTGCCGGCGCTGGCCGAGGCGGTCGGCTACATCGGGGCCATCCTGGCGCTCACCGGGCTGGGCCTGATCGTCGCGCGCTACTGGGCGCACATCAACACGCCCGCTCGCCTGGTCTTGAGCGCGGGGCTCGGCCTCGGCCTCGGACTGGGCGGCGGGCTCGTGCGCGAGGGCGCCGAGCTCGCCCTGCGCCGGCTGCGCTGGATTCTCTGGCTGGGCGCGAGCGCGGCGGCGGGCCTCTTCAGCGTCGTCGCCACGCGCGCCGTGGGCCGCACCGAGCCGCGCGGCGAGGTCGTCGTGCTCGTCACCGCCCTGGTCGTCGGAGCCCTGAGCGGCCTGCTGTGGCGCGGCCGGTTCCGGCCCCTGCAGGAGGCCCTCACCCTGGGCGCACCGCTCGTGGCCCTCGGAGCCCTCTCGCGCCTGCTCGGCACCGACACCTGGATGGCCGCGGGCGTCTTCGTGGGCGCCCTCGTGCTTCTGGGCCTGGGCGTCGGGCGTCTCATCGTCACGCCGTGGCTCGCCGAGCTGGTCGGCGCCGGGGGCCTGTGGGTGGCGGCGATCATGTTCCTCAACTTCAGTCGCGGCCCGGGCGGCGTGGCCAGCGTGGCCAGCGCGCTCGGCCTGCTCGTGCTGGCCGTGTCGGCGCGCCCGGTGCGTGAGCCGGGCGAGGCGCGCCTGCTCGGCGTGGCCGGCGCGCTCGTGCTGTCTCAGAGCCTGCCGCCGACCCTGGGCTACTTCGCCGCGCACGCGGGCCTGGCCACGGGCGGTCTCGTCTGGCTCGCCAGCGCCTTCGTGATCCTGGCCAGCACGCGCCTGACGATGCGCGTGCCCGGCCTTCTGCGCCTGGCCGGTGCGCTCGGGGTGCTGCTCGGCGCGGCCCTCAGCGCGGCGCAGTACCCGAAGTTCGCCCCGGCCCTGGGGCTTCTCAGCGCGATCGGCCTACTCGCTCTGGGCACGCGCCCCGGCGAGCTCGGCCTGTCGCTGGTGGGCTCGGTAGGCCTGCTCATCAACGTGCCCTGGCTGATCCTGAAGCTCTTCCCCGGTCAGGTGCGGGCCCCGCTGGTCATCCTCATCACCGGGGCGCTCTTCGTGGGCCTGGCGATCACGCTCGCGCGTGAGCGCATCCACGTCGCTCATCATCCGGGCCAGCACCGCTTCAGGCACTAGCCAGGCGAAGGGCCGCGCGCACCGCGACGCGCAGCAGTCTCTCGCGCACGTCTCCGGCGTGCACCCAGTGGCGCGAGTCCCAGGTCTCGCCGGCCAGTGAGTCACCGGCGTAGAGGATCTGGGCGAAGCGCACGTCGCGATAGCGCGCCACCGCGATGAAGGCCGCGGACTCCATGTCGACCATCACGCAGTCCTCGTCCACGCGGCGCTGGATGCGCGAGCGCGTCTCGCGCAGGAAGCCGTCGGTCGTCCAGGTCCGCCCGACCAGGTAGTCGAGGCCGGCCTCGCCCAGGGCCGCTGCGGCCACCGCGACCCCGAGGGGGTCGGCCTCGATGACGCGGCTGGGGGCCGCGTAGTGAAAGCTCGTGCCCTCGTCGCGCAGGGCCGAGGAGACCACCATGGGGTGTCCGAGGCTCAGCCCCTCGATCAGCGCGCCGGCGCCACCCACGGCCACCAGCGTGCGCGCGCCCAGGCCGATCATCTCCTCGGCGAAGCCCGCGGCCAGCGGCGCGCCCACGCCCGGGTGCACGACCGAGACGCTCCCGGACCACGCGG
>JAJXUK010000047.1 GCA_021782915.1 Actinomycetes bacterium | reverse complement strand
GACGCCGCGCACGAAGCTCATGTCCAACTTGAGCAAATCGACCGGCAGGTGCTTGAGCTCGGTCATCGAGCCGAACCCGGTGCCGAAGTCGTCGAGGGCGATCTCGACCCCCAGATCCTGGAAGTCGCGCAACACCTGAGCGGCCTTCTCCGGATCGTCCATGACCGCGTACTCGGTGATCTCCACACAGAACCGACTGCCCGGAACGTTGTGCAGCCGGAGTTGCTCAGCCACGAATTCGACCAGGTCACCCATGCGGAAGTCCGCCGGCGACATGTTCACGCGCACGATGAACTCTAGGTGCGGATAGTCCCTGATCCACTCGGCCAACTGGCGACAGGCGGCGGCGAAGACCCACCGGCCGATCTGGGTGATGAGCCCAGTGTCTTCGGCGATCTTGATGAACTCCGAGGCGGCCAGCAGCCCGCGCTCCGGATGCTGCCAGCGCACCAGTGACTCGACGGCCAGGAGCTGTCCCGTACGCAGGTCGACCTCAGGCTGGAAGTGCAGGCGCAGGCCGTCGGCCTCGATCGCTTCACGCAGCTGCAACTCGGTGTTCAGACGCGCCTCGATCGACTCAGCGAGCTCCTCGTCGAAGATCACCGCCTGATTGCGCCCGCGAGCCTTGGCCGCGTACATCGCGATGTCGGCGCGACCGAGCAGGTCAAGGCCACTCTTGGTGCCCTTGGGCGCCAGGGCGATGCCGATGCTCGCCGTGTGGTTCATACGCTGGCCGTTGATCTCCACCGGCTCGGCGATCACGTCGAGCATTCGGTAGGCGCTGGCCAGGACTTCCATCTCACTGCGTGCCTTGTCCACCAAGAAGACGAACTCGTCCCCGCCCAGGCGCGCCACGAAGTCATTGGCGCGCACGCTCGTGCGCAGCCGGTCCGCGATCGTCACCAGCAGTCGATCCCCGCTCTGGTGTCCCAAGTAGTCGTTCATCACCTTGAAGCGGTCCAGGTCGATCACCATCACCGCCAGGTCGCGCTTGGCGGCCAGGCGCAACTTGAGCTCGCCCACGAGGGCCCGGCGGTTGGCCAGACCCGTCAGCTCGTCGTGGTTGGCGTTGTAGATGATCCGCTCCTCGGCGTCGATGCGCGCCTCGAGCTGCACGAGCATGGAGGCCACCGCCTGGAGAGCGTTGATCTCACCGATGACCCACTGGTGAGCCTCGAAGTGGATGAAGCCGATGATGCCCCAGGTCGTGTCGCCCATGAGCAGGGGCACGACCGAGCCGTTGGAGGGCTGAGACTGCGACGCCTTCTCGACGATCTCGCGGTAGCCATCGGTGACGTCCTGGTCCCCCGTCAGATAGGGCGTCTTCAGGTCGCGCATAACCTCGAAGACCGGGTCCGCGCTAAACGGGATCTCCCCCAGGGGATCCGGATCGGGCACGTCCTCGCGCACGGGCCACTCCGCCTCGAGAATGGAGATGTCCCGGCGCAGGTCGTTGCGGCGCACGAAGGCCACGTCAGCGCCGAGGAACTCGGCCAGGACCTTGGTCGTCCAGTTGAGGACCTCCTTGCGGTTGGCCGAGTTGGCTGACATCAGCTTCTCGGCCACCTCAGTGACCAGAGCGTCCAGGCGCTTCTGGTTCAGCAGCGACGTCTCGCGGTTGGCCAAGGTGGCCACGTGACTCAGCAGGCTCGAGAAGGCCTTGGCCACCGAGCGCTCGCGCTGAGACCAGGTGCGCCCATGCCGAGCCACGATCAGGGCTCCAACCACGCCTCCGTCGCGCAACTGGATCGGCTCGACCAGACTGCCCCACTCGACCCCGAGCACGTTCTGGGTGATGGAGCCACGCAGTGCACCCGCGGCCAGATCGGTGCGCACCTGCTCCGAGATCTCCTCGAAGGCGCTCAGGGACTCCTCACCGATCAGGGGTTCGAGCTCGAAGCCCGGGATCAACTGATCGTCGCGACCCACCAGGGCGACGATCTCAGTGCCGGGGATCACCTGCAGGAGGGTCCCGACGACGAGACGCGTCTCCTCCATGGCCTTGTCCAGGTAGGTCTTGGTGATGCGCCTCACGGAGCGTCTCCCCTCGAGTCCGACACATTCGGGTACAGCGACGTAGCGCCACGGCGTCAACAACGGCGCAGCCCCGATTGTACGACAGGCCCTGATCAGAGGGCAAGAGAAACCTTGCTCACGGAAAGTGGTGATTTCCGTTCTGGCTGATCAGAAGGGTTTGCCTCTCGCGATTCATCACCTCGTCGAGCGGAAGGCGCACGCTGTGCACCGACGGGGCCGGGGCCTCGAAGACGCGTAGCACCATGGCCACCGTCTCGCCGGACGAGAGGTCCCACAGGTGCTCGAAACGCCTCGAGAGCTCAAGCATCTCCTCGAGGTAGCGCTCTCCGCCCATCTCGGTCATCTCGGCCTCGCTGAGCGCGTAGAGGAACACCGGCACGACTGGCTGGACGGCGAGGCCCAGCAGCTCGGCTCGCAACCAGAATCGCTCGATCGCCGCACCCGCACGCATGTACCAGACCGGATCGGCACGCGGGATGGTTATGGCCGCGACCGCGGAGCTCGCCGCGACGACCGCCTGGGTGCGCAGACCCAGGACCTGGCCCGCGCGCCACTCGGCCAGGTGAGCCATGACGTCACTGCGGCGCAGCAGGTCGAGGGAGGCGAGCCCCATCGAGTCCATCTCGAGGGTGCGCACGTCCAGACCCTGATCGAGGCTGTCCTGGCCCGGCCAGCGCAGCTCGTGGAGCATCTGGCCGTGCACCTCGGGCAGCAGGAAGCGCAGCCGGTCCGTGCGCCCCAGCAACTCGCCGACCTCGTTGAGCTCGGCCCGCTCGGTGAGAAGGTGCAGCGAGGCTCCCTCCTTCTCCACGTCGTAGACCAGCTGCTCGAGGTGCGCCGGGTCGATCTCGGAGGGTTGGGACGCGCGACGATTTGCCGCGCGCGTCGGAATGGCGGTCAGCAACTCGGCCAGTGCCGCATCGCGTCCCGTTCCCAGGCGCAAGGTGGCCACGTGGTGCGAGTGTGGACCACTCGGGAACAGGCGCACCGTGCCAACGCGATGTCGTGTCGCGGCAGCCACGCGTGCATTGAACACCGCCGCTCCCAGGCCGACGAAGCTGCCGCGGAACCCGACGTCCATGATCGAGGTGCGCTCGGGCACGATGAAGAAGCGCACCTCCTCCTCGTCGGCCTCGAATCGCCAGGGCTGGACGTTGCCACCCGAGGGAGCACGCCGCGCAGCGTCCACGATGAAGTCGACGTCGTCGAGGTCCTCAAGAACCGGATCCGTCGGCGCCGGCGCCGCCAAGTCGATCATTGGATCGGACTCGACCTCCACCGGGGCCAGGCCCTCGAGGATCTCCTCGACGTCGATGCGCACGCGCCCCGAGGGCAGCTCCCGGCCCTGGCCGAATCTGCGCAGCGCCGCCGCCACCGTGACGGCACCGAGGGTGACCTCACTGGCCAACTGGGGCCAGCCCGTGATGGTGAAGCCCAGCTCGAAGACGGTGGCCGCCGCGCGCGCCGAGACATCGCGCGGGCCCAGCATCTTGAGCACGTAAGGGCCCTTCTGAGCCGTGCTCAGACCCGCCAGCGTCTGATAGTCCATCTCGCCGAGCAGGCCGTGGAAGATCGGCCGATGAGGCTCCAGATCGTAACGCTCCACGTCGAGCACACCGCGATCGCTCGTCTCCATGATGACCGGAATGCGTCGCTCGCGGGCGGCCTCGCGCACCAGAAACTTCACGTCCAGCGAGTCGCACTCTTCCACCACGAGATCAAGCCCATCGAGGAAGGAGTCCAGGTTCTCCGGGCTGACGCCTTCGGAGAGGGTCTGGACTTTCAAGTAGGGATCGATCTCCGCGATGCGCCGCGCGGCCACGACGGCCTTGTTCAGGCCCAGGTCCATCACGCTGGCCGCGATGCGGTTCAGGTTGGTCAACTCCAGGTCGTCGAAGTCGGCGATGCGCAGCTCGCCGACCAGGCCCTCCATGGCCAGGACGTGGGCAATGGCCTGTCCAGCGCTCGCGCCGATCACTCCCACGCGCAGGGCACGTTGGCGGGCCTGCTCCAACTCGGTGAGCTTGGGGCGGTTGCGATCGAGCCGGACCGTGTTGAACGATCGCGGCCCGAGCAGGCGAACGACCGCGCGCCGCCACGGGTAGTAGACCCAGCGCTGGGACTCCATCAGCACCGGATCGGGTGGAGTCGGCTTGATCTCACTCAGCTGAGCGCGCTGCTCGTCAAATCGGTCAATGATCCCCAGTGCGTGATCCTCGCGCAGCACCCGCAGAACCTCGCGGTCAGCTCGGTGCGTCACGTCGAGGATTACCGGCTGGAACGAGCGCGTGCGGGCCGACACCCCCTCGACGAGCCCGACCTGCTCATCGAGGGGGTCACGCAGGAGCTGCTCGTGCTCGAGGCGCAGGTAGACCCGGTGCTCCGGTGACGCCATGTCGTGAGCTCGCGACCTCTGCATCGTCAGTGCGACGGTCCGGTAGCGCTCATCCGGGTAGGGAACCCAGTGTTCACCAAATTGATCGGCGCCGGCCTGACGCGCGACGGGCACCAGCACGTCGGACGTCGTGGCGATCGCGCGCTCGGAGCCCAGCCAGTTCAGCGCGTGAGCGCTGGCGCGAACAATCGCGGCGAACATCCGCACGCCCAGCGTCGACTCGCCCTTGGACCACGCGCCCTTGACCTCCAGGACCCCAAAACGAAGGTCGTTCTCCAGCAGGGTGCGGATGTCCCCGATCTCGGGCGAGTCGGCCATCTCCTCAAGGATGGCGGCCTGGAGGACGCTATCGAGCGGGCCGTGGAATCGCACCCCGGCGACGGCCTCGCCGTCAGCGGAGAAGCCCAGGAAGAAGAGGCTGACGCCACGGCCCTCTTCCAGTTGCTGGCGCCGCAGGGTGTCCTCGTTGCCTCGACTCCGATACTTGCCCTCGGCTTCGTCAAGGTAGAGACGCCACAGGTCGGGCCGCTCCATCGGGTGGTGACCCTCGAAGCGAACTCCGGACGCCTCGTCGACAAAACTTGCGCCAAATCGATATCGACTACTGGAACGTGCCAACCGCGACCTTCTTCATGAACGACTCCACCGGTCCCTCCGTCGATTTGGGGAGCCGTCTAATCTCGTCTCATCGTACCGACGACCACTGCAAAATTGGTGAATGCACCCGCCTTCACGGTGTGCGACCTGCTCGACGTGAGTATGTGCGACACGCGCTTCTCGTGAGCGGGGCCCTCGCCACCACGCTCTGGGTCGTGATCGGATGCGCCGGCCTCGCCGTCGGCTCATTCCTCAACGTCGTCATCTACCGCGTGCCGCGTCACGAGTCACTGCTGCGACCTGGCTCACACTGTCCAGACTGCGGCCACGAGCTGAGTGCTCGTGACAACGTTCCCGTCGTGTCGTGGCTGATGCTGCGACGCCGCTGTCGCTACTGCCGCGAGCCGATTGCTGCGCGCTATCCCTCAGTCGAGTTGGGGACCATGGCGCTGTTCCTAGTTGCGACCGCCCGACTTGGGCTATCGGCCCCGCTGCCGGCGTACCTCATCTGGCTGTCAGGACTTCTCGCGCTCGCCCTGATCGACGCCGAGCACCTCGTGCTGCCGCGCTCGATCGTCTACGTCACGTTCGCCCTGACCGAGGTCCTGCTCCTGGGGGCGAGCGCGGCCGCCCACGACTGGCGCCGACTGGGTGTGGCCGCGCTGTGCGGTGTCATCTGGTCGGGCGTCTTCTTCGTCATCAACTTCTTGAGCCCGCGCTACCTCGGCTTCGGCGACGTGCGCCTGGCTCTCCTGCTCGGCGTGGGTCTCGGCTGGCTCGGCGTGGGCCACGTCATCGTCGGCTTCTTCCTCGCGAATCTCCTGGGAGCACTCATCGGCCTCTCGCTCATTGCCGCCGGCAAGCTGCGCCGCGATCAGCCGATTCCGTACGGCATCTTCCTCGCCACTGGCAGTGCACTGGCGCTGTTCTTGGGTCCCGCCCTCGAGGGCTGGGTGCACCTGCCCAGCTAGGGCTAGTAGACGAACTCGGTTCGCAGGCCCTCGCTGTCCCACTCGGCGTCCTGAGGGATGCGTCGAGCCCCGTGCCCGGAGACGAGGCGCGCGCTCCACAGCAGAGCTGCGGCGTCGTATAGGTACTTCAGCCCCACTCCGGCGTCCTGCATCTTCAACACCATGTGCAGGCTCTGGATGCGCCGCTCCAGAATCTCGCGGCGCTCCATGCGTCCGTCCTCGCGGTTCTTCGAGTGACGCAGCGGTCTGTCACCGTTGAGTCGGTAGAACGTGAGTTCCGGGTGCCCGGAGTACACCGTTCGCTGACGAAAGGGCGACATTTCCGCGAAGATCTCTCGGTAGTAGGGCAGCAGCATCACGCCTACGGCATCGAGGTGAGCTCCGCGCCACTCGCCGGAGCGAAGCGTCTCGTACGTCGGAGCGTTAGACACCGCCGCGCGGCGAGCGCCCAGCAGTGCGCGCGCCTCGCGATCGCACGTGCGCGCTGCAGTTCCCGGGACGTCCCGAAAGCCGATCGGGGCGCTCACGACGATGGACGAGAAGGCTGGCTTCTCCGCCAGAACATCCGCGAAGGTGTCGAAGATTCGCGGGGTCTCGCACGCGAAGGTCGCCGCGTGCATCTTGGCGCTGGCCACGAGCCACTTGCGCTGAAAGGGAACAACGCCCGCCACCACCGAGTATGGCAGGTCGGGACCGCGCTGAATCACTGTCCTCAGTTCTTCGGAACGACGTACCCCATCTGCTCCAAGGCTCGTCCCAACTCCTTGGGGTGCGCGCTCACGTTGAGTGCTTCCTCATAGGTTATTACCTCGTTCTTGATGAGCCGAGCCAGGTCCATCTCCATGATCTGCATGCCCTCCTTGGAATTGGTGAACATGACGTTGGCCAGCTGGTTCGACCGGTTCTCCCTGATGAGGTTGCGCACCGGGTTCGTCGCGATGAGCACCTCGAAGGTCGCCACCATCCCGCCACCAATCTTGGGCACGAGACGCTGGGCAATGATCGCCGACAGCGAGGCGGCCAGTTGAACGCGAGTCTGCTCCTGGCGCCACGCGGGGAAGACGTCGATGATGCGGTCGATCGCCTGCGGGGCATCGTTCGTGTGAAGTGTGGCGAACACGAGGTGGCCGGTCTCGGCCATGGTGAGCGCAATCTGGATCGACTCGATGTCACGCATCTCACCGATCAGGATGATGTCGGGGTCCTCGCGCAGGGCCGACCGCAGCGCCCGGTCGAAGGAGGGGCTGTCGAGGCCCACTTCGCGCTGGCTCACGGCCGACATCTTGTGGTAGTGCACGTACTCCACTGGATCCTCGATCGTGAGGATGTGCGAGGCGCGCGTCTCATTGATGCGATCGATGATCGAGGCCAACGTCGTGGACTTGCCCGAGCCAGTGGGTCCGGTTACCAGTACGAAGCCGCGTGGCTGCTGGGCAACCCATTCGGCCGCCCACGGCAACGATAGATCCTCGAAACTCGGGATCTTCGTAGGGATCATTCGAAGTGACAGTGCGGTCTGGCCCCGCTGGGTAAAGATGCTGCCACGGACCCGTCCGACATCCTTGAAGGAGAATGCGAAGTCGCAGTCGAGCTGGGTCCGAAAGATCTCCTTCTGGCCCTCGGTCAGCAGGGGCATCGCCATGTGGGCAATGTCCTCACCGCTCATGACCGGCGCGCCCTCAATCGGACGCAGCCTCGATGACACTCGGATTCGCGGTGCCGATCCCCCAGATAGCAGCAAGTCACTGCCCCCCTGCTCCCACAGGATCTGGAGCCACTGGTCGATCTTCCGCTCGCCCTTTTCTTTGTCACCCACGTGAAGCTCCTTCACCTCTGCTCAGCCGTAATACGTCTGGTGCCCGGCCTGCGGCCGGGCACCAGACGCTCTCATCTCGCGAGACCAAACCTCACGATTCTCAAATCACGCCTTACCGGAAACCGCCCACGCACAAGCCTCAGTTGGCGACTGCGAAGCGTCGTAGAAGGTGGCCTTGTTCTGAGCCCCAGCAGTCGTACTGGTGCCAGCCACGATCACGTCACCGATCTGCGGAGTAACCGTGGTCGCGCTGTACACCGTGTCAGC
Organism: Actinomycetes bacterium; assembly: GCA_021782915.1. Taxonomy (GTDB): domain Bacteria; phylum Actinomycetota; class Acidimicrobiia; order Acidimicrobiales; family RAAP-2; genus RAAP-2. Next base: position 3,576 of record JAJXUK010000047.1, on the reverse strand, counting down.
AGCCGTCGGAGCGTAAACCGTGGCCGAACTGCCGAATCCCCACACCGAAATCGTGTAATTAGTGGAGCTCGGCCACGACTTCACGAAGGGGTTCCCGGTCAAGCCCGAGATCGTCGTCGTCGCCAGCATATCGGTCTTGAAACTAGTCGACGGCAACGTGGAGTAGAGAGTCGGATTCTCCGCCATCAGCGCCGACGCGCCCACGTCCACCGTCTTCGCGTCGCTCTGGCAGGCCGCGACAGCGCTCTTCTGGGTCACACTGCCCAGGGCGAACACCACGATGGCGGCCAGGATGCCCAGCACGACGATAACGATGAGGAGTTCGATCAGGGTGAAGCCACCTTCGATCTCGCCCGCCGCACGCCTGCGCTGCAACTCGCGATACTTCTGATTCATGGATTTCTGCCTTTCATTTCGTGGCGTGCCGACACTCGGATCCACCCCACCCCCGAAACGGGGAATGCCAATTCTTACCACCAGTACACTTCCTTGGCAAGGAGAAATCTCGTAAATTGAAACCTCTCTCAGACGCGCAAAGCGCCTGCTAGCCAAGGATGATCGGCGTGTCATTGCGCGAGAACGTGTTCTCGTTCTTTCACAATTTCTTCACAACAGATTCCGGCCCGTGTGACATCTTGGCGAGCAAATCGAGGTGCGAGCACACCCAAAAATCAGATAGAGCGTTCACGAGCACCCGTGAACTGCGACGGCCCCATTTTGCTCCCCGGTCCGCCAGTCGCCGTCACCGCGCGCCGGCGCCTCGACTCGATGTCCGAGGCGACCGGTCTGGGTCCGACCCTGCCCCACGCGCCTTCTTAATCCTCCCTTCTCTAGTAACTCACCGTCAAGACTTGAGAGCTCTCGCCTACCGGTGTCACGACCACCACGTTGGCAGTATTTGGCGAGTTGTTAGGGACACAACCAGCGAGGAGTGAACCCGACGCCACCGTGACCGACGTGGCCTCCGTGGTGTCCATGATCAACGACCCATTGACTGTCTTGTTGCTAACGAAGTAGACCTTCGTTGCCGGTGTTGGCGGTGAGGTGCCAATCAACCCCGCAATGAACCCCGTACCGCCCAGCGTGAAGGAGTCCGTCGACGTGCATGTCGACGTGATCCCTCCCAGAGAGAATCCATTTGCCGCAACCGTCGGAGGATTCGTTCCAAATACCCAACTGTTGATCGTCATGAAGGTGCCGCACGAGCTCCATTGCGTGGTCGGGTATGAGGATTGGTACGTGGGCTCGTTATTGCAGTTCGGGAAACTCCCTGACGCGGGACGGTCATCAAACGTGGCGACCACCTGGAGATACGGCGCCGTGGCGCACTTCGTCGCATCGGCTGACGTAGGCGTCGCCGCCGGGGTCGGACAAATCGAGATGGTCACTTGACGCCGCGAATTACTGCCGTCGTATGGCCAGGCCGTCGAGCAGTAGGCCGTCAGACTGGAGTTGTTGATACCCTGTAGATCCAGTGGCGTCCAGTTCGTTGGTCCCCAGCAACTAACGGGCGGCTGCGCCCAGATCGTGTTGGTGTAGAAGGCCCCGCGTACTTCCTGAAGAGTCACTTCGGCAACGCTGTTCGCGGTCGACACGGTTGACTGGGCTGCCGTGAAGCTGATCGTGCTGTGAAGCCCGGTGGTTGCCCAAGCGGCCATCGCCAAAGATATGAGGCTCACCACGGACATGAAGATCATCGCCAGTATGAGCGACGCGCCAGAGTCCACGGACGAAGTTCGCCTAGCCATTCTTGAATCCATTCGCGTAAAGGACCGACGAGCCGTCGGGATTCAGAACCTCGACGCTCGCTGATGTCCCCTGGGTGGCCGTCAACAAAGAACCCGACACGTTGATGTCGATTTGCTGGGACGTCGTGGGATCGTTGCCCACGATCACGGTGGAGTTCACAACACCCACCGTGTTTCCTCCGCTGGGCTGGATACTCACGGTAGCGCCACTCTCGAATCCCGAACCGTAGATGATGCAATCGGCCGTTCCCTGGAAGCCCGGGTCGCACGGGGAACTCCCCGATGAGGCTGTGACAACGTTGGTTATGGATGGAGGCGCGATCACCTGGAGCACCGGTGAACTCGTAATACCTACCCCAGACTGAAGCACAACATCGATGCCATCACTGCCTATGGGTGTCGAGGCCACGCCCAACGTGGCCAACGTGAAAGTCGCCGTCGTCGGGGAGGTCACGACAAGGTTGGTCACCGACACGCCCGATGGTGCCCCCGTCGAGGTGGTGGGAATCGACACGGTCATGCCCGTCTCAAAGCCGGTCCCGTAAAGCGTGTACGGGCCACCGGTGGCGTTTTGGGCCAGGTATTGTGGCTGAATACTCGCGGCCGTCGGGCTCGGCGTGATCTGGAGCAGTCCCGCTCCCGTGCCGGAGACCGCCCCTGACGTCACGGTTACGTCATATGTCCCCGGCGACACGGTCGCCGGCACCGTCACCAAGACCGTGATCGAGGTCGAGGTCGGAGCAGGGGTCGACGTCACCGGCGAGATCTGGATGTTTGAGGCGGATGACGTCACCGACGACGTCGACGTGAACCCACTTCCGGTGATCGTCAGCGAGACGTTGGTCGCCCCGATGGGTATCTCCCGAGGCGATATCGAGGTGACACTGACCGCCGTGATCGAACCCACCGTGGCGTTGAGGTTGTCCACCGTGAACGATGTCGACTCGGTGGTCCCGTTTACCTGGTTCTTCAACGTCATCGTGATCAACTGCGGCACGTACTTCGTGCAGTCAGTTGGCTGCATCGATGACCACGTACTGCTTGAACTGTTCCAGAACTTGACGGAACTTATCGAGATCGTGTACCAGTTCTGCCCTGGTTGCGCTGTCGTCTGCGACGGTGCGCCAAAGTTGGGCTCTCCCTGGCTGGCCGCGTCAGCGTTGTACTGATCGGCCAGAGTTGCGTAGCTCCCAGTGACGCACGTTGAATACAGGGGGTTCGTCTGCTGTTCAATCATGGAGAACGCCGACTCGGCAGCGGCCCTCAGAACTAGGTCGTTTCCCGCCAGCGAACGGTGCTGTGCGGAGCCGGAGATCGTGGTGGAGAAGGCGGCCATCAGGGCGAGACCCGCAATGCCGAGGACGATGATCGCCATCAACACTTCGACCAAAGTGTCTCCGGCCTCCATACGACGGTGCCGCCATCTCTGCTCGCAGACGGGTGTCATCCGTAACCGTAGATGTTGACGGTGAACCCGTTCGAGAAACTCGCCGAGCCGGCCAGGATGAAGGAGGCATCGATCGTACCGTTATTCGAGTTCACCACTTCGCCATAGGGAACGTAGATGCCCCCCACGTTGCTGGTAATGCTCGATGTCGCGTTAGCGCCCAACGTGAGAGTACCGTCACCGGAGACCGGGTTGTTCAAAACACCATTGTCCCAGACATCCACGTAACCGTTGGTTTGACTACCGGAGAGCTGGACAACCGTGTTGTTGGAGAACGTTATGCCGCCAGTGGGAGCGTAAAGAAGCACATTCGTACCATTGAGGTCGATGCCCGCGTTCTTCTGATTGCTCGTTCCTGTTGTGAATGCACCAGCGTCCGGA
>JAJXUK010000046.1 GCA_021782915.1 Actinomycetes bacterium | reverse complement strand
GTAGCCCCGGCGCGTCAGACGCGTGCAGGCCTGGCGCAGGCCCTTCATCTTGCCGCCCTCGAGGCTGAAGGTCGTGCAGTCCACGATCGCCTCGTCGCCGACGTAGAGGTTGTGCAGCCCGCCCGCGCGGTACAGGGGCAGCCACTCCTCGCCGGCGCCCACGACGCCGATGGTCCAGCCGTGGTTGTCGGCGTAGGTGCGAAAGGCGCTGAAGGACTCCGAGCGCTCGGCCGCCGGGCCGATGGGGTCCGGTGAGACGAGCGCGACGCCGCCGTAGACCGCGTAGGCGACGAGCGTGTCGCGGTAGAAGAAGAACTGCTTGTCGTCGCGCAGGGCGAAGTAGTCCAGGGTGCCGCGTCCGTGGCGACGCACGATCTCGCGCGCGCGCAGCTCGGCCAGGCGCCGCTCGGCCGAGCTGCCCTTCTCCGACAGGCGCCGGTCCACGACCGGTCGGGTCACCAGGTAGAGCGCCGAGACCATGAGGCTGAGGCCCACGGTCAGCAGGGTCGGGTTGAGGAAGTCCCCGGCCCGATCGGGCAGGGCGATGGAGGTCTGTCCGACGAGTCGCTCGAGGTTCGCCAGCAGGACCACGTGGAAGGCCGGCAGGTGGTGCCGCACGGTCGCCTCGATGCCCAGGGTGGCGGCGAGCACCACCGACACGCCGATCAGGACCAGGCGCGGCAGCGCGGTGCGCAGGCTCGAGCGGTCGGTGGTGGCCTGGAAGTGATCCCGCTCCAGGAGCAGGAAGGCCAGGATCGTCAGGGCCAGCAGCGAGGACGCCAGCGAGCCGCCGCGCGCCAGGTGCGCGACCGTGGTCACCGCGAGTGCGAAGACGCCCAGCAGCCACGCGCGGCGCTGGCCGCGTCGCATGGCCCGCGCCATCATGATCATGCCCACGCCGGCCACCGCGGTGATGGCCGCCGCCGACTTGGCCACGCCCAGGGGCAGCACGCTGAGCACCGTGTGCAGGCGCGTGCGCAGTGGCGGCAGCGCGGTGACGATGACGTTGATGAGCCCGTCGGCGAAGAGCAGGCCGCTGGCCCAGCGGCGCACCGAGCGCTGGCGGCGCTGGGCGCTCAGGCGGTCCACGTCGATCGGGAAGGGATCGCCCACCGGCCAGGAGCCCACCGTCGCCGTCACGGTGGGCACGCTCGGCTGCACCGGCGCGCCGGCCACCAGGCGCTCCAAGAGCGTGGCCGCGCGCCGCGGGCTCTCGCCGGCCACCAGGCGCACGATCAGCGTCGAGGCGGCCTCGATCTCCACGATGCCGAAGCGCTCGGCGGGAGAGAAGACCGGCGGCAGGCCGAGACGGCCGCGCCGCTCGATCAGGACACTGCGACTGGGCCCGGGTGAGGCGCACACGCCGCGGTCGAGGAAGGCCAGCGCCGGACGCGGCGCGGCGCCCACGATGGCCCCGGCGCCGCCGTGCTCGGCCACGCGACGCGCGACCTCGAGGGCGTCCACGCCGTCCACGCTCGTCAGGCCCAGCGGCTCGGCTAGGGCCGGGGAGGCGTCACGGGCGTGGGCGCTGAAGCGCCGGCGCACGATCAGTCCGGCCGCGGCGGCCACCAGGCCCTCGACCAGGGCCACGACGACCAGGGCGATGACCAGGTTGGACCAGAAGCTCGACGTGGGCGGCGTGTGCAGGTGCAGCCTGATCTCGTGTCGCGTGAGGTGCCCGATGACGCTGAGCAGCGAGCCGCTCAGGTCGGCCAGCACGAGCAGGACCACCGGCAGCCAGACCCAGCCGGCCAGGCGCCGGTACAGGACGCGACTCGCCGCGAAGCGTTCGAGGGCCGGGGGGTCCTCGAGGCGGTCGGCGTCGGCGCGCTCGCGCTCGTCCACGCGACTCAGTGCGACGTCGTAGCTGCCCGCGCTCACGCTCAGCTCGCGCACGCCGTGAGCGGTGGTGACCTGGAGCGTGATCTCGCGCGCCAGGTTCACGCCCATCGCCTCGAGTGAGGCCTGCACGCCCGCCTTGGCCAGCAGCGCCGCGTCGTGGCGTCCGGCCAGGACGAAGAACTGGTGCTGCGGGTTCTCGGTGAAGGCGCGCAGGGCGCGGGTGAAGGACTCCAGGTGCGCCAGGGTGCTCGTCACGAAGTCCAGGGAGTCCCCGGGCTGGGGCGAGAAGAGGTCCCCGGCCACGATGACGAGTGCCGGGTCGTCGATGTCGCCGAGCAGCCCGGTGAACTCGCTCACGGCCCGGCTCTCGGGGCGCGTGCGCGGGGACAGCTCGAGGCTGGCCACGACGTAGACGTGGTGCCCGAAGGGCACGGGCACCGTCACGCGTTCGCTGAGTCCCACGGCGTCTAGTCTCTCAGATGCCGTCGGAAGCGAGTGTTCCCCCATGAGTGACGAGCACGCGGAGAACTGGTACTGGCGCGACGCAGCGCGTCAGGGCCCGGCGGTCGTCTTTGACATCGACGGGGTGCTGGCCGACGCCGCGGGACGCCAGCACTACCTCGAGTGGGGCGACTGGCGCAGCTTCTTTGACGCCTGCGGCGACGACCCGGTGATCGGCGAGATCGAGCGGCTCCTCGAGCTGCTCGACGACTCTCTGAGCATCGTGCTGCTGACCGGGCGCCCGCGTCGAGTGCGCGAGCACACCCTGGCGTGGCTCGAGCGCTACGAGCTGCGCTGGGACCTGTTGATCATGCGCGAGTACGGGGACTACTCGGGCGTGGACGACTTCAAGCGCGCCGCCGTGGAGGACCTGCGCGCCTTCGGCTTCGACGTGCGTCTGGCCCTGGACGACGACCCGAAGAACCACGCGATGTACGTGGCCGAGGGCGTGCCCTGCATCTACATCCACTCCGGCTACTACGAGTGAGTCGCGGCGCGGCCGGCCGTCTGGATCGCGCCCAGGTCGATCCCGAGGCGCGCGAGGCAGATGCTCGCCCAGGTGGCGCCGTTGCTCCTCAGCGCTTCTCCAGCATCGCGCGCACCTCGCTCGCCGCGCGCCGGCCCGAGGCGATGGAGGCCGGGATCCCGACGCCGTCGTAGGCGTTGCCCGCCAGGGCCAGGCCGTGCTCGGCCGCGGCGGCCTTGGCCGCGCGCACGAGCTCTGCGTGGCCCACTTCGTATTGGGGCAGGGCCCTGATGAAGCGACGCACGTAGCTCTCGCGGGCCACGACGCGCCCGCCGAGGATCGCCTGCAGCTCGCTCACCACGCGCGCGACGAGGGCCTCGTCGCTGAGCGCGCCGAAGCGCTCGTCGTCGACGCGACCCACGTGCGCGCGCACCAGGGCCAGGCCGTTGGCCAGGTGGGGCCACTTGCGCTCCAAGAAGGTGATCGCGGTGATCAGCATGGGCTCACCGTCCGGGCCGGGTGTGCCGAGCGGGACCAGGACGCCGGTGCCGGGCCCGTCCAGGCGCAGCTCGTCGCGCTCTAGGCCCAGCGTCACCATCGCCACGCTGGCGCTGGTCAGTGTGCTCAGCGCGGCCAGGGCCGGGTCGAGGTGCGCGCACAGCGCGCCGGTCACCGCTCCGGGTCCGGCGAGCACGACGACGTCGGCGGGGGTGATCGAGTCGGCGGTGTCCACCTCGTATCGCCGAGAGCCGTGGCGCGACTCTCGCAGGGCCACCGCGGCGCGGGCGGGTCGCAGGATGACCCCGCGCTCGCCCAGTCGCTCCACCAGGCGCGCGGGCAGCGAGCCGACTCCGCCGCGCAGGCTGTAGAAGGCGGGCCCCGTCGGTCCGCCCGGCCCGCTGGGGCGCTGGGCGGCCAGGGCTCGCATGAGCGAGCCGCCGCGCTGGGCGGCGCTGAGCAGGTTCGGCACGAGGCTGGCCGCCGAGAGCCGATCGATGCGCCCCGCCTGGATCCCCCCGACCAGGGGCTCGACTACCTGGTAGGCGATCTCTGAACCCAGCTTGGTGCGCACGATCTCGCCGATGGTGGCGTCGTCTGCCACCACGAGACGGCGCGGAGCGATCTCGTCGCGCAGGGCCGCCATCCGCGCGCGCCAGCTCAGGGCGCCGAAGGCCGCGACGGCGTCTCGACTCGTCGGCACGCCGAGGGCCAGTCCCGCGGGTATCGGGTGCAGGCTGCCGCGCAAGTACAGGCTGGCCCCGCTGGCGGCGATCGCCACGAGCTCCTCGGACATCGCAAGTTCGTCGATGAGCGCGCGGGCCTCGGCACGCGAGGCGAGGAAGCCGTCAGGACCATCGTCGATCACCCGTCCGGCGAGCGTCGTGGTCCCCAGGGAGCCTCCGAAGGACTCGGCGGCCTCGAGGATCTCCACCCGCGGCGCGTCGGGGTCCGGGTTGGGTCCGCCCGTCAGGTCCCACGCGGCCGTCAGGCCGGCGATGCCTCCGCCCACGATGACGACCGAGGCCCGGCTCACGCGCGGCGCACCACGTCGGCGAGCACCGCGATGAAGTCCGCGTCGTCGTTGAGCGACGCGGTGCGCACGAGGTTGACGCCACTCTCGCGCGCGACGCGCTGCGCGTCGACGTCGATGTCATAGAGGACCTCGAGGTGATCGGCCACGAAGCCGATCGGACACGACACCACGTCGGTCACGCCCTGGCGCGCCAGCTCGGCGATGACCTCGAGGATGTCGGGTCCGAGCCAGGTCTCGCCCGTTCGTCCCGCGGACTGCCAGGCCAGGCTGAACGTGCTCAGCCCGGCCCGCTCGGCCGCGAGGCGCGCGCTCTCGGCGAGCTGCTCGGGATAGGTGTCGCCACTCTGAAGGATGCGCTGGGGCAGCGAGTGCGCCGAGAAGACCACGCGCGCGCTCGCGCGGCGCTCCTCGGGTATCTGGGCCAGCGCGTCCATCACTCGGCGGGCGATGAGCGCGAGGAAGCCCGGCTCGTCCCACCACGCCCCGATGGGCACGAACCCGACCCGTGAGCCGAGTGCCTCGCGCGCTCGCTGCATGTACTGGTCGGTGGACATGCTCGAGGCGTGCGGCGCGAGCACGAGGCCGATCACGCGGCTTCGCCCACGTGCGAGCAGCTGGGCCGCGGCGTCCTCGAGCAGGGGCGGCTCGTACTTGGACCCGAAGACGACGTCGAACGCGCCCGGTGCGCTCGCCTCGAGGGCCCCCTCGAGGGCCGCCACCTGGGCGGCGGTGCGCTGAGCCAGTGGTGAGGTCCCCCCGATGGCGTCGTAGCGACGCACCAGATCGGCCAGCAGCTCGGGTGTCGGGGCTCGGCCGTGGCGGATGCGCGTGTAGTAGGCCGCGACGTCCTCGCGCGTGCTCGGCGTGCCGTAGGCCATCACGAGTACGCCGCTGGTCACGACACGCCCGCCAGTCCCTCGTCGTGAACGACGCGCACCACGGCCTCGAGGCTCGCCGGGTCGGTCTGGGGCAGCACGCCGTGGCCCAGGTTGAAGATGTGGCCGGCCTCGTGTCCCGCGCGCGCCAGGACCTCGCGCGCGGCCTCGACGGCGCCGGCCGGCCCACCCAGGCAGCGCGCGGGGTCGAGGTTGCCCTGCACCGGTCGGCCCACCCGTCGTCGGCCCGCGTCGAGATCGACGTGCCAGTCGATGCCCATCACGTCCGGCCCGCTCGAGGCCATCAGGTCGAGCAGCTCTCCGGTGCCCACACCGAAGAGGATCGTGGGCACGCCCAAGTCCGCCACCCCCGCCAGCACGCGCCGGGTCGGCTCCAGGGCGAAGCGCTGGTACTCGTCGCGAGTCAGCGCCCCGGCCCAGGAGTCGAACAGCTGGACCGCGCGCGCGCCGGCAGCGACCTGGCGGCGCAGGAAGCCGATGCTGATGTGCACCAGGCGCTCCATCAGTGCGTCAAACAGAGCGGGATCGGCGTGCATCATGGACTTGACCACGCCGAAGACGCGCGTGGGCGCGCCCTCGACGAGGTAGCTGGCCACGGTGAAGGGCGCTCCGGCGAAGCCGATGAGCGGCACGTCGTTTCGGGCGAGCTCGGCGACCACGAGGCGCACCGTCTCGCTCACGTGGATGACGTCGGCGTCGCTGAGCTCGCGCAGGCGCGCGAGGTCGGCCCTCGTGGCGAAGGGCCGCTCGATGACCGGACCGCGCCCGGGCACCACGTCCACCCCGAAGCCGATGGCGTGGTAGGGCACGACGATGTCGCTGAAGAGGATCGCCGCGTCCACGCCGTAGCGGCGCACGGGCTGCAGGGTGATCTCGGCCGCCAGCGCGGGATCCGCGATGGCCTCGAGGATCGAGCCCGTTCCGCGCAGGGCCCGGTACTCGGGTAGCGAGCGGCCCGCCTGGCGCATGAACCACACGGGCACGTGCTCGACGCTCTGGCCCCGACAGGCCCGCAGAAAGACTGGTTCGCTCACGAGACTCCCTCTGGTCCTTCCCAATCTAGGGGCCCCGCGCGTGGTCCTCGCGAGGTGCTCTCGTTCGACGTCTAGACTTGACAGACCCCGGATGGTCGTGACGGAAGAGGTGAACGTGGCCCACGAGCGTGAGATCGCCGAGGAGCAGGCCTTCCTGGACGTCGCCCTCGGTGCGCTCGAGAACATGCGCGAGGAGGCCCGTTCGCTGCGTGACAGCGCGGCGGTGGCGCTGCGCCGCGGCGCGGGCGATCTCGTGGAGCGAGACGTCGTCATGGGCACGGCTCTGCAGCGTCTCGACCAGCTGGCCATCGGCGACCAACCCCTCTTCTTCGGGCGCATCGACTACCACCAGGGCGACGCCTTCCACGTCGGGCGCCTCGCCGTGTCGGACGCCGAGCTCAACCCGCTGGTCATCGACTGGCGCGCCCCGGTGGCCGAGCCCTTCTACCGCGCCACCGGCGTCGAGGCGCTGAACCTGGTGCGCCGGCGTCACGTGGCCGTGCGCGGGCACGAGGTGGTGGGCGTGGAGGATGAGTACTTCGCCGACGCCGACGGTGAGCTGCACCTGCCCGAGGACGAGAGCCGGCGCGCGGGCGAGGAGGGCCTGATCGAAGGGGGTCTCGCCCTGGGAGGCCCGGGAGCGCTGCTGGCGGCGTTGGGTCGTGCGCGCACCGGACGCATGGGCGACATCGTGGCGACGATCCAGGCCGAGCAGGACCAGATCATCCGTGCGCCCCTGGCGGGCATGCTGCTGGTTCAGGGTGGTCCCGGCACGGGCAAGACCGCCGTCGCGCTGCACCGGGCCGCGTATCTGCTCTACACGCACCGCGCGACCCTGGAGCGCCAGGGCGTGCTGGTGGTGGGCCCGAATCCGCTCTTCCTCGACTACATCGAGAACGTGCTGCCCTCCCTCGGTGAGTCGGGGGTGACGCTGTCGACGATCTCGGGCCTGGTCGCCAACGTGAACGTCTCGGCCCAGGACTCGGACGAGGTGGCGCGGCTCAAGGGCGACGTGCGCATGGTGAGTGTGATCGCGCGGGCCCTGGCGACTCGCCAGCGTCCCCTGCGTGAGGACGTGATCGTCTCCGTGGGTCGGGTGCGCGTCACGGTGCGCGCGCGCGACACGCGTGAGGTCGTCGAGCGCGCCCGTCGACGCCCGGGAAATCACAATCAGCGTCGTAGCGCCGTCGGCCGGGAGCTGGCCAACCGCGTGGCTCTGGCCCACCGGGATCGTTTCGCCCACGAGGGCGACGAGGCCTCGCTGAGCGAGGCCGCCGAGGCCATCCGCCTCACGCCGGAGTTCAAGGAGGTCCTGCAGCGGATCTGGCCGCGCCTGAGCGGCCAAGAGCTGCTGCACGACCTCTTCGGGGCGCCGGCGCTGTTGCGCGCGGCCGGGCGTGACGTGCTGAGCGACGCGGAGTGTGACATGCTCCACCGGCCTCGCTCGAACTCCCTGGACGACGTGGCCTGGACGGCGGCGGACGCGGCCCTCATCGACGAGGCACGCGTCCTGCTGGGGCCCCGACGTCGGCCCCGTCCGATTCGTCCGGAGGCCGTGCTGCTCGACGGGCTCGACCTGGACGCCTACAGCCCGGAGGTGCGCGCGGCCGCGCTGCGCGAGGCGGCACGCCTGGCCGCCGGGACCAGCGCGGAGCGAGACGAGGCCGAGTTCGTCACCTACGGTCACATCGTGGTCGACGAGGCACAGGACCTCTCGCCGATGGAGCTGCGCGTGCTGGCTCGGCGCGACCTCACCGGCTCGATGACGATCGTGGGCGACATGGCTCAGGCCACGACTGCCTCGTCCTCGGCCTCCTGGGAGGCCACGATCAGCGTGCTGGAGCCGCGTCGCAGCCCGACGCGCGTGGAGCTGAGCGTGAGCTATCGCACCCCACAGGAGGTCCTCGACTTCGCCGCGCCGACGCTGGCCGCGGCGGCACCCGAGATCGTCCCGCCGACGCCCGTGCGCCGTGCCGGCTTCGAGCCGCTGGTCGAGCGCGTCGAAGCGACGGGCTTCATGGACTCGCTGGCGAGTGCGGCGCGCCGCGAGCTCGGGGCCGTCGCGCCGGGGCGCGTGGCCGTCATCGCCATGGCCGCCCGGGTCGGTGAGATCGTGGCGGGCCTCCTCGAGCGGGGTCTGGACGCGGTCGACCCGCGCGGGGAGTCCTCGCGGGGCCTGGCCGCTGACCTGGTCATTCTGGGCGCCGAGGGGGCCAACGGGCTCGAGTTCGACGCGGTGATCGTGGTGGACCCCTGCCAGATCGCCTGTCGGGACTCGGCCGAGGGCCGCGTCACGGCGCGTGGCCTGCGCACCCTCTACGTGGCCATGACCCGTCCGACGAGGCGTCTCAGCATCCTGGCCGCCGGGCCCCTGCCGCCCTCGATCCTGTGAGCACGTTCAGTGGACCGTCCAGGACCCCGTGACCGCGTCTACTAGAAAAGTGGGAGTGAGTCAGGCGATTCCCCTCAATAGCCTGGCGAAGAACGAGAAGATCGTCCACGATCGTCCTCCGATGCTGGCCATCGGCGTGATGATCTGGCTCGGCAGCGAGCTGATGTTCTTCTCGGGTCTCTTCGCCGCCCTCTTCACCATCCGCGCCCACCTGCAGTCGTGGCCGCCGGCCGGCACGCACCTGGACACCGTGCAGGCGGGCATCTTCACCCTGGTGCTCGTCGGCTCGTCCTTCACCATGCAGTGGGCGGTGTGGCTGGTCGAGCACCGGCGCCGCGAGGAGGCGCGCAACTGGATCATCGTGACGCTGATCATGGGCACGCTCTTCGTGGCCAATCAGGCCTACGAGTGGATCCATCTCGCGACGCGCTGGTACACCAACTCCTACGGCTCGGTCTTCTACATCACCACGGGCCTGCACGGCCTGCACGTCTTCCTCGGCCTCGTGGCCATGGGCTTCCTGCTGTTTCGCATGCGTGGACGCGAGGGCGACCCGGGCGAGCTCGCCGCGTTCCAGGGAGTGAGCTACTACTGGCACTTCGTGGACGTGGTGTGGATCGGTCTCTTCTCGTCCCTCTTCCTGCTCAAGTAATGACCTGGCCCGTGAACGTCCGAGGCGCCCGCCTGGGCGCGGCAGCGATTCTGGCCGCCCTGGTTCCGCTGAGCCTCGGTGTCGGCGCCGGCGCGTCGGGTCGGGTCGTGTACCAGACGACGCGTCACGACGCGGGCACTCCGAACTCCGACAACGTCACGATCAACCCCAAGTCCGGGGCCGTGGTCAGCTACGGCGACAGCGCGATCACCTACACCGTGCCCTCGCCGGCCCTGGCCAACCTGGGCAAGGCCCTGTACATGCAGAACTGTGCGTCGTGCCACGGCACGCAGGCCAACGGCGTGCCGGCCTCGGGCACGAACGGCGCGTACCCGAACCTGGTCGGGCTGGGCTCGGCGACGATCGACTTCTGGATCGAGTCGGGGCGCATGCCGGCCGCCGACCCGCGCTCGGTGCAGGCCATGCGTCGCCCGCCCCGGCTCAGCCACGACCAGGCCCTGGCGGTCGCCGCCTGGATCAACTCGCTGCAGCCGAGCTATCCGGCGATCCCGTCGGTCAATGTGAAGGGCGCGAACGTCGCCGCGGGCGCCGCGCTGTTCGCGCTCAACTGCGCGGCCTGCCACACGATCGAGGGCGACGGCGACGCGCTGGCGCTGGGCACCTTCGCCCCGTCGCTGCGCCACGTGCCGGCCACCCAGGTCGCCGAGGCCATCCGCACCGGCCCGGGCAACATGCCGCGCTTCACGGGCAACCTGAGTGACTACCAGGTCGCCGACATCGTCAAGTTCGTGACCACCGAGATCCAGCACCCGCGCAACCCGGGCGGCCTGGGCCTGGGCGGCCTGGGCCCGGTCGCCGAGGGCTTCGTCGGCCTCTCCCTGGGTGTCGGGCTGCTGGCCCTTCTCGGTTACTGGGTGGGGGAGCGTGATCGCAGTGAGTGAGCTCGAGCACCGCACGCCGGTCGAGATCGCCGGGCTGGCCGCGGACGACCCGCACCTGGCGCCGTCGGCGCGCAACCCGCACGTCGTGGAGCGCGTGATCGCCCTGACGTTCATCGCCGGGCTGATCCTCATCGTCGGCTTCGGCTACTGCTACTGGGTCAACGCCGCGCCCTGGACGCTGGGCGCAACCATGGGCGCGGGGCTGCTGCTGCTGGGCGTGGGCCTGGTGGCCTGGGGCAAGTACCTGATGCCGCGGGGGCCCTTCGTCGAGCAGCGTCACACCCTGGCCAACGACGAGGCGACGCGCGACGCCTTCGCCGCGGCCATCGTCGAGCGCGGCGGCGGTGTCATCAAGCGACGCAAGATGCTCGGCGGACTGCTGGGTGGCGGGCTCGGCGCCTTCGGTGTCGTGGCCATCTTCCCGCTGCTGCGCAGTCTTGGGCCCCTGCCCAAGGACACGCTCTTTCACACCGACTGGCGCAAGGGCAGCTATCTCGTGGACCAGGACGGGCGCCGCGTGCACTCGGGTGACCTCGCGGTCGGCTCGATCCTGACGGTCTACCCGGAGGGCACCCAGGACACCGAGCGCGGCCAGGCCGTGGACCAGACGGTGCTGATCCGGCTCTCCAACGAGAACTTCACGACCCAGAAGGGCCGTGAGACCTGGGGCCCGATGGGATACGTGGCCTACTCCAAGCTCTGCACCCACCTGGGCTGTCCGGTGGGACTCTACGAGCAGCAGCTGCAGCTGCTGGTGTGCCCGTGTCATCAGTCGATGTTCAACGTGACCAACGGCGCCATCCCCAACTTCGGGCCGGCCCCACGCCCGCTGCCCCAGTTGCCGCTGTACGTGGACGCCAGTGGTTACCTGCGGGCCCAGAGCGACTACCACACCCCCGTCGGGCCCGGCTTCTGGGAGCGCTCATGAGTGACGTGACGAGCCTGCGCGCGCGACGCTCGGCCCAGGGTCCCTACGGGCGCGTCGGCCAGGTCCTGAACGAGCTGGACGACCGCCTGGGCGTGGCCAAGGGCGGCCGGAGCTTCCTTGACAAGGTGTTCCCGGACCACTGGTCCTTCATGCTCGGCGAGATCACGCTGTACAGCTTCGTGATCCTGCTGGTGACCGGGGTCTTCCTGACGCTGTACTACGTGCCCAGCCAGGCCCTAGTCACGTACCGGGGCACGTACCTGCCCCTGTACGGGATGAAGGTGACCGAGGCCTACGCGTCGTCGGTGAACCTGTCCTTCGCGGTGCGCGCGGGTCTGCTGATGCGCCAGATGCACCACTGGTCCGCCGACATCTTCATCGGCTCGGCGGTCGTGCACCTGGCGCGCGTGTTCTTCACCGGCGCCTACAAGAACGGCATCGCCCGCGGCCAGCACCGCGAGTGGAACTGGGTGATCGGCGTCGTGATGCTGCTGCTGACGCTGTTCCTCTCCTTCACCGGCTACCTGCTGCCCTGGGACCAGCTGGCGTACTGGGCCGTCACGGTCGG
>JAJXUK010000014.1 GCA_021782915.1 Actinomycetes bacterium | reverse complement strand
CGCCGCCGCGCTCGCCCGCGGGTGCCCCAGCGCGCGGACCAGCGCGCGGGCGTGCACGCGCGCCCGGCGACGGTGAAAGGAGAGATCCTCACCGAGCACGCGCCAGGCTGACGGCTCAGCCTCGGGCACCCACGCCGGGCTGAGGGTCCCGAGCGGCTCGGCCGTCTCGTCCAGCAGGGCGCTCAGCAGGTCACTGCCCGCGATGCCGTCGAGCATGCAGTGATGCACCCGGCTCAGCAGTGCCCAGTGCCCGTCGCCGAGGCCCTCGACGAGCGTGACGGCCCAGAGGGGATGCGCGCGGTCCAGGGTGATGCTCATCTGAGCCAGCACCCACGCGTCCAGCTCGTCGACCGAGGCGTCCGTCAACGCAACGCTCCCGACGTGGCGGGCCAACTCGAAGTCCACGTCGTCGATCCACCTCGCACGTCCCAGAGGCCCGCGCGGGATGCGCAGTCGCTGCCGGCAGCGCGCCACGCGCTGGAGACGCTCCTCGAAGAACGCGCGCAGCTCGTCGAGGCCCGGGGGCACCCCGGCGAAGACGGCGAGGGCACCGACGTTCCAGGCCGCGTCCGCACGCTCGAGGGCGAGGAAGACCTGGTCGAGACTGTTAAGGCGTTCCATCGGCACGCGGCGTGCACCCCTCAGTGAGCCTAGGCGCGACTGGCTAGGGTCGAGGGCGAGATGAGCGCGCCCAGCCCACTGGCCCAGTTGAGCCTCGCCGAGCTGCAGCGGCGCACCAGTGAGAAGTGGCGGCACTATCCGCCCGACGTGCTGCCCCTCTGGGTCGCCGAGATGGACGTGGCCCTGGCCGAGCCGATCGCGAGGGCCCTCGCCCGGGCCGTGGCCGACGGGGACCTCGGCTACACGATCTCCGAGCGCTACCTGGACGCCCTCGACGGCTTCGCCCGACGTCACTGGGCCTGGCAGGGCGTGGCCGCGGGGCGCGCACGCGCCGTACTGAACGTGATGAGCGGTGTCGCGGCGGCCATCGCCGTGATGACCGAGCCGGGCGACCACGTCGTTCTCAACTGCCCGGTGTACGCGCCCTTCTACTCCTACACCGAGAACAGCGGCCGTGTCGTCGAGGAGGCCGCCCTCAGCGAGGAGGGCCGCCTCGAGTTCGGCGAACTCGAGGCGGCCTTCGCGCGCGCCCGGGCCAGCTCGCAGCGCCCGGCCTACCTGCTGTGCAGCCCGCACAACCCCACCGGCACGCTGCATCGGCCCGACGAGTTGGCGCGCGTCCTCGAGCTCGCCGGCGCCTACGGCGTGCGCGTGATCGCCGACGAGATCCACGCGCCCCTCGTGCTGCGCGGCTCCTTCACACCCCTGCTCAGCCTGCCCGGCGCCGAGGGGGCCGTCGCCATTCTCTCGGCCTCCAAGGCCTTCAACCTCGCCGGCGCACCCGCCGCGGCCCTCGTGGTGGGCGAGGCGGCGACGGACGTCCTGAGCGCCCTGGAGCACCGCGTGGTGCCCGGGCCGAGCCACCTCGGTGTGATCGCCCAGGTGGGCGCGCTGAGCGAGGGCGACGCCTGGCTCACCGGCCTGCTCAGTGACCTCCGCGCGCGCCAGGACCTGCTCGTCGAGCTGCTCGGCGCTCACCTGCCCCTCGCTCGGTACCGTCCCGGGGACGCGACGTATCTGGCCTGGCTCGACCTACGCGCGCTCGAGCTGCACGGGGCGATCGGGGCGACGCGCGGGCGTATGGACTCGATGTCGGGCCCGGCCGCGCACTTCCTCGAGCACGCGCGCGTGGCCCTCAGCGACGGAGCCGCCTTCGGCACCGGGGGCCTCGGACGGGTGCGCCTCAACTTCGCCACCACCGAGGCGATCCTCACCGAGGCCCTCGAGCGCCTCGGGCGCTCGGTCAGCTAGTCGGCTCAAACACCGGGCTCCGGCGCGCGCACCGGAGCCCGGCACACTCAGCAGCCCATGGCCGGCTGCTGGAAGCCAGCGAACGGGTTCAGCGTTCCCATGAGCGTGTAGCGCCCGCCGTAGGCGGTAGGTGTCTGGGGGGACGCCGACGGACTCGGGTCCAGGCGCAGGAACCACGGGTAGAAGACCTCGTCCTCGGGGTGGTAGTAGCCATCCGCCACCGTGGCCCCGCTGGGCGTGGGGCCCTGCTCGAAGGTGTTGGTCCCCATGGCGAAGCCGATGCCGACCACGGGATCTCCCGTCTCCAGGTAGCTCGAGCACCCGTACTGCAGCGCGTACGGCGTCAGCCACGGCTGAACGGCATTGTTGACGAAGGGGTCATCAGCCCACTCGGAGATCTCGTGGCTCAGCGCGTGGATGTCCTGCAGGGCCCAGTAGGTGCCGCCGTTGGGTGCGCTGAAGATGCCCGGCTGCACCCACGACGCCCAGGCGTAGGTCTGCACGTGCTGGCTCCCATTGCCGTTGGCGCTGGAAGTGGCACCATGAAAGCCGATCACGCAGCAGGACTTCAGGCCGGTGCCCGTGTAGAGAATCACGCTGTTCGTCAGGTAGAGAGGCAGGTCCGTGGGGGTGGCCGTCGTGATGAAGCCGTTGATCTGACTGACCCACCAGCTGTAGCTCACGGCGGGGAAGACGACGCCGAGTTTCGTCTGCAGCAGGATGCCCTCGTTGCCCGGCACCGTGATGGTGATCGGGCTCTGCACGTTCGGAGTGAGCAGCACGTGATACGGGTCACTCGCGCCCTGCCGGTTGAACTGGGCGCGCATCGTGGCATCCTCGAGCTGCAGGTCCTGCCCCTTCATCGCGGGCAGGAGTCTGCCACCCTTGCCCTTGACCATCTGCGGGTCATTCGGCCACTGGCCGGCCGCGGTCGCCGCGGGCGTCGAGGCGTAGTCGTTGCGCGCAAAGACCGGCGAGTCGAGCGTCGCCTTGAGAACGCCCGACGACGTCGTGCCGGCCGAGAACATCATCCCCCCGACCTCGAGATTGATCGGCGTGATGTCGACCGTGACGTCGGTTACACAGCCCGAGCCGATACAGGTCGCCGGGTTGGCACCCACCATGTTGTAGCCGTACGTCACCCCGTTGGCCGGGTCGAGGCTCGAGGACCAGAAGTGCGCCACGGTGTCGCTGCTGGGCTGTGGCGACGCGCCACCCAGCGTCGTGAACGTCGGCACCATGCTGGACGCGCTGATCACCGGAATGGACGAGCCACTCGCGACGCCAACCGGCGCCGCGACCGCTACGACCAGGATGCCGACACCCAACAGACCAAATAGACGTGGCAATCTCACGTGATTTCCCCCTCATTACCCACGGCTCCGTCGCCGCCTCCCGAGATGCTAGGAGAGACAGGGGCCCACGTCCATCCATCGTGACCAGGTACTCTCCCGCGCATCTCCTCTCGTGTGATGAGCGGTCCCCCACGAATTCACGGTGTCACCGTGACGCACGATCGTCGAACATGGACCCAGACACAACTCAGCCTCGGGGATATTCCGGAGACCGTGCCGCGTGCTCGAGTGGCCTGGGCATCCACGCGCCGTCGGCTCAGCCCTCACGCTCGCGACGTAGCATCACACCGACGAGGATGCGACGAGCTGAGAGAGCCGGCCAGCGGCGAAACGCACAGCGCGGGTGGTGGCCGGCGCTCGGCGCGCTGGCGCTGTGCGGGGCGTACGCGCTGACGGCCGGTGGTTCCTCCGGCGCCGACGCGACGAGCACGAGCACGAGCACGAGCTCTCCTCCCACGACGGCGTCGACCACGTCAAGCACACTCACGACGAGCACACTCACGACGAGCACACTTACGACGAGCACCACGACGCCGCGCGCGCGCACCTGGCTCGGCAGCTACGGCGTCGTGTCCTCCGCCACGCTCGCCGAGAACGCCCGGCCCGGCACGACGGCCTGGCAGATCCCGCCCGGCGACGATCCGACGGCGATCCAGGGCTTCGCCGATCACGTCTACGCCGCCGACGGCCAGAGCGTGGGTCTCTACGTCAGCACCCGTCTCGCGCACTGGCGGGTGATCGCCTTTCGCATGGGCTACTACCACGGCCGCGGCGCGCGAGCGGTGTGGCAGTCCACGACGCAGGTCGGCCTCGCCCAGCCGGCCTGCACCATCGACTCGCGCGTGAACATGGTCTCGTGCGCCAACTGGCGGCTCTCGCTGCGCGTGCACCTCACGAAGGCCTTCGTGCCCGGTGACTACCTGCTCAAGCTCGACGCCGGGAGCCACGCGCAGAGCTACGTCCCGCTGACCATCTGGGATCCCTCGAGCCGGGCGACCTACGTGATCTCGAACCGCTCGATGGTCGAGCAGGGCTGGAACACCTACGGGGGCTACTCCTTCTACGCCGGCACCGGCCCGTGCATCCTGGACACGGCCACGTATCCCGTGTGCAATCGGGCCCGCGTGGTCTCCTTCGACCGGCCCTACAGCACCGGGCTCGGCGCCTCGGACTTCCTGAGCAACGAGTACCCGCTGGTGCGACTGTGCGAGCAGTACGGACTCGACGTGACGTACGTGAGCGACGTGACGATCAACGACCACCCGAGCCTGCTGCTCGCGCACCGGGTGCTGCTCAGCCTGGACCACGACGAGACCTGGACCTACGCCGAGCGTCTCGGCGTGCAGGCCGCCACCCAGCACGGGGTCAACGTCGTCTACTTCGGCGCGGCGGCGATGGTGCGCCACGCGCGCCTGCAGGCCTCGCCGCTGGGGCCCAACCGTGAGGAGGTCGACTACCGCAACGCCTACGAGGACCCCCTCAACGGCGTGGGCGACCCGCACCAGGTCACCGGCAACACGTGGTGGGACGGACCCGCCCCGTGGCCCCCACTCAGCCAGATCGGGGTGAACTACTCGGGCTATCTGGACCCGGGTGTCAGCGTGCCCCTTCTGATCAGCGACGCCTCGTCCTGGGTCTTCGCCGGCACCGGGCTGTCCGACGGGTCCAGCCTGCCCGGGGCGATCGGCTCGGACTTCGATCACGTGATCGGCTCGACGCTGACGCCGAGCAACCTGCAGGTGCTCGCCCACTCGCCGATTCCCGCGGCGCTGGCCACCGTGGCCGGTGGCGTCTGGGCCGGCTACTCCTACTCGGACATGGTCTACTTCACCGATCCGCGCTCTCAGGCCGGCGTGCTCGACACCGGTGACAACATCTGGATCGCGGACCTGCGCGCCTGCGCGCGCGGCGTCAGCTGCGCGGCACCGACGATCGCTCGCATCACCGGCAACATCCTGCGCGTCTTCGGGCGCGCACCGGCCGGGCGCGTCGAGCGTCCGGTGCCGAACCTCGCGAGCATCTCACCCGCCGGCTCCTAGGGTCCGCCCGGGCTCGTCGACGCCGTCGCTCAGCGCCGCGCGAGCGAGCGCGAAGGCGCCGACGAGCCCCGCACGGCCCTTGAGCCCCGGGGCCTGAGGGACCTCGGAGAGCTCTCCCGGCGAGCCCGCAAAGTCGAGGTAGCCGTGCACGCGCTCGACCAGCGTGGCGCGCACGCGACCCAGCAGTCCGCTGGCTCCCATGACGCCGCCACCCAGGATGACGACCTGTGCCGCGGCGACGCTCAGCACGTTGCTCACCGCCGAGGCCAGGTACCCGGCCTCGAGAGACCACACGCGGTGAGCCGGACCGAGAGAGTCAGCGCTCGCTCCGGCGTAGCGCGCCGCGATCGCCGCCCCGCTCGCCAGGCCCTCCAGGCAGTCGCCGTGGGCCTCGCAGGATCCCGCGAAGTGATCGCCGGGCTCGCGGGGCACTCGCATGTGGCCCATCTCCGGGTGCCCGCGACCGTGCACCACGCGCCCGTCGACGACGAGACCGCCGCCGATCCCGGTGCCCACGGTGAGATACGCCACGACGGAGCGACCGAGCCCCGCGCCCCAGCGCGCCTCGGCCAGGGCCGCCGCGTCGGTGTCGGTGTCCACGCCGAGCGCGACGTCCCCGAGGCGCGAGGCCAGCTCGGCGCGCCAGTCCACGCCGCGCCAGGCGAGCTTGGGCGTGCTCGGCCCGATCACGCCGCGGGCCAGGTCGAGGGGCCCGAAGGACGCCACGCCGACCCCGGCGAGGCTCTCCGAGCCGGCCAGACGGCGCAGGAGCGCGCACGTGGCCCGCAGAGTCTCGGCGGGCTCGCCCGTGGCGATCGCATCGTGCGGCGCGTCACGCACCTGCTGCCACGTTCGCCCGACCCCGACGCGCACCCACGTGCCGCCCGCCTCGATCACCCCGATCAGGGGATCATCACTCTGCACCACGAGGCGACACTACGCCCGGGCCGTGCGGAGCACTACTTCCAGGAACGCGCGCGGTGCGTGACCTCCTGGAGATAGCCGCGCAGCGAGAAGGCCGACATGAATGCCTGGTAGATCACCACGAAGAGCAACAGCCCGAGCAGATTGCGCCGCACCCTCAGGCCCAGGGGCTTGAAGACGCGCTGGTTCTGGTACCGGTAGAGCAGGCCGTAGACCAGCAGCGTCAGCGGCAGCACCGCCACGGTCATGGGACCGACGAACCAGAAGATCCCGAAGCCGGCCAGCACGAGTCCGGGCAGCCACAGCAGCAGATAGGCCGTGTCCAGCAGCGGGATGAGCAGGTTGAAGCCCGTGAGCAGTCGGGCGTAGCCGTGCTCGTGGCGCCACGGGGGCACCGTGCGCAGACCCTCGATCATCCCGCGCGCCCAGCGAGAGCGCTGGCGTGCGAGCACGCCGAAGCGCTCGGGCGCGCTGGTGAAGGCCACGGCGAGGGGCTCGAAGTAGACGCGCGCGCCGGCGTTCATGATCTTCCAGGTGAGCACGATGTCCTCGCCGATCGCGTCGGGCCAGCCGCCCGCGGCGCGCACGGCCGACGTCGAGTACAGGCTGAAGGCGCCCTGGGCGACCAGCGTGGACTGGAAGAGCCCCTGCATGCGCTTGACCGAGGCGATGCCCAAGAAGTAGTCCCAGGCCTGCAGACGACTCCAGAAGCTCGAGCGACTGTTGCGCACGAGGACGGCACCCGCGACCGCGCGCACCTCGGGTGGCGAGGAGACCAGGCGTGCCACGAGCAGGCGCAGCGCCGAGCGCTGCAGGAGCGTGTCGGCGTCCAGCGTCACGACCAGGTCGCTGTTCACGTGCTGAAGGCCCGCGTTCAGCGCGTGGCTCTTGCCCGGTGAGGGCTCGTGCAGCACGCGCAGGTTCAGCCCCGTGCGCCGCGCCGCCGCGCGCGCCACGTCACTCGTCGCGTCACTGGAGCCGTTGTCGATCACGATGACCCGCAGCGGACCCTCGTAGTCCTGCTCGGCCAGACTCGCGATGGTCTCGCCGATCTCGCTCGCCTCGTTGCGCGCCGCGATCAGCACGCTGAGTCCCACTCGCGGGTGCAGCTCGCGAAACGGCGGCTGACGATCCAGCACCAGGCCCGCCACGAGAAACGCGACGATGAAGCCCGGAATGAGCGCCAGCACGCCCACCACCAGCAGGGCCGGGCCGAGGCTCAGCACGTGAGCGAGGGATCGAACCCAGGCCCACGAGATCCACGTCGAGGCCGCCGTCCACAGCGTCGCGAAGGCCAGGGACAGGTAGAACTTCCTCGCGATGGGCAGGTAGCGGCGCGCACGGTGCTCCAGCAGGGGCGCGACGTAGCTGCGGTGCATGCCACTGGAGCCGTCGGTGACGTTGGGCTCCACGAGTCCTGGCCACTCGTGGGTGTGGTGCTCTCGCCGCGGTGGCGCCTGGATGCGGCGCTCGGTTGTTGTCATGTGTCGCCCTTGCTCAACCCCTCACCAGGGTCGCGCGCGAATCGCACACTCTGACCAACGGTCGCTACACGTCGTCACAATTTCGCTCCGCCAGAGCTGATCGGTGGGCTCGCCACGGCGCCGCGCGGCTCCGGGTGAGTCGGCAGGGTCTTATCCCTACGTGCTCGGGCGCGGCCCGCGCCCCGCCGCGCGATGCCCCTCGATCAGGAAGCGCCACGGCCGCTCGCGCTCGCGCGTCAGGCCCACTCGGCCCGTGCGCGTGGCGAGGACCGGCTCGCGAGCCGCCAGCAGCCACGCGCGACGCGCACCCGGCCCGACGACGTCCAGGCCACTGTCGGTGCCCGAGAGGCCCAGCGCGCGAGTGAGCAGGCCCGGGCCCCGCACGAGGCCCGTCACCCGCCCGCGCTCATCCAGCAGCTCACCCGCGCGCAGCAGGACCGCGCTGGCCCGTCCCTCGGGGCCCGTTACCACGTTGGCGCACCAGTGCACGCCGTAGCTGCGGTAGACGTAGAGGTGCCCGGGCGGGCCGAACATCACCGCGCAGCGCGGCGTCGGGCCCCGGTAGGCGTGCGACGCCGGGTCCTCGTCGCCGCCGTAGGCCTCGACCTCGACCAGCCGAAGCCGTCGCCGGCCGTCCGCGCCCGTCACGACCAGGGTCGCACCGAGCAGTCGGGGAGCGACCAGCTCGGCGGGCTCGACGAGATCGACGCGACGAAGACGGGGCATCCCCGCACTCTGCCAGGACTACAGGTCGTTGCCGGCGTAGGAGAGGTTGAAGCTCTTGTTGACGAGGGGAAAGTCCGGCACGATGGTGTCGGACAGACAGAGCGCCAGCGCCGGCCAGTTGAAGAACGAGGGGTCCACGACCCGCCAGCGACGCACGTGGGCGTCCTCCAGCTCCACCCGGTGCAGGACGGTGCCGCGCCAGCCCTCGACCAGTCCCAGGCCCGCACCGTCGCGGCTCGGCCCGGTGTCCTCGGGCGCCACCGCGAGCTCGGCGTCGCGTCCTTCGAGCACGTCGAGAGCGACGTGGGCCTCCGCGACGCGCTGCTGAAAGCGCGCCAGCACGTCACCCGACTCCTGGGTGATCAGGGTGCGGGGCACGTCGAAGGGGTGCGCCGCACGCGCGTCGATGGCCAGTCCGGAGGCCCGAGCCACCACGCCGAGGGCGCCCACGCGCCGCGCGTCGGCGCCCGAGAGCACCGCCGTGCCGCTGAAGCGCTCGCGCACGATGCTCTGGCCAAGCGCGAGCTCGACGATCTCGTCGAGTCGCTCGCGCACCTCACGCAGGGTTCGGGTCTCGACACGCACCGGCGACGTCGTCACGCAGGGGCGAATCGCCCCTCGCAGGAGTCGATGTCCCGTCAGCTCCTCGGCCACGCGCATCAGTCGCTCACGCACCACGAGGGCACGCGCGTGGGCCACCGAGAAGCCGACGTCGTTGCACAGCGCCCCGAGGTCGGCGACGTGATTGGTGAGCCGCTCGAGCTCGAGCAGCCGCGCGCGCGCCGCGCGCTGCGCGCCGGAGACCGTGATCCCCTGAGCCTCCTCGACGGCCAGCACGAAGCCCAGCGAGTGCGCCACGGCACTGTCGCCACTGACGCGCTCGGCGAGCGCGAGCACGTCCTCGACGCGCTGGCCCTGGGCGAGGCGCTCCAGGCCTCGGTGCACGAACCACAGGCGCGGGGTCATCTTGAGGATCCGCTCGCCCACCACGGAGAAGCGGAAGTGACCGGGCTCGATGAGCCCGGCGTGCACCGGGCCCACCGGGATCTCGTAGACCCCGGGACCCGAGACCGGGCTGAAGGGAAAGCTCGCCACGTCCTCGCCGAGCTGGGGACGAGCGCCGGCGTCGCGGCGCATCGGGTGCCAGGCCACGGGCCAGTGCCCGTGGCGCACGAGCGCACGCGGCGCGGGGTGTCCGATCGGCACGACTCCGAACTGGTCGGCCAGTTCGCGCTCGAAGCGTCCGGCGGCGAAGGAGAGCCCGGCCAGGGACGGCACCCGCGGCTCGGACGCCCCGACGCGCACGACGAGCTCGACGCGCAGATCTGCGCTCGGCGCGAGGAGGACGTACACCAGGCGCAGCCGGTCGCCCTCGTCGTGGCCGACCACGGCCCCGAGGCGAAAGTCCTCGCCCAGCAGCGCGCGCACGCGCCCCTCGAGCTCGTGCGCGTCCAGCTCCTCGACGCGGCGCAGACCGCTCACGCCAGCACCCCCGAGGCCGCGTGGAGCAAGGTGCTCAGCGGCCAGGCCAGAACGCCCAGGCCGAGCGAGCCCACCAGGGCGATCACGAGGGGCGCCAGCACGCCGGGCGGTGTCGGCTGGGACGGGCCGTCACCGCCGAAGAGCAGTCCGCGCGCGTGACGGGCGATGGCCACGAAGGCCACGCTGATCAGAACCAGCGCCAGGCCGAGGGCCCAGGTCAGACCGGCGGCGACCTCGGCGCGCGCCATCGCGAGCTCGCTCACGAACAGCGAGAACGGCGGCAGGCCGAGAAGCGCCGCGAAGCCGGCGGTCATCGCTCCGCCGAGGCCCGGGCGTCGCCTCAGCACCCCGCCCAGCTCATCCAGGCGCGTCGTGCCCTCGTCGTGGTGCAGCTGACCAGCCCCGAGAAAGAGCGCGGACTTGGCCAGGCCGTGACCGAGCACGTGCAGCAGAACCGCCGCCAGGCCCAACGGCGTGCCGGCCGCCACGCCCAGGGCCGCGAGTCCCATGTGCTCGACGCTCGAGTAGGCGAGCAGGCGCTTCAGGTCACGCTGGGCGATGAGCAGCGCCGCCGCGACCGCCAGGCTCGACAGGCCCAGCACGACCAGCAGGGCGCGCACGAAGCCCACCCCCAGGGCCAGGTCCGCGATGACCCTGACGCGCAGGATGGCGTAGAGGGCGACCGAGAGCAGCACCCCGGACATCAGCGCCGAGACCGGGGCCGGCGCCTGGGAGTGCGCGTCGGGCAGCCAGGCGTGCAGCGGGGCGAGCCCCACCTTGGTGCCGAAGCCGAGCACCACCAGCGCCACGCCCAGGCGAGTGACGCGCGGGTCCAGGTGGGGCGCCAGAGCGCGCAGGGAGCTCCAGTCGAGGCTCGCCGCGTGCGCGCCGGCCGGCGTGTGGGCCGAGGCGAAGTAGATCAGCACGAGGCCGAGGAAGGCGAGCGCGATGCCCACCCCGCAGAGCACCACGTACTTCCACGCTGCTTCGACGGCGCCCGCACTGCGCTGGTGTCCCACGAGAAAGGTGGTCGCGATGGTGGTGGCCTCGATCATGACCCACAGCACGCCGAGGTTCGCCGCGAGGACCGCACCGAGCATCGCGGCGAGAAAGAGCTGCACCAGCACCACGTAGAGTCGGCCACGTCGTCGCGCTTCGGGCTCACTCGCATCGAGCGCCACCGTGCGCGCGGTCGCCGCGCCGGCCAGGCTGGCCAGCGCGCCGATGAGCAGGACCATGACGGCGCTGAGCGCGTCGAGGCGCACCAGGCCGTGCGCGCCGTACAGGACACGCCCGTGCTCGACCGACGCGGCCGACCAGACGCCCGCCAAGAGCACGATGAGCCCCGAGAGCACGGAGAGCACACCGAGGCGCCGCAACGGCAGCACCGCGGCGAGGCCCGCACCGAGTAGGGGCACGAGGACGATCAGAGCGCCCATCAGTCGCGCAGCTCTCGGAGCCGGTCCAGCTCGACGTCGCCGACCACGTGACGCAGGCGCGCCAGGACCGCGTAGGCCACGACCACCACCAGCATCACGTCGAGGGAGCCGCCGAGCTCGATGATGAGCGGCACACCCGCGGTGAGCAGGAAGGCCGTGAGGGCCACGCCGTTGTCCACGATGAGCAGACCCACGATCTGGCTGACCGCGCGACGACGCGTGACCAAGAGGAAGTAGCCCACCAGGACCGTGGCCAGACCCAACGGGGCGAGACTGACGCTCGCGCGCGCGCTCAGCTGCCCGAGGGCCGTGCCGCTCAGGATCGCCAGTCCCACCAGCACTCCGGCCACCACGAGCGAGGACGGCACGTTCACCAGTGGCTCGCTCTCGCGCTGCGCCTCGCCGTGACCGAGGGAGCGATGCAGCAGGCTCGGCACGATGAGCACCTTCACCACGAGCACCACCAGCGCCGTCGCACCGAGGACCCCATCGCGCTGGGCCAGCGCGGTGAGACCAGCCACCGCGGCCAGGGCCAGGCCCTGCAGACGCAGCAGGCCCACCAGTGCTGAGACCTCTCGTCGCCACAAGGCCGCCACGCCCACCCCGAGCACGCCCACCGCGGCCAGGTCCAGCCAGGCGTCCACGGCGCTCATCGCACCACCAGGGCGGCCATCACGCCGAGTGCGCCGAGCACGAAGGCACCGGCCAGCAGTTCGGGAACCCGGAAGAGGCGCAGCTTCGCGCTGTGCACCTCAATCAGGGCGATGCCCAGGCCGACGACGAGCGCCTTGGCCACAGCCAGGCCGAGCGCTCCGGCCAGCGCAGCGGGCGACCACGTGTGCGCGACACCCCAGGGCACGACCAGCACGCCGAGCAGGCTCACCAGCACGCCCAACCTCGTCGCCGCGCCCAGCTTCACGAGGGCGAGGTCCCGTCCGCCGTACTCGAGGACCATCGCCTCGTGGATCATGGTCAGCTCCAGATGCGTGCTGGGGTTGTCAACGGGCAAGCGTCCGGCCTCGGCGAGCACGATGACCAGCAGGCCCAGGCCGGCGAGCACGTGAGCCGGGCTGGCCAGCGAGGAGGGCGAGGCCCCGGAGCGAGCGACCAGGATCGCCAGGTTGAGCGATCCGCCCGGCACCGCGAAGGCCGCCAGGCCCACCAGGAGCGCGGGCTCGCTCAGGGCGCTCAGGGTGACCGCTCGGCTGGCGCCCATGCCCCCGAAGGCCGTCGCGGTGTCGAGCCCGGCGAGGGCGCTGACGAGGGTGCCGGTGAGCAGCAGGAAGACCACGACGAGCGCGTCCGCGCTCGAGGCGCTGGAGGCGCGCGTGGTGAGACTCGGCACGAGTCCCGCCGCCGCCAGGGCGACGAGCAGGTTGAGCCGCGGCGCGAGCGCGAAGAACGCGCTGGCGCTGCTCGGTCGCGGGCTCTGGCGAGCCCAGAGCTTGAGCACCTCGCGCACGGGCTGCAGCACGGGCGCGCCCACGCGGCCCTCGGCTCGCGCGCGCACCTTGGCCATCAGCCCGCTCAGCACCAGTCCGAGGACGACGACCACGATCACCTGGGCCACACTGGCCAGGACGCTCACGCCACCACCACCAGCACGACGAGCAGGGCGAGAAAGCCGTAGGCCAGGTACCGGTGCACCGAGCCGTTGGCCAGCGTGCGTGCCCGTGCCCCGAGGGCGTTGACGGCACCGAACGCCGGGCGGTAGAGCGTACGCTCCACGGCGTCGTCCACGCGGCTCTGGTACGTGAGCACCCGCTCGATCTCGCGCGACTCGTCCTCGTGGCTCAGCTCGACGTCCACGTCAGGGCGCAGCACGTCCGCGAAGACACGCTGAACCGGCTCGGCGAAGGACGTCGCCGTGTACTGCATGCGCACGCTGAGCTCGTCACGTCCGCAGGCCCACGGCGCGCTCGCGCGGCGCGCTCGACTGCGCGCACCGACCAGGACGAGTCCGCCGACGGCGAGGATTCCCAGCAGGGAAATGGGCCGCAGCGCCGAGTCACTGACGCCCAGCTGCAGCGCCGCACCCGCCGCTCCCAGCACGTGAGGCGCACCGTGAAGGCCCCGGCTCGCACGCTCGAGCGGGTGCACCAGCAGACCGGGCGCCACGCCCAGGGCGACACTCACCGAGCCCAGCAGCGCCAGTGCGATCCACGGTGCCCCGCTGACGTCACGCGCGCTCGCGGCGCCGGCGCTGCGCGAGCGACCGAGCAGTCCGATGCCGATGAGCTTGGTGAAGGTGATCGCCGAGAGCCCACCCGCGAGGGCCAGGGCGACGAGACCCACCAGCAGCACCACGACCGTGGCGGCGGCCCGGTGCGCCATGGCCCCCACCAGACCTTCCAGGCTGATCCACTCGCCGACGAAGCCCCCGAACAGAGGCACGCCCACCGCCGAGGCCGCCCCGAGGCCGACCAGCAGGCTGGTGCGCGGCATGGTGTGCACCAGGCCACCCAGTTGATCGAGGTCGCGGGTGCCCGTGGATCGCTCAATGAGACCCGCGCCGAGAAAGAGGAGAGCCTTGAAGGCCCCGTGCGCGGCCACGAGGACCAGCACGCCAATCAGCAGAGTGCGCGCCGCATTGGCTGCACCGATGGCGGACATGACGCCCGCGGCCCCGACCCCGATCAGACCAAGACCACTCACCTCGATCGTCGAGAAGGCGAGCAGACGCTTCAGATCACTCGCCGCCGCGGCGTGCAGTGCGCCGAAGAGCGCGCTGAGCGCGCCGAGCAGAAGGAGGCCCACGAAGAGGGCGCGCGACGCGTGGGCCAAGTCAATGAGATCGACCCGGATGAGTCCGTAGACGCCCAGGGCCACCATTGCCCCGGACATGAGGGCCGAGACCGGCGTGGGGGCCTCGGGGTGGGCTCGCGGCAACCACACGTGCAGTGGCACGGCGCCCGCCTTGGACGCGAAGCCCAGGGCGCTCAGCGCGAAGGCCAGCGTGCCGAGGGCACCGCGACCCGCCGAGGGGGTGCCCACGATCGCGCTCAGGTGCGCGTCGTGCGACATCACGAGCAGACCCAGCAAGATGCACGCCGCTCCCGCCTGGGTCATCGCCGCGTACCACAGGCCCGCCGTTCGTGCGGCGGCTCGCTCGTGTTCGACGAGCAAGAGACCCAACGAGGAGAGCGCCATCGCCTCCCAGGCCCAGAAGAAGGTGCTCACATCCCCGGCGCAGGGCACCACCAGCAGGGTGGCGATGAACGTGACGAACAGCACGCTCGCGGGTCGGCTGGTGGCCGCATCGTGGGCGTAGCCGGCGTGAAAGAGGCTCGCCGACAGGGCCACGAGGCTAACCACGGCGAGGAACCACGCCCCGAGAGGGTCCAGGGCCAGGTGCACGCCGCTGAAGGGCACCAGGGCGGTCGTGCCCGCGCGCTCGGTGCCGCCTCGCACCAGCACGCTGAGCGCGCCGGCGAGGCCGAGCAGACTCGCCAGAGCACCGCTGGCGCCCACGAGGCCCGCGCGAAGCGGGCGCGGCGCCACCAATGCACCCAGCGCACCGAGCAGGCACGCGATGAGGGCCACCAGGAGGAGTGCCACGTTCAGCGACCAGTGAAGGCCCGCAGCGCGGCGACGATCTCACGTGGGTGCGGTGGACAGCCCGGCACGCGAGCGGTGACGTCCATCACGGCGTCGAGCGGTCCGATGACGGCGTAGGCGTCAACGAACAGACCACCATCGACGGCGCAGTCACCGCAGGCGATCACGACGCTGGGCTCGGGCACCGCCTCACGCGTGCGACGCAGCGGGCCCTCCATGTTCGCGCTCACGACCCCCGTCACCACGAGCGCGTCGGCGTGGCGTGGAGACGCCACGAGGTGCGCGCCGTGGCGGCCCGCGTCGTAGACCGGTCCGAAGGCGTTGGCGATCTCGACCTCGCAGCCGTTGCACGATCCGGCGTCCACGTGGCGCACGCCCAACGTACCGAATCGTCGCTGGTGGTCGATTCTCACTGGGGCCGGCGCCGGGGTCTCGGTCGCGCGCGCGGCGACGAGACCGCGCACGATGCTGCCCCGGCGCGCTGGAGCACTGCGGGGTGATCTCACGGTGATTCGTCGAGGTGGGCCAAGGCCTCCGCGCTGCGCCCGAGGGTCCCGGCGAGAACGGCGCGGGCCGCGCCCAGGAACCGCGCGACGGTCGGATCGTTCACTCGGTAGTAGACGGCGCTGCCGCGCCGGCTCGACGTGACCAAGCCGGTGCGACGCACCACGGCCAGGTGCTGGGAGAGCGACGAGGCCTCCACGCCGGTCTCCTCGAGGAGCTGGCTGACCGGGCGTTCACCCTCGACGAGCAGCTCCAGGATCCGAATGCGCGTCGGGTGCCCGAGCGCGCGGAACAGCTCGGCCTTGGCCACGTACACCGGCATCTCGGTGGCGACGGGCTTCACCTCACCAGTGTAACCATTGATTTGTGTATCCACTAATTCATCTTTTTCTAAATCAACCCGGATTCGCATGGCGCCCGGGACCACCCCGGGGCCGCGAGTGCTCGCCCCCAGGGACCCTGCGAGGGCGTCCTCGTTGGCGCTGCGATGACGTTTGCCGATGTTCGCGTGCCGGTACCATCAGGTTGAACCAGGAGATCCGTGGACCTTCAGCGCACCCTGTACCACTACTACGAGCGTCGCCTGGGCCGAGCCCTGCCGGCTGACCGCGTGCCACGACACGTGGGCGTGATCCTCGACGGCCACCGGCGCTTCGCGCGCGTGAGCGGCGTCGGCGAGTACCGGGCCAGCTACGAGATCGGCATGTCCAAGCTCGAGGACCTGCTCGGCTGGTGCGCCGAGCTGCGAATCCCCGCGGTGACCGCGTGGGTGCTCTCCACGGAGAACCTGCGCCGCCCGGCGAGTGAGCTCGACCCGTACCTCGAGGTGCTCGAGGAGCTCTTCGGCCGCCTGCCCTCGCTCGCCCAGCGCGTCGGCTTCTCCCTGTCGGTCTCCGGCAGCCTCGACCTGCTGCCGGAGCGGCTCTCGGCCGTGGCCAAGGAGGCCGTCGACCGCGTCGCCGAGAGCGGCGAGGCCCCGATGAGCGTGAACATCGCCCTCTGCTACGGCGGACGCCAGGAGATCGTGGACGCGGCGCGCTCACTGGTGGGCGAGCTGCTCGAGGCGGGTGTGGCACCCGAGCGCCTCGGTGAGCGCATCGACGCTGAGGGCCTCGCGCGCAACCTCTACGCCGCCGACCTGCCCGAGGTCGACCTCGTCATCCGCACCAGCGGAGAGTCGCGCCTCTCGGGCTTCCTGCTCTGGCAGGCCGCCTACGCCGAGTTCGCCTTCGTCGATCCCTACTGGCCGGACTTTCGCAAGATCGACCTGCTGCGAGCCCTGCGTGACTACGCCCGGCGCGAGAGGCGCTTCGGCGCCTAAAGAGCGCCCGCGAACGCTAAATGCCCTGGCGGCGCCCGCTGGCGACGCCGGAGCAGTAGCCTGCCCTCAAGACGGCGCCCCGGCGCGGTCCAGTCATGGGAGGAGTGTCATGAGGAGAGTGTCGATCAGCCTCGTCGTCGCCGCACTGTCGGCCGGCGGAGTTCTGTACAGCACGGTCGGGGCCTCGGCCCAGCCGATCGCGCACGCGAGCGCGCCCACGGTGGTCCTCTCGGCGAGCACGGCTTTGACCAACAGCCAGACGATCCAGGTCTCGGGCAGCGGCTTCACGCCCTCGGACCAGGTCTACGTGATCGAGTGCTACGCCGCGGCCACCAACCAGTCCGGCTGTGACACCAACGGGGCCACACCCGCGACGATCGACACGTCCGGCAACTTGCCGTCCACCAACTTCACGGTGAGCACCGGACAGATCGGCTCACCGGGTAACGGCGGCACCTGCGGCACGTCGGCCTCCGACCTGTCCAGCTGCGTGATCGTGGTGGCCAACATCACGGGTGCGGACCGCGGCGTCGCGCCGATCACGTTCGCCCAGCCCGTCGTGACCAGCACGACCCTCGCCCCGAAGCCGCCCAAGAAGCACGTGCCGCGCCAGATCCTGGTGCACCCCAAGGCCGGTCTGCGAAACGGCCAGTCCGTGCGCGTCACGGGCCGCGGCTTCGCCGCCGGGACGCACTACGTCATTCAGTGCCTCGTGGGCGCCAGGACTCAGGCCCAGTGCGACATGAACTATTACCGTTCTGTCACCGTGGGAGCCAACGGGGCCTTCTCGACGATCTTCGTCGTGCACGCGCTCACCATCGGGCACTTCGCGTGCGGCACCAAGGCGAACAACCTGAGCCGCTGCGAGATCTTCGTCGCCACACCCACGCGCACCGACGTGGCGATCTCGCGCATCACCTTCCGTCGTCCGTAGGCAGACACGGGAAGCCGCGCCGCGGCGCGGCTTCCCGTGATGCCACACCCGACGTCCCGGGCGTACGTCTTCATGGAGAACGGGCCCGACCAGGTAAGATGAAGTATTACTGATGTATGAGTCATGTCTCGGTATAGCGTGGCGCCGTGGCCGCTGCCGTGACGAAGCCCAACCCTCTCTGGTCACCGAGCACGGCACGCCGGGCCGCCTCGCGCCTCGAGCACCTACGCCGCCGGCGCGGGGCGGCCGACTACGACGAACTCTGGGACTGGTCGGTGTCGCCCGAGGGCGCGAGCGAGTTCTGGGCCGAGGTGATTCGCGACTTCGACGTGCCGCTGTCTCAGGCCCCGTCGGCGATCCGTGAGCCCGACCCCTCGCGACCCAGTGCGGTGCGCTGGCTGCGCGGGGCCAGGCTGAACTACGCGCAGATGGCCCTGCGAGGACGCGCGCAGAGCGAGAGCGTCGCGCTCGTGGGTCACGACGACGAGCGCGGGCGCGTGGCGCTCAGCGGACGAGAGCTGGTGGACCTGGTCGGGCGCCTCCAGCGGGGCCTACGCGCGCGCGGGGTGACCTCGAGCGACACCGTGGCCGGGTACCTGCCCAACATCCCCGAGACCGTGGCCCTCATGTTGGCCACCGTCGGCCTCGGGGCGACCTGGACGTGCTGCGCGCCCGAGATGGGCCCCGAGGGCGTGCTCGATCGACTGAGCCAGTGCGCGCCGCGCGTCCTGGTCGCGGTCGACGGCTACCGCTACGGTGAGCGCCGTCGCGACGTGCGCGCCGAGGCCGAGAGCGTGCGCGCGGCGCTGCCCAGCGTGACGAGCGCGGTGAGCCTGTCACTGCTCGGCGAGTCGCGCCTGGACGCCTGGGAGTCCTGGGAGGAGCTGTCGGCCGAGGCCGGTGACGTGCACCTCGAGCCCGTGGACTTCGATCACCCGCTCTACGTGCTCTACTCCTCGGGCACCACCGGCAAGCCCAAGGCGATCGTGCACGGCCACGGCGGGATCGTGCTCGAGCACGTCAAGGCTCTCGGCTATCACTTCGACGTCGACGCGGACGACACGCTCTTCTGGTACTCGACCACGGCCTGGATGATGTGGAACTTCTCGGTCTCCGGGCTCCTGATGGGCTCACGGGTGGCCCTCTTCGACGGGCACCCCAACACGCCGCCGGGTCGCCTCTGGGAGTTCATGGCCGACGAGGGCGTCACCGTCGGCGGACTGGGCGCCGCCTACCTGGCGGCCTCGGCCAAGGCCGGACTCGAGCCCCGGCGTGAGCTCGACCTCTCGAAGCTCACGACCCTCGGCTCGACCGGCTCACCACTGCCCGCCGACGCGGCGCGCTGGGCCTACGCGAGCGTCAAGGAGGACCTCCTGCTCGCGTCCTTCAGCGGTGGCACCGACGTGTGCTCGGGCTTCGTGGGAGCCAGTCCGCTGCACGACGTCATCGCCGGGGAGATCAGCTGTCGCTGCCTGGGCGCCGACGTGCGCGTGGTGGACGACGACGGGCGCTTCGTCGTCGGCGTGGAGGGCGAGCTGGTCTTGGCCAGCGCCCTGCCCTCGATGCCGGTGCGCTTCCTCAACGACCCGGGCGACGAGCGATACCGCGCCGCCTACTTCGAGCGCTTTGCCGGCCTGTGGGCTCACGGCGATCGCGCCACGCTGACCGATCGCGGCACCGTCATCATCACCGGCCGATCCGACGGGACCCTGAATCGTGGCGGAGTGCGCATGGGCACGGCCGAGTTCTACAACGTCGTCGAATCCCTCGAGGCGGTCCTCGACTCGCTGGTCGTGCACCTCGAGGACGCCCAGGGCGGCCCGGGCGAGCTCTGGCTCTTCGTCGTGGCGCCCGGGGTGAGCGACCACGAGGAGTTGGCGGCCACGCTGCGCGAGGCGCTGCGCACGCGTCTGTCCCCGCGACACGTGCCTGATCACGTGGTCGTGGTGGCCTCGATCCCGCGAACCCTCTCGGGCAAGAAGCTCGAGGTGCCGATCAAGCGCATCCTGGCCGGCGCCGATCCGCAGAGCGTGCTGACGCTCTCGTCGCTCCTGGACCCTTCGAGCCTCGCGCCGTTCCTCGCGCTGGCGAAGCGGGCCTAGGCCCCGCGCGCGAGTCGCGCGAGCGCGACGCGATCGAGTTTTCCCACCGCCGTGCGCGGCAGCTCGTGGACCACGTGGAACGCGACCGGCACCTTGTAGCCGGCGAGCGCGCCGCGACAGTGCCCACGCAGGGACGCCTCGTCGAGAGTCGTCGGATCCTCGAGCACCAGGTAGGCCTCACCCACCTCCCCCCACCGCTCGTCGGCACGCGCGAGCACCGCGGCGTCCAGCACGCCCGGGTAGGCGCCGAGCACGCGCTCGACCTCGCCGGGATAGACGTTCTCACCCCCTGAGACGTACATCTCCTTGATGCGCCCGACGATGCGGTAGTAGCCCTCGGCGTCGCGCTCGGCGACGTCGCCGCTGCGCAGCCAGCCGTGCACGAAGGCCGTCGCGGTCGCGGCCGGATCCGCGACGTAGCCGGCGAACACGTTGGGGCCCCTCACGCACAGCTCGCCGCGTCCCTCGCCCTCGATGAAGCCTCCGGCGGCCACGTCGTACAGGGCGACCTCGACGTGCGGGTACGCCCGGCCGACGCTGCCCGGGTGATCGGCGGCCTCCTCGGGGCGCAGACAGCAGACGTTCGGGCCGGCCTCGGTGAGCCCGTAGCCCTGATACACACGCACGCCCCGCGCCGCCCAGCGCGCGGCGAGCCCGAACGGCATGACCGCTCCGCCCACCACCACCTCGCGCAGGCTCGACAGGTCGCTGTGCGCGAAGCTCTCCGACTGGCTCAGCGCGAGGTAGATGGTCGGCACGCCCATCATCGTGCTCACGCGCTTGGCGTCGATGAGCTGGAGCACCCGTT
The DNA here is from genome assembly GCA_021782915.1 of Actinomycetes bacterium. Lineage (GTDB taxonomy): Bacteria > Actinomycetota > Acidimicrobiia > Acidimicrobiales > RAAP-2 > RAAP-2. Next base: position 25,178 of record JAJXUK010000014.1, on the reverse strand, counting down.
CGGGCTCGAAGCCGTCCTCGAGCACGACGCGAGCCCCACTGCGCCAGGCGAGCAACGGCTGGACGTTCCAGCCCCCCACGTGGAACTGGGGCAGGGCCTGCAGCACCCGGTCGTCGGGACCGAGGGGCACGCGCGCGGCGAGGCTCTCGTTGGTCCAGTGACAGTTGGCGTGACTGAGCAGCACGCCCTTGGGCGCCCCGGTGGAGCCCGAGGTCGCGATGAGCAAGAGACCGTCGGCCTCGCCCGGCGTCGCCCAGCGCCGAGCGGGTGGGCCGGCCACGAGCTCGTCGAAGCCCGCCACCCACGCCACCAAAGAGCCCAGGCCCGCCCGGGCGGTGTCGGCCCAGCGCGACGACGCCACCAGGACGCGCGGGGCGACCAGAGCGACCTGTGCGGCCAGCTCGGGCGTGGCGAGTCGCCAGTTGAGCGGACAGAGCACGAGGCCGCTGCGCGCGCAGGCGAAGAGCAGCGCGACGTGCTCGGGGCGATTCTCGCTCAGGCTGGCCACGACGTCCCCGGCTCGCAGGCCCCGCTGCCACAGGGCGCCCGCCATCGCGTCGGCGCGCTCGCTCAGCTCGGCGTAGCTCACGCGGCTCTGGCCGAACTCGATGGCCGTCGCGTCCGGGCGGGTGGCGAGGCTCGCGTCGAGCCACGTGCCCACGGGCACCGGGCTCGAGGCCGTCATGGCGCGGGGTCGCGCGTGGTCGAGTCAACGCCGAGCATGCGCGCGAGGATCCTCACCATCTCGTCAAAGACCGCCGGGGGCACGTCGCTGGCCTCGTCCCAGAGGATCCAGCGCATGCCCACGGCCTCGCCCACCGCGATGAGCGCCCAGGCCAGCACCGCCGGATCGCCCGGGGCCACCTCGCCCTCGGCCATGGCCTCGCGCAGGGCCGGGATGTAGCTGGCGATGATGCTCTCGTAGTGCTGGCGCATCGCGCGCGGCGAGACGAACTCGGCCTGACGGATCACGCGATAGAGCGCGGGGTGCTCAGCCGTGAAGCGAAAGAACCCGGCGAAGCCGAGTCGCTCGGCCTCCAGACGACTGGTCGCGCCCGCGGCCGCCTCGCTCATGGCGTGGCGCACCTGACGGTTCAGCTCTGCGACCACCTCCTCGAAGACGGCGAGCTTGCTCTCGAAGTACAGGTAGAAGGTCCCCTGGGCCACCCCGGCGACGTCGGTGATCTTGGCCACCGAGGCCTCGTGATAGCCCAGCTCGCCGAAGACCTGCTCGGCCGCGCCGAGCAGGGCGCGGCGCGTTCGCTCGCCCTTGTGACGCGCGCGAACGCGAGTCTTGGGCGCGGCGCTCGAGTCGGGCGGCCCGGTGGCGCCGCCCAGGTCGCTCGACGCGGGAGAGGACTCCTCGATCACGCGCCCACGATAGAGGCCCACCGACGCACGAGGCGTGCCTACGCTCTCAGGGCGGCGTAGACGAGCTGCTGCAGGTCCCGGCGCAACGGGTAGGTCCAGCTCGGCAGCAGCTGGGTGTACAGGGCCACGGCGAGGCCCTCGGTGCGGTCCACCCAGAAGTACGTCGAGGCCGCCCCACCCCACGCGATCGTGCCCGGCGAGACCAGACTGCGATTGGCCACGCGGTCCAGCACCACCGAGAAGCCCAGCCCGAAGCCCACCCCGCTCTGGCCGACCTCGCTGAAGGAGTCACGGGCAAAGCTCGCCAGGTCCGCACCACCAGGGAGGTGGTTGCTCGCCATGAGGTCCAGCGTGCGCGCGGAGATCAGGCGCGTCTCACCCAGGCGGCCCTGGCCCAGCAGCATGGACATGAAGCGCTGGTAGTCCCCCGCGCTCGAGAGCAGCCCTCCACCACCGGACAGGAGCCTCGTGGCCCGCGTGGCCACGGCGCCGAGCTCGTCCTGACGCCGGGCCTGCCCGTCGTGCACGTAGAGCGCGGCCAGTCGTTCGAGCTGGTCCTCGCGCGTCCACCACGTCGTGTCGTTCATGCCCAGGGGCCCCAGCACGCGCTCGAAGAGGAAGTCGTCCAGGCTCTGACCCGACCAGATCTCGATGAGCCGGCCGAGCACGTCGGTGGCCACCGAGTAGTTCCAGGCCGTGCCGGGCGCGAAGAGCAGCGGCAGGGTGCACCAGTCGTGCACGCCCTCGCCGAGGTCCTTCTCCTCGGGCCAGAACATGTCGTAGCCGCGCTCGCGATACATCGCGTCCACGGGCGTGCGGTACTGGAATCCGTAGGTCAGCCCGCTGGTGTGGCTCAGCAGGTGCTGCACGCGCACCGGCTCGGGCGAGGGCATGGTGACCGGGTCACTGGCCGGACCCGAGACGTAGACGCGTGGCTCGGCGAGCTCGTCGATCCACTGGCCCACGTCGTCGTTCAGGTCGAAGGCGCCCTCCTCGTAGAGCATCATCGCGCCGATGGAGGTGATCGGCTTGGTCATCGAGTAGAGGCGCCAGAGCGTGTCGTCCTCCACGGGTCGATTCGCCTCGCGGTCGCGGTGCCCCCCACGGCCCACCCAGGCCAGCTCGGGACCACGCGAGAGCGTGACGAGCCAGCCGGCCAGGCGCCCCGTGGACACGTAGCCGTCGAGGTAGGCGCTCACCCGCTCCAGGGCGCGCGAGTCGAGACCGACCTGATCGGGTTCGACGTGGGCTTCGAGCTGGGCCATGCGGCCTCCCTTCCTCGTCGGCAGCGTAGCGCGAAACTGATGCCTGATTCACTTGACATTTTTGTCGCAACCTGCTGTACTGCCCCTAGGCCGCCTCGGCCAACACCAACGTGGGGAGGACCAATGAGAAGGACAGTGCGAAGGGTCATGGCGCCCGCCATCGCGGCCAGCGCGATGCTGGGCGTGACGCTGGGCACGAGCATCACCTCGAACGCCGCGACCAAGGCGGCCAGCGCCGTCAAGGTGGGCATCGTCACCGAGAAGACCGGGATCTTCTCGGCCTACACCCAAGAGTGGCTCCAGGGGGTCAAGATCGGCTTCCAGTACGCCACCAAGGGCACGAACAAGGTGAACGGGCACCCGATCCGCCTGACGACCGTCGATGACGCCGACAACCCGACCACGGCAGCCACCGACTTCAACAGCTTCGTCGGATCGGGCTACAAGATCATCGGCGGCACCGTCGACTCGGGCATCGCCACCGAGCTCGCCCCGCTGGCCCAGAAGAACAAGGTCCTCTACATCTCGGGCCCCGCCGCGGCGGACCAGATCACCGGCGCGAACCGCTACACGTTCCGCTCGGGTCGCCAGACCTACCAGGACGTGCAGGCCGCCAAGAGCTACGTCAAGGCGCTCGGCTCGGGCAAGACGGTCCTCGTGCTGGCCCAGGACTTCGCCTTCGGCCAGAGCTACGTCACCGACTGCACGCAGGCCTTCAGCGCGCTGGGCGACACCGTCACCAGCCTGCTGGTTCCCCTGACGACCACGGACTTCACGCCGACGGCCCTGCAGGTGCAGGCCGACCACCCGGACATCGTGTTCCTGGCGTGGGCCGGTGCCACCGGTGCCCCGCTCGCCCAGGCCCTCGACCAGCAGGGCATCTTCTCGAGCTCGAAGGTCATCACCGGGCTGGCCAACACCGCCACGTACCAGTTCTACGGGACCGCGGGCCTGAAGTTCTACTACATCTCGCTGTACAACTGGGAGTCTCCGCACAACGCGGTCAACGCCTACCTCATCAAGCAGATGCTGGCCCAGTACAAGGCGTACCCGGACCTGTTCACGGCTGACGGCTTCGTCTGGGCCCAGATGGTGGTGCGCGCCATCCAGACCGGCCAGGGCACCAACGTGATGAAGATGATCAAGGGTCTCGAAGGCTGGAAGTTCAACGCGCCCAAGGGACCCCAGCAGATCCGCACGAGCGACCACGCGATGCTCCAGCCGATGTTCCAGGTCCAGCTGGTGTCCACGGTGACCGGCGTCTACAAGCCGGTCAACCTCGCGACGCTGAGCGCCACCCAGTCCGCGCCCCCGGTGAGCGGCCACTTCGGCTGAAATCACTGACGTGACCCCCGACGCGATGGCCCCACCCGCGCTAGCGGCGCGGGCGCTGGGCTATCGCGTCGGGGGAGCGATCATCCTCGAGGACGTCACCCTCGAGGTGCCTGCCGGCAGTCTGCTCGGTCTCATCGGACCCAACGGCGCGGGCAAGTCGACCTTGCTCAACCTGCTCAACGGTGTCATCCGCCCGAGCAGCGGGTCCATCGAGCTGAACGGTGCGGACGTCACGCGACTTCGTCCCGCGCGCCGCGCCCGACTGGGCCTGGGTCGCACCTTTCAGACCTCCACCCTCTTCGAGTCACTGAGCGTCTTCGAGAACGTGCGCCTCGCCGCCCAGGTCCAGCGCGGCGGAACGACGAACTTCTGGCGCGCACCGCGAGAAGCCGACCCCGCGAGTGCGGCCGCACACGAGGCCCTCGAGCGGGTGCAGCTCACCGAGCAGTCCTCACGCATCACCGCGGGGCTCTCACACGGCGAGAAGCGCAAGCTGGAACTGGCGATCCTGCTGGCGAGCGAGGCCCGCACGCTGCTGCTGGACGAGCCCATGGCGGGCGTGAACACCCAGGACATACCCGAGCTCAGCGCGCTGATCAGTGCCCTGCACGCCGAGGGCCGCACCGTCGTCATGGTCGAGCACCACCTCTCGGTCGTCATCGGCCTCGCCGACACCGTGGCCGTCCTGGACTCCGGGCGCCTCCTCGCCTGCGGGACACCCGAGGACGTGATCGCCAACGACGACGTGCAACGCGCCTACCTGGGCCAACCGCTGTGAACGCGATCACCGTCAAGGACCTTCACGTGAGCCTCGCGGGCTCGCACGTGCTCCAGGGCGTCGACCTGGACGTGGCGTCCGGTGGTGTGACCGCGCTCCTCGGGCGCAATGGAGTGGGCAAGACCACGACCCTGCGGGCACTGATGAACCTCACGGCGCGCACCGGGCACGTCGAGATCCTCGGCCAGGACACCGATCAGCTGGCCACACACCGCGTCGTGCGACTCGGCGTGGGCTACGTGCCCGAAGACCGTGACGTCTTCGCCGGGCTGAGTGTGGCGGAGAACCTGCGACTCGCCGAGGCGCGATCCACACCCGACTACGACACGGTCTTCGCCCTCTTCCCCGAGTTGCGCACGCGGCGCCGCCAGCGCGCCGGCACGCTCTCGGGCGGCCAGCAGCAGATGCTGGCGATCGCGCGCGTGCTCCTGAACCGCTGGCCGCTCCTGCTCATCGACGAACCCTCCAAGGGCCTGGCGCCCAAAGTGATCGGCGAGCTAGCAGAGGCACTGGAACGAGTGGCCGAGGCCGCGACCGTCCTGCTGGTCGAGCAGAACCTGGCCCTCGTGCGCCGCCTCGCCTCGCACGTCGTCGTGCTCGACCACGGCGTGGTCGTGCACACCGGATCGGTAGAGGACCTGAGCGATCCGGCACTCACGCGCCAGCACCTCGGGGTCGCCGGATCCGCATGAGCGTCTTTCTCTCCCTCAGCGCCGCCGGACTGGCCCTCGGGTCCATCTACTTCCTCGCCGCCTCGGGACTCTCGCTCATCTACGGCCTGATGGACGTGCTCAACTTCGCCCACGGGCTCTTCATGACCCTGGGCGCCTACGCCGGCTGGGATCTGGCCAGCCACCTGCCCGCGAGCTGGGGCGGCGCCTGGCTGTTCGTCATCGAGCTTCTCAGCGCCACGCTCGCGGGCGCTCTGGTCGCGCTGCTCACCGAGCTGCTCCTGATCCGACCGCTCTACGCCCGACCGGTCAGCCAGATCCTCGTCACGATCGGCCTGGACCTGGCGGTCGTGGGCCTCCTGCTCGGCGGCTTCGGGTCGAACCCCCAGTCGCTGCCCACGTCTCTGTGGATGCTCGAGGCCACCCGCGTCGGCCAGGTCGTGTTGCCCCACGCCGACATCGTCGCCCTCGTGGCCGGCGTGGTCGTCCTCGTCTGCCTGGAGTACTTCCTGCAGCGCACGCGCTACGGCATCATCGTGCGCGCGGGAGTGGAGAACCGCGACATGGTGCGCGCCCTGGGCGTGGACGTCTCACGCGCCTTCACGCTCGTCTTCGTGATCGGCGGCGCCATGGCCGGGCTGGCCGGGCTCTTGTACGCAGTCGTCTTCGCCGGCGATCTCGTCTCGCCCACCCAGGGTGACTCGCTGCTGATCTTCGCGTTCATCGTGGTGGTCATCGGCGGACTGGGCTCCATCCGCGGCTCGGCGGTCGCGGCCGTGATGGTGGGCCTCGTGCAGGACTACACCAACTTCTACCTCGGTGCCCACAGCGGCTTCGCGGAAGTCGGCAACCTGTCGGTGGTGCTCATTCTGGCGCTCGTGCTCGAGTGGCGGCCCCGCGGTCTCTTCGGCAGGACCCTGTGAGAGTCCGGCACGCCGCCGTGGGCGCCGGGATCCTGCTCGCCGGGCTCGTGCCCTTCATCGGCCTCACGGTGCCCTGGGTGCTGCCGGGCACGGTGAACGTCGTCAACTCCACGGGGACCCTCGGCGTGCTGGCCCTGTGCTTCCTCTTCGGCGGCGTCTCGCTCGGCTACGACGTGCTCTTCGGATTCGCCGGTCTGCTCTCGCTGGGCTCGGTGCTCTTCTTCGGCGAGGGCGTCTACGTCTTCGACGTGGCGATGACCCACTGGGGCTGGTCACTGGGTGCCGCGCTCGGTGTGACCGGGCTGGTCGGGCTCCTCAGCGCCATCGTGCTGGGCGCGATCGCTCTGCGAGTGCGCGGCATCGCCTTCTCCATGGTGACCCTGGCCTTCGCCCAGGCCTTCTACTACCTGGTGGAGGACAATCCGCACGGCCTCACCGGCGGCGACACCGGCTTGGCGCTGTCCTCCAGCCGCCTGCCCGGCTTCCTGTCCGGAGCGGTCGTGGACACGCGCTACGTCTACTGGGTGGCCCTCGGGTTCCTCGTGGCCACCTACGGCGTGGTGTACCTCGTCACGGAGTCCTCCGTGGGCCACGTCTGGCGCGCCCTGCGCGACAACGACGCGCGCCTGGAGGTGCTGGGCCTGCGCCCCTTCGGATATCGCCTCGGCGCCTTCGTGCTCTCCTCGCTGATCGCCTCGGCCGGTGGCGTGGTCTACATCCTGCTCATCGGCACCGCCGTGCCCAGTGCCGTGGCCTCGACCACCTTGACGATCTCGGTGCTCGTCATGGTCGTGCTCGGTGGGGCCGGCTCGCGCTGGGGCGTCGTGGCCGGCGGCTTCCTCTACGTCTATCTCCAGCAGTACTTGCTGAAGGTGGCCAGCGAACCGGCCTTCGCCAACCTGCCCAGCGTGCTGCGCGTGCCGCTCTCGCAGCCCCAGTTCCTTCTCGGGGCGATCTTCGTGCTCTTCGTGATCTTCGTGCCCGGCGGCTTGGCCGGTGCCCTCGCGCGATGGCGAACACCTCGCCGTGGTCGACGAGAAGAGTGAGGGAGGCTCACATGCTGAGAGACAAGTGCGCGGTGGTGACCGGTTCGACCAGCGGCATCGGCCTCGGCGTCGCGCAGGCCCTCGCCGCCCAGGGTGCGGCGGTGATGCTCAACGGCTTCGGCGAGCCCTCGCAGATCGAGGCGATGCGCCGGGCCCTGAGCGAGCGCTACGACGTACCCGTCGCCTTCCACGGCGCCGACCTGGCAACGTCCGACGGGCCGAGCGAGCTGATCGCGGCGGCCCACGAGGCCCTCGGCTCGGTGGACATCCTCGTGAACAACGCGGGCATCCAGCACGTCGCGCCCGTGGAGGACTTCCCGATCGAGCGCTGGAACGCGATCATCGCGCTCAATCTCAGCGCCGTCTTCCTCGGCATGCGCGCCGCGATCCCGCACATGCGCCGCCGCGGCTGGGGCCGGATCATCAACATCGCCTCGGCCCACGGGCTGGTGGCCAGCGTGCACAAGGTCGCCTACGTGGCCGCCAAGCACGGCGTGCTCGGGGCGACCAAGGTCGCGGCCCTCGAGCTGGCCAACTCCGGGGTGACGGTGAATGCCATCTGCCCCGGCTGGGTGCTCACCCCGCTGGTCGAGGCCCAAATCGCCGCGCGGGCCGAGGCGAACGGCACCTCGAGCCTGATCGAGAGCGAGGCGCTGCTGAGCGAGAAGCAGCCCATGCTGAGCTTCACTCGGCCCGACGCGATCGGCGCACTGGCCCAGTACCTGTGCTCGAACGACGCGGCCACGATGACCGGAGCCGCCCTGCCGATCGACGGGGGATGGACCGCCCAGTAGTCCGCAGAGCCTTGCACGCTCACGCGGGAGCGACAGGCGCCGAGCGTGATCCTCGCGGCGACGCGACGGGCCCACCGTGAGCGGGCTCGGGCTTCTGCGCGTGCGCGTGCGCGATCAGCGACCCGGGCCGCGGTGAGCTTCACTCGCCACAGCCGTCGACACCGACGGAGTCGTCGTCGCCTCACGACGCTCGGGCGTGCTCGGGGCTTCACGACGCCGGGTGCGAAGAGCGAAGCTGAACGGGCGACACGGGGCACGGACACCACCCTGTCTGAGGACGTTCTCAGCCAACGCGACGTCACAGCCCGTCTCCGCGCCGAAAGTGCCCACGGCGGGGCATTCTTGCGGCCACGGCCAATCACAACTTTCGTTGACATTCGACACCAGCGATGGTCTAATGAGCGAATCCGGCATCACGTGCCGGATTCTCAATGAGGGGGGCCACAATGGCTGAGAAAGAAGCAGCGGACACCACAGTCACTGACACCACCGACGAGCTCGACGCGGACCTTGAGCTCGAGAAGTCCGACACCGACGGAGTCGTCGGCGGAATGCACGAATTTTAACGAAGCAGTTCAGCACCAACGACGGTCGGTTCGCCTCATGGGAGCCGGCCGTCGTTGCGTCAGTCACGGCCCTCGCGCTCACCGACGCGGCGCAAGCCCGTTTCGATGCCCGAGGGCCCCTGATCGCGCGTCGGGGCCGCGCGCGTGCGGCGTGGCGCAACTCAGCGTCGTTCCTCACGTGAAGGAGTCAGCGTGACCAGCGAGCCCACGACACCGGGCGCGAGCGCGGTGCCCGACGGCGTGCTCGTGAGCGTCGGCGAGACCGAGATCACGTTCGCCGATGTGGTGCTCGCCGGCTACATCACCGGCGAGTGGGACGCCCTCGTACGCCGCTGTGCCAGTGCCCGGCGCTCGAGCGCCGCCACCGAGGTCGGAGCGCTCGAGCTGCGTCGAGCGGCCGAGCGCTTCCGCCGCGAGCGCCACCTCGAGGCGGGCCACGACCTGCACACCTGGCTCGACGAGCGAGGACTCTCGCAGGCCGACTGGGAGGCCCACCTGCGCCGCCACGTTCTCACCGACGACGCCTCCGGGCCCGCGCCCCGGCTCGAGGACCTCGACGCCGAGTTCACGAGCGCCCTGCACACCGACGCCTACTGCGAGGGATTCTGGTCCTCGGTCGGATCCCGCGTCGTGTCCTGGGCCGTCGCCGCGAGCCTGGCTCCGGCCGAGGCTGACGCCAGCGACCTCGCGCGGGGCCGCGAGGCCGTCGCGAGCGATCCGCTCACGCCCCTGGCCGCCTACGACCCCGCCTGGATCGACGAGCGCCTCGCGCTCGTGTCGACGTGGCTCGCGGCCTATCGCGACCTCGACCATCTGGTCGCCAGCGACGCCGCGCTGCGGGCCACGCTCGAGGGGGACTGGTCGAGGTGGACCGTGCTGACGATCGACACCTGCGCGCTGTCCAGTGAGTCGGCCGCCCGCGAGGCGATCGCGTGCGCGAATGACGACGCGATGGAGCTCGCCGAGATCGCGCGACGGGCCCACTCGAGGATCGAGCAGCGTCGCGTGCGCTCCGGAGATCTGAGCGACGAGCTCGGCTCGCTGCTGCTCTCCTCGGGCCTGGACACGGCTCTCGGCCCGCTGCAGCTCGGGGGCGACTGGTCGGTGGTCTGGGTGCGCGAGCGCGCGGATGCCTCACTGGAGGACCCGAGCGTTCGCGCCCACGCCACCGCCACCCTCGTGGACGCGGCGGTGGCGAATGCGGCCAAGGGACTGGTGACGTGGCACGCACCGAGATAGGTCCCCTCGACGGGATGCTGGACGAGGCCGACTTCGTCGCCCTGCGCCAGGTGCCCTTCATCGCCCTGGTGCCCGATGAGCTGAGGAGCCTCGTCCTGCGCATGTTTCGGCGCGAGAGCTTCGACTTCGGCGACGAGATCTGCCGCGAGGGCGAGGTGCCCCACAGCCTGTACGTGCTCGGCTCGGGGAGCGCGCGCATCGTGACGCACCGCGGCACGGCCGAGGTGATGCTGGCCCGGGTGCTGCCGGGGGACCTGTTCGGCGAGGACGCGCTCATCGAGAGCGACCGGCGCGTCGAGACCGTGCGCGCGAGCGAGGACGTCACCGTCTACCGACTGGGCCGCGAGGCCTTCGACGCCCTGGCCGACGAGGTCCCCGCCATCGCCGAGGCCCTGCGGCGCCACGTGCGCCTCGAGGAGATCCGTCGCACACTGCGACTCCAGCCAGCGTTCGCCATGATCCAGCTGACGGTCCTGTCGCAATTCTTCGACGAGTTCGAGGCCCTGAGCGTCGGGGCGAACGAGACGATCCTCTCGGAGGGCGGCCCGAGCGACGGGATCTACGTGGTCGCGCGAGGCACGCTGGCCGTCGTGCGCGGCGAGGAGCGCGCGGTGGTCGGCTTCCTGCGCAGCGGTGACTGCTTCGGCGAGCGCGGCGCGCTGAGCGATCTGGTCGCCGACGCCTCCGTCGTCGCCCAGGGCGACGTCGAGGTGATCCGCGTGGGCCCCTCGACCCTGCGCGAGCTGATGCAGGCGAGCCCCCGCTTCGCCGCACGGCTCCAGGAGATGGCCGATCTGACCAACGTCGCGCGCGCGGCACCCCTCGAGACGCCCTCGCCAGGCGGAGCGGAGCATTCCGCCGAGGCGCTCAGCGCCACCGACGCGGCGATCGCCCAGGGCCACGCGCCGCTCAAGGCGACCTCAAGCCCGAAGCGGCGCGTCGCGCGCTTTCCCTTCGTCGCACAGTTCGACGAGTCCGACTGCGGCGTCGCGTGCCTCGCGATGGTGTCGCGCCACTTCGGGCGCAAGGTCTCCACCGCGTTCCTGCGCGACGCGGCCGGAACGGGCATCCAGGGCACCTCACTGACCGGCATCACGCGTGCGGGACGGGCCGCGGGACTCGCCGTGGAGCCGGTGCACGCGTCCAGCGAGCGACTCGACGACTACCAGCTGCCCGCGATCGTGCACTACAAGGGCAACCACTGGATCGTCCTCTACGCGATCACGCCGACGCACGTCTACGTCGCGGACCCGGCGATCGGGCTGCGGGTGCTGGCGCGCACCGACTTCGAACGCGACTGGACGGGCTACGCGGCCTTCGTGACTCGCACCGACGCGCTCGACGAGGCGCCCACGGACAATCTGGCCCTCGGATGGCTCGTGCCGTTCCTGCTGGAGCAGCGCGCCGCACTCTCGATCTCCCTCGTGCTCGCCCTGGCGCTGGCGGGGTGCGAGGTCGGCGTTCCCGTGGTGATCAACAGCCTGGTCGGCTCGCTGACCTCGCACGGCAGCCTCGCCAGCGTGAACGCGTCGGGCCTCGCGCTGCTCGGGCTCGTCATCGCCGGCCTCCTCATCAGCATCGTCGCCAACCGCGTGATCGTCAAGGTCACGATCGGCTTCGACACGCACTCGCTCGACTTTCTCACCGGCAAGCTGCTGCACCTGCCGATGAGCTACTTCGCCCGTCGCAAGATTGGCGACCTCGAGCGCCGCATCGGGGGCATGCGCACGATTCGCACGCTGCTGATCCAAGACGGCGTCAGCGCGGGCACCAACATCCTGCTGCTCGGCGTGGCCATCGCGATGATGCTCGTGTACTCCTGGCGCCTCGGCGTGGCGTTCCTGGCCGTGCTGCCCATCTACGGCGCGGTGATGTGGTGGTCCAAGACGAGGCTGCGCCCCATCTTCGCCTCGGCCGAGGAGGCCCACGGCCTCTACCAGGCCCACCAGGTGGACCTGCTCAAGGGCGTGGAGACGGTCAAGACCCTGGGCGCCGAGACGGGACTGCAGGAGCGGATGCGCTCGTTCCTGGGCGACCTGAACTCCCAGCTCGCCCCGGCCTACCTCGCGGTGGGCCGCTACCGCACCGTGGCCAGCGCCCTCACGCTGGCCACGTACGCGTTCTTCGTCTACCTGGGCGGGCTGCAGGTGCACGCCAACTCGCTCTCGCTGGGTCACTACGTCGCCTTCATGTCACTGGTGCTCATCGCCACGGCGCCCATCCTCGAGCTGCTGCTCTTCTGGGACGACATGCAGAACTCCACCGTGCTGCTCGCGCGCATCCACGACGTCCTGGTCCAAGAGCCCGAGCAGGGCGAGGGGTCGGAGGCCTCCACGCTCGTCACGATGCCGGCACTGCACGGGCAGATCTCGCTCGAGGGAGTCGCGTATCGACCCCCCGGGGCCGACCAGGCGATCCTCAGCGACGTCAGCCTCGAGGTCCCCGCCGGGGCGCGCGTGGCACTGGTGGGCCGCTCGGGGTGCGGCAAGTCCACCCTGCTGCGACTGCTCTCGGGGCTCATCACGCCCACGCAGGGCTCGATCAAGTACGACGGCACCGACATCGCCGACGTGCGCCTGCAGGCCCTGCGCGCGCGCATCGGCTACGTCCTGCAGACCCCGTACATCTTCGACGCCACGGTGGCCGAGAACATCGCCTTCGGCAATCCCGAGATCGATCCGGCGGCGCTGCGCCGCGCCGCCCAGATCGCCGACGTGGACACGTTCGTCGACCTGCTGCCCCTCGGATTCGACACGCGCATCGGCGAGGGCGGCATCACCCTCTCGGGTGGACAGGCCCAGCGAATCTCCATCGCGCGAGCGCTCTATCGCGACCCACCCGTCATCTTCCTCGACGAGGCGACCAGCGCCCTCGACGCCGAGAGCGAGCAGACGATCCAGCGCAACATGAAGGTGGTGTCCAAGGGTCGCACGACCTTCGTCGTCACCCACCGACTCGCGAGCATCCGCGACGTCGAGCTCATCGTCGTGCTCGACGCGGGACGCGTCGTGGAGACGGGTGACCACCAGACCCTCCTGGCCAGCGACGGGCTCTACGCACACCTCTTCCGCCAGCAGTACGCCGACACCGTCTCGGCCTGAGGCCCGAGGCGCCACCGGGCCCTCCTGGCGCACCCGCGGGCCCGACCCGAGGGCGCCGGCGGCCCTACTCGCCCGTCTCGCCGTCGATCGCCTCGCGCAGCAGATCGGCGTGCCCGTTGTGCCGGGCGTACTCCTCGATCATGTGCGTGATGATCCAGCGCAGGCTGGGGCGTCGTCCCTCCTCGCCGCGCGGACGGGCGAGCTGGCCGAGGTCCCCGCGCGCCAGGGCGCGCGCCACGACCGCGCGCGAGCGCTCCTGGGCCGCCACCCAGAGGCCGAGCAGGTACTCCGGAGCGTCCTGGGACGCCGTGCGGAACTCGAACTGCGGGTCCGCGTCAAAGTCCACCGCGTCGAAGGGCGCGGGCAGCGCCGCGCCCTCGATCGCGCTAGCGAACCACCAGTCCTCGACCAGCGCCAGGTGCTTGAGCAGTCCGCCGAGGCTCAGGCTCGAGGCCGCCGTTGTGCTCGCCAGCTGCGCAGCGCTCAGCCCCTCGCACTTCCAGGCCAGCGTCGCGCGCTGGTAGTCGAGAAAGCCGAGCAGGGTCGCCGCCTCGTCCGCGTCGGAGGGCGGCTCGACCCGACCGTGCTCGTCCAGACTGCTCACGGGGCCTCCTGTCACGTCTCGCCGGTCACGAGAGCCGCTCTCGGCCTCGCGCGGTCACTCGACCACACGACCAGCATGGCGAGAACGTTATCCGCTGGCCGCGCGATCGTCGCGGTCGAGCTCCACGAGCCCACGCCAGCAGCACCCGCGGCTCACTCGAAGCCGAAGCCCGCGGCGAACTCGTCCCGACAGGCCGCCACGACGTGCGGGTCAAAGAGCAGACCGGCTCCCTGCTCAACGATCTGCAGGGCCCGCTCGACGCCCAGGCCCGGCCGGTACGGGCGCGACTGGGTGACCGCCTCGACCACGTCGGCGACCGCCACGATGCGCGCGGGCAGGATGATGAGCTCGCCGACCAGGTGCTCGGGATAGCCCGAGCCGTCCAGGCGCTCGTGGTGCTGCAGGGCCACCTCGGCGATGGGCCAGGGCAGCTGGGCCCGGCGCAGGATCTGATGGCCGATGCGCACGTGCTCGCGCACGATGTCCATCTCCACCGGCGCGAGGCGCCCCGGGCGCGTCAGGATCTCGACCGGCACCCCGATCTTTCCCACGTCGTGCACTTCGGCGGCCAGGCCGATGAGATGCACCAGCTCCTCGCCCAGACCGAGGCGCCGGGCGATTCGCTCACTCAGGGCGCCCACGCGCGACTGATGCCCCACGGTGTAGGGGTCGCGCGACTCGGTCATGCCCGAGAGGGCGTCCAGGGTGCCGTGCAGGGCCGACTGGAGCCGGTGGAGCGAGCGCACGTGCTCGACCCCGAACTCGATCTCGCGCATGACGGCGTCAAAGCCGTTCACCGTGGCGTCGGTGAAGACCCGCGCCCGCTCCGAGACCGCACAGAGCGCCCCGCGCACGCCCCCCAGGTTCACCGGCAGCGTCATGATGGCTCCGGCGCCGATGTCGAGCAAGTCGCGGCGCCAGCGCACCGGCTCGGCCCCGCCGAGGTCGTTGTCAACGAGGGCCTCGCGACGCTGCAGCGCGGTGGCCGCCGGGCCGAGGACGCCGTCGAGGGCCCCTGCGCACAGCACCGCGTCGGGCAGTTCACGCCCCGCCACGAAGACGCGCCCGTCCTCGAGCACCAGGCTGATCCCCACGGCGTCGTGGCCCCTGGCCAGCAGGGGCACGAGGTCCGCGTAGAACTGCTCCTCGCTGCTCGCGTCGATGACCAGCTGATTCACGCCCGCCAGCAGCCGCAGGAGCCGCTCGCTCGTGATCTGCGCGGTCTGGTCGTTAAAGGACGTCATCACGCCGATGATCTCTCCAGCTCGACGAACGGGAAACGCGTCGATCACTATCCATCGCCGCAGCGCCCGGGGTGCGTCCACGCCCATGACGACGTTGCGCACCGGTTCGCCGGTGTCCAGGGCGAGCATGGCCGGATGCTCGGCACCCGGAAAGTCCGTGCCGTCCTCGCGCACGGCTCCCCAGTCGATGTCGCGCGACGTGCGCCCCAGGATCTCGTCGTAGCTCAGGCCCAGGATCTCGGTCGCGGCGGCGTTGCACTCCACGATGTGCCCGTCGACGTCCTGCAGGACCAGGCCCAGGTTGATCGAGTCGATGAAGGACGGATCGATCAGCGCGTTGATCAGTTCGTCGTAGCCACTGGACGACTCCACGGCCACCTCCTCGAGCACCTCCGCAAATGCTACTGAACCACCTGAAGAGATTTCATCAGCCGGACCAGGACTAAAGCCAGCCTAGTGACGACGACGCCACCACGATCGACAACGTCACAACAACGCGAGGCCCGCACCGGTGACCTCAGCGAGGACGCGCTGGCGCGGTGGCCTCGAGCGCTCGGCCGGTAGAGCGTCACCGAGCGGCTCGGGCACCCCGAAGGACCGATGCGCCGACGGCGTGTGCGAATCTCCTCACTCACCGAGACCTCGAGGTCCACCGCCTCGGCCAGGCGCGACGTCGAGGCCGTGAGACCCGCGCGAGGGCGAGTTCGTTCTGCCGGTCGCCACGAGGGGCGACCGGAGCCACGACGAGCCAGTCGCACCGAGCAGCTCAGATCGCGCACCCGCATCACCAGCACGTCCCCACGCGAGAACGAGGAGTCCTGGGTCGCGACGAGCGTCGAGGCCGCACTGTCCGAGCCGTCACACTCTGCCTGATGACGCTCGAGGAACGCCACTCAGTTGGGGCTCAGTTGACCAGGTGAGACCTAGTCGACTGACGTTCAGACGACCCGCGTGCGGCTCAACTGAGTGCCGCTCAGGGTCCGGGCCCTCTCGCGGGGCTGTCACAGTGAAGGTGTGCCACAGCCGGATCAGTACACCCACGGTCATCACGAGTCGGTGCTGCGCGCCCACCGCTGGCGCAACGTGCAGAACTCGGCACGGTTCCTGGCGGAGCATCTGCAAGCGGACCAGCGCGTCCTCGACGTCGGCTGCGGCCCGGGCACTCTGACCATCGACCTCGCCCGACACGTTCCGGATGGCTCGGTCACTGGCCTCGACGTGGCCCCCGCGGCGATCGAGGCGGCCCAACGAGCCGAGCGACGTGGCGTCGAGAATGTCTCGTTCCGAGTGGGCGACGTCTATCACCTGGACTTTGCCGACGCGCACTTCGACGTCGTCTTCGCCCACCAGCTCCTCCAGCACCTGAGCGATCCCGTCGCGGCCCTCCGCGAGATGGGCCGCGTGCTTCGCCCGGGCGGACTGCTCGCGGTGCGTGACGCGGACTACGGAGCCTTCACGTGGTCACCCGAGGACGAGCGCCTCAGCGCCTGGAGGGCCCTCTACCAACGCCTGGCGCGCGCCAATCGTGGCGAGCCCAACGCCGGGCGATACCTGCACCAGTGGGTGCGCCGCGCCGGATTCAGCCTCGAAGCGGTCTCGGCCTCCACCTGGGTCTACTGGCGCGCCGACGAGCGGCGCTGGTGGGCCGAGATGTGGGCCGAGCGCGTGCGCGACAGCGCCTTCGCCGAGCAGTGCCTGGCCGATGGGCTGGCCGGGCCGGCTGAGCTGGAGCAGATCGCGGCCGCCTTCCTGGCCTGGGCCGAGGAGGAGGACGGCTGCTTCCTGGTGCCGAGCACCGAGGTGCTCGCGCGGCGCTGAACTAGCTCGGGAAGATCTCCTGGGCCAGCTCCCAGAGGTGTCCGGACGGGTCGAGAAAACTCAGCGTGCGCATGCCCCAGGCGCGATCGATCGGCCCGGAGAGCACCTCGACGCCCGCGCGAGCCAGCTGCGCTCCGGCCGCGTCGACGTCCTCGACGAAGACCGACAGCTGGGCGCGCACGCCGGCCTCGCACCCGCCCACGTGCGCTGGCGCCACCAGGTCCGCGGCGGCCGAGACGTCCAGCACGTTGATCATCGTGTTGCCCAGGTCGTAGGCGCTCGAGACGTCGTCGGCGAAGATCTCTCGCAGCCCCCACGCGGTGCCGTAGAAGGCGCGCGAGGCCCCCAGATCCTCAGTGAAGATCGTGATCGCCCCCAGATCGCGAAAATCCATCCTCGTCCCCTCTCACCTAGACCTAGGGCGGACCCATCACGTTGCCCAGTGTCATGTAGAGCAAGAAGACCACGGGCAGCAGAGCCGCGAAGGCGTAGGTCGCCGCACGGTACGCGTCCCGCTTGAGCCAGACGCCGAGTCCGAGCAGCAACGGGAAGGCGTCCAGCAGGAACCGAGGGTTGAGCCAGGATCCCCCGTCGATCAGCACGACCAGGATCACGCCGGCGCCGTACACGGTCCACTCCAGCGGCACGCGCACGCGCACGCAGGCCACCACGGCCAGGGCCAGCGCGCCCAGACTGGCCAGCTCCGTGAGGGCCGTGCCCGGCCAGTGGTGCAGGTGAGTGAGCAGGCTGACGACGTTGACGGTCGCGCCGAGGCCGCGATGCAGCGAGAGCGGCCAGCTCAGGAGACTGCCCGTCACCGCGCTGATGAGGCCGAGCGCGCCGAGGGGACCCAGCGCCGCGACGCCGGCGGCACCGGCGTACTCGCGGGACCGCTCGCGCAGCGCGCGCAGGCCGAGCACGATCACGATCGGAGCGGCCAGCGGCGAGCAGAGCCCGGCGAGAGCCCCCGCCACGCCGGCACGCCAGGGACGATCCCGGGCCACGCTGAGCAGGGACCACGCGGACAGGGCGAGGGCCAGGCCCTCGCCGTAGGGCAGCCCGAGCACGAGCGTGCCCGGAAAGACCGCGAGCAGGACTCCCGCGCGCCGCCCGGCGGCGTCACCGTAGAGCGTCGCGGCCAGACGTCCGGCCGTGACGACGAAGAATCCGCCCCCGACCCACGAGATGAGGATCCCCGCCTCGACCAGCGAGAGCCCCGACACGACGTGCGCCACGCGCACCGCGATCGGATACCCGGGGAAGAAGGCGCTAGTCGGCGAGCTCGGCGCGCCCGCGCCGTGCACGTAGCCCGAGGCGGCGATCTCGAGGTTGTACTGGCCGTACCAGCCGCTGAGCATCTGGCCCAGGCCCGCGAAGTGGCTCACGGCCCAGCCGTAGTACCAGGCCAGCACGAGCGTCACGCGCGTGAGCACGTACGCGAGCAGCGGGCTGACTACTGGGCCGCTCAGGCGCAGCGTCCAGCGCACCACGAGCTGATCGCTCGGGCCCGCAGGCGTGGGTGGCGCCAACTGCGCGGGGTCGTCGTCGCTGGTCTCGTGCTCGTCCATGTCGCCCCCGGTACTGGTCAGAACCCACGCTACGTCGGCACGGCCCCCAGCCACCACCACCGAGGCGCGAGGCGCCTCGGTACCATGAGGGCGATGACGCTGGCCGAACACCACCACCCCAGCCACCCGATGCGCGAGTGGACCGTGGGCCTCGGTGCCGGCGCGGCGGCGATCACCGCCGCCGTGCTGGGCTCACACTACGGCCGGTTCCGCCCGCACGCGAGCTACTCAGGCGGCGTCGAGGTCATCGGCGCGCTCTGTCTCGTGGGCTTTGGCACCGTGGCGGTGCGCCACCTGGCCAACGGCCTCAGCCGGCTCCTCACGCGCCGGGGCAACCCGGGAGCGGGCGGAGCACTGCGCCTCGTGGCCAACGGCGTCGGGCTGGTGCTCCTGCTCTTTGGAGCCTTCGCCGTCCTCGGCGCGTCACTCGGGCGCCTGCTCATCGGCGCCGGGCTGACGGGCGTCATTCTCGGCATCGCCGCCCAGCAGAGCCTCTCGAACGTCTTCGCCGCGCTGGTGCTGCTCTTCGCGCGGCCCTTCGTCGTCGGCGACACGATCCGCATCCGCTCCGGCACGCTCGGAGTCCTGGACGTCACGGTCCTGGGCAGCGGGCTCACCTACGTCACCGTGCGGACGGACGACGGAATCCTGCGCATCCCCAACTCGGTGATGCTCGCCTCGGCGATCGGCCACGTGCGCCACGCGCCGAGTCCGCCGGCGTCACCACCCGCTGACGACTAGCGCCGGCGCCGCCCCGGGGGGAGTGGGGCGACGCCGGCGGGCCCGAGGGGCGGCGTCAAGCTACAGGTACGGCTGGACGTTGGACGTCCAGGTGAAGCTCATCGCGGGCGGCGTCGACGCCGGCAGCTCGAGCAGGACCGTGAAGGAGCTCCAGCGGCCCACCACCGCGTAGCCCACACCAACCTGGACGCTCGTCGAGTCCAGGCCCACGCCCGGGTTGTAGCCCGGGTCATAGCCCAGCAGTTCGTCACGGTGGCCCCAGCAGCCGCCCGCGCCGGGCGAGGTGCACGCGATGTTGGAGGTCGTCGAGGCCGAGCCACCCCAGCCGTCGTCGTACATCCAGATGTAGTCAGCGGCCAGCACCGAGAACCCACCGCTCCACGCGGCGCCCCAGGCGGGCGCGCCGCCCGTCGTCGTGGCCACCGCGAAGCCGCCGGCCAGGCCGGGGTCGTTGTTGGCCCCGGCGGCCCGCTGGGCCACCGCCGACAGGCTGGCGTTGATGCCCGCGTAGGCCGGCAGACCCCGGGCGGTGCGCTCGAGGTTGATCACGACGAACAGCTGCTGAGGCGTGCTCAGCGAGTACCAGTTCGACGGCAGATTCATCGCCGCGAGACCCTCGTTCGAACGGGCGTTGTTGATCGCCGCCAGCACGTAGTCGTTGCACGCGGACGCGTCAGTGAACGTGGGCCAGGACATCGACGAGGTGACGCACGGGTTCTGACAGGACCATGAGCCGCCCTGAGTGGTGCACGGGCCCGAGCTGAGGAAGTTCGGCGAGGGCACGATGTTGGCCGCGGGGTTCAGGTGGCCCATCAGAGCTCGGGCCGCTGCGCTCGGACCCGAGGCGCTGGCGCGCGGAGCCGGCTTCTTGGCCGGTGGCGCCGACGCGTGCGTCGCCGGCACCGGCGTGGGCGCCACGGTGGTTGACGTGGTCGAAGCTGTCGGCCTCGCCGAAGACGGCGCCACGTGAGCCGTCCGGGCACCGGTGTTCGTCCCCGACGGCACGGTGGTGGCCCTCGTGGAGGTCGCGGCCGAGCGCCGCAACGAGGCGAGGCGGCTCTGGCGGAGCGCGGCGCGCGCGGCGATCCTCTGGCGGGCGGCGACGATGCGCGCGCGCGAGGTGACGCTCACCTGGTGCACCGGCACCGGGATCGTCGTGCTGGCGGGCACCGGAGTCGAACTCGTCGTGGTCGACGAGCTCAGGATGGCCGCGACCGGCACCGCGGTCGCCACGAGGATGAGACCAGCCACGCCCATGGCGGCGGTGCCGGAGTAGAGGTGTCGCTTGCGCAGCACCCGGCGGGTCTGGATCGGCAGCTCGCGCGGCGTATCGCCGACGTCACCGGTGGAGAATGTCTTGGGCCCTTGCGATTGCTTCATGTGCACAAGTGTGCAAAAGAGGAATCATCCTGTTCCCCACATAAAGAAAACTTGAGCCCAACTCTCAACTCACGTAATTCGGGCGGACCATCACCGCCCCACACGTGGTTTTCGCGTGGAGCTTCTCATCAGCGCGCAACGTCACGTCGACGCCGTGGCATCCAGCTCGGCGGGGCTGCGAACAACCGCGGGCCTTCGTGCACACGCCGTATGATGCTCTTTATACCTGATCAAACGGCTCAATAGCGAGTAGATGGAATCGGCACCAACCCGCGCGGCGACCCGCGTTTGGGCGTGGTCCACCTCGCAAGGGCATGCTCGTGGGACCACCTCAGGAACCTGAGAGTCTGCCGCGCAAAATGCGCAGCCGGCTCATCATGACATTCTAAATGGGAGAATTAGAGAGTTTGTGAGACTCTTGTTAGAGAGTTGTTCGTGAGTTGTCTCTCGGGTCATTGACATGAGCCGCTGGCGCCGGGCAGCGGCGCGATCCACGGCGGGTCAGTGACCGGCATCGCACGGAGCGACGTGCACGCCCGTGCGCCTGTCAAGAGCCGTCGCGACCAGTGATGATTCTGACGCCGTGGGGCGCACGACGAAGCTGATCAGGAAGAACGGAGCCCTCGCCATGTCGTGCGGTCTCGCGCGTCACGTGGTGTCTTGTTAGGCTCGTGGTGTTCCGACCAGCGCCGGGGGTGGACCATGCGATTGCGCCGTTCAACTGCACTTCTCAGTGTGCTGACCGCCATCAGCCTCGGAGCCGGTGGCCTCAGCGTCTCCATGGCCACGGCCACGGCCGCACCCGCGTCGGGTGTCGCCGCCGTGTGCACGCCGTCTCAGGCCGTCGGCGTGGCCCACTGCGAGGCCTTCCGCCTCCTCAACCCCGCCACCTGGGTCGGCCAGCACGTCCCGAACGCAAAGTCAGGTCCCAACAAGTCAGGGCACGGGCACCCCACTAGCACGACCACTAGCACGACCACTAGCACCTCGACCACGACGACGACAATCGCCACGACGGGCATCTCTGGCTTCTACCCGTCCGATCTGCAGAGCGCATACAACCTGCCATCGCTAGTCACGGAGTTCACGCCATCGTCTCGTCCGACGGTGGCCATCGTGGACGCCTACAACGACCCGAGCGCCTACAGCGACGTGAGCACCTACCGCTCCACGTTCAACTTGCCGAGTCTGACGACGTGCTCCAACCCGATCAGCACGGGCAGCGGACCCTGCTTCCTGCAGGTCAACCAGTCGGGCGGCTCGAGCCTGCCCCACAACAGCACCTCCTGGTCCCAGGAGATCTCGCTGGACCTCGACATGGTCTCGGCGATCTGCCCGTACTGCAACATCCTTCTCCTGGAGGCCTCCTCCGCTACGATCAGCAACCTGGGCACCGCGGTGAAGACGGCCAACAGCATGGGCGCGGTCGCCATCTCCAACAGCTACGGCGCGAGCGAGTTCTCCTCGGAGACCTCCTATGACAGCTACTACAACCAGCCCGGCTCGGCCGTCACGGTGAGTGCCGGTGACGGTGGCTACGGGGTGGACTACCCCGCGGCGTCGCCATCCGTGATCGCCGTAGGCGGAACCTCCCTCAGTAGCGCCAGCAACGCCCGCGGCTGGAGCGAGACGGTCTGGAGCAACGGCCCGAGCCAGGGCACGGGCTCGGGCTGCTCGACCTACGAGCCCAACCCGGGCTGGCAGCCCGTGACGAGCCAGTGCAGCACCCGCACGGTGGCCGACGTCTCAGCCGTGGCGGATCCCTACACCGGCGTGGCCGTCTACGACACCTACGGGACCTCGGGCTGGCTGGTCTTCGGCGGCACGAGCGTGTCCTCGCCCATCATCGCCTCGGTCATCGCCCTCGCCGGCAACGCCAGCACCTTCAGCGCCGCGGCACTCTACGGCGCTGGCGGGCTCTGGCCCGTGACCAAAGGCTCGAATGCCACCTGCGGTAACTACTTGTGCGACGCGACCCAGAGCTTGAGTGGTTCTTACAGCGGCCACACCCTGGTGGACTTCAACGGTCCCACGGGCAACGGGACGCCGGACGGGACCTCCAGCTTCTAGGTCCACCTCGAACTCGTGAGATGTTCGAGCTCCACCAGCGGCACCGCCCGGGCACAGTGCGCCCGCCAAACGAGGACGTCGGGGCTCACCTAGATGACAGCCTTGAGGAGCCTGAACTTGCTCACCGCTGAGGTGAGCACCGTGGCAGTCGCACCGTCGCTCACTCGTGGGCGCTCCTTCGAACCGCGTCGGCACATCAGCGAGCCGGCCGTGGGCTGTTGACGAGAGCGATGTCGCACCGAGTCGCCGGCGGTGCCGGCGACTCGGATCACTGGTCTGGCCAGCGCGGGAGAACCGGGGGGCTAGGAGACCCGCGCTGGCCAGTTCATCGCGTCCGGTCGGCTACGTGGCCGACCGGACGCGTGTACGCGTCGAGCTAGGCCCGACGACGTCGCAGGAGCAGCCCCGCCAGACCCGCGCCCAGGAGCACGAGAAGGCCGCTCACTCCAAGGATCGGCCCAACCGGGCTGTGGGCGGCTCCACCCGCACCAGTTGAAGCGGCCCCGCTCGGAATGGTGAACGTCGGTTCCGGGCTCGAGGTGCCCGGCTCGGCGGGAATAGTCACGGTGACCTCGGTCGTAGTGCTGGGAGCACTCGAGGTGGTGACCGCCACCGTCGAGGTGGTCGTCGGTGCGCTCGTGGTGGGCAGAACGGTCAGCGGCGGGAAGACGAGCGAGGTTGTTGTGCTCGCCTGGGTTGTCGTGGTGCCGCTCCCGCTACTCGTCGTGGTGGTGCTCGGCGCCGTGGTCGTGCTCGACGTGGTGGTGCTCGGCTCCGTGGTCGTGCTCGACGTACTCGTCGTGGTGGTGCTCGGCTCCGTGGTCGTGCTCGACGTGGTGGTGCTCGGCTCCGTGGTCGTGCTCGACGTGGTGGTACTCGACGTGGTGGTGCCACTGGTGTTGTAGCAGACCAACCAACCACTGAAGCCCTGAGCCGCGACGTAGCTAGCTGTTTCATCCAGGTTCTGCAGAGCGCCCCAATAGACGTTCGTCGACGGGCCCGAGCCCGCGTTGCCGCCGTGCACGGCGATGTAGTCCACCACCACGGATCCCGAGGAGACAACGGTGATCGACGCGCCACCCACGCTGATCACTAGCAGACCGCCCGCGTAACTGCCGGGAGTGGAGGCCTGCGAGTCCGTCGCGACGCTCGGGTAGTACGGGGCGAGGTTTGCTCCACCACTGGCCGTTGCGTAGCCGGCAGCGAGGCGCACGGCGTTCTGCACACTCGCGTCGTTCACGCCATCGCCCGCGCAGGACGTGATGTTGCCACTGTTGCCCGACGGGCCGTCGACGTACGCCTGCGGACCGCTGAGTACAGTGGGCGAAGCACTGGCTGAGAGCAGCGGGAAACCGACGGCGCCCAACGCTGCGGCCCCCGACATTGTAAGAAGCGCCTGCAATCTCCGATTGAACGTCCTCACTTCGCACCTCCTCAGCCCTCGCGATACCTCCAGTGTCCCGCCGTTGAGGAGTAGTTGTCAATTTCAAGTGAATTACTTGTATATATCCTGCCCATCGGATGAACGGATGGTTATGTCCACTGTCAAAGTTTCGTTCTATGGACGCAGCACGTTGCCGGGGTCACCGGGCGGGCCGCGTCCAGCCAGTCATGACCGAGTAGACCACGATATTGGACAGATAGTGCCCGGTGGCGCGGTCGAAAGTTCCTCCGCAGGTCACCAGCTGCAGTGCGGCGTAGGGGCGCATCCCGTAGACCGCAGTGCCGGGAAAGTTGCTCTTGGAGTACTCGCGCACCCCGATCACCTTGAAGTGCACGACCACCCCGTCGCGCAGGCGCACCATGATCGGATTCCCCGGGCGCAGACGATCGAGGTAGAAGAAGACAGCGACGCCCTTGTAGCTGTCCACGTGGCCCAAGATGACGGCCGAGCCGCGCTGACCCGGGCTTGGGCCATATTTGTACCAGCCGGGCTGATAGAAGTCGGTCGGCACCTGAACGGTGCCATCCTTGTTGAGCCCGAGCACGCCGAGCGATACCGAGATGCCCAGGCCGGGAACGTACAGGTACTCGGGCCTCGACCGGGCCACGTAGTGCCGATACGCGTGCACGGGCTTCGGCACCGTCATTGCCGCCAATGTCGATGTGGCACCCGAGCGTGACGTCGTCGGGGGCCGCGTGGTCACCGAGGGCTCGGCACCCGAGGTCGGGGGCAAACCGGTAACGCCCACCGGGCTGCTCAAGGACGGGCCCTTAGCCGGCGAGTTAAGACCGATCACGAGTCCCACCACCCCGGAAGCCACGAGAGCCAGTGCGAGGGCCCACCACAGAACTGGATGGTGGACCCGTCGCACTGGCTAGCCCTCGCTTCTCGTTATCAGCTCAGACCTCAAGCCTACGACGCTGCGGATTGATTAGGCCCGTCGACGCCGGATCAGGACGCCCATGATCGCGATACCCAACAAGAACAGCAGACCACTCACGCCGAGTACGCGGCCCGCGTCGCTCGAAGCAGCGCCACCGACTCCGGTCTGAGGTGCCTTAGCCGGAATGGTGTACGTCGGTGACGGCGTCGTTGTCCCCGGACCAGCCGGGATCGTAATGGACGTAGCACTCGTCGTCGTGGTCGGCGCGGTGCTCGTCGTGGTCGGCGCGGTGCTCGTCGTGGTCGATGTGCTCGTCGTGGTCGGCGCGGTGCTCGTC